>JAICJD010000186.1 GCA_025928645.1 Gemmatimonadales bacterium
AATGCTCCGGGTGAGTCGCGCGCTCATCGACCAGGCGACGCTCGACGGCTGGATAGAGCGGGCGGGGGTGGAGCAGGAGTGGAGGGAGGTGCTTGGCCGGTTATGAATTCAAGTTGCGGCTGAACCCGCGATCAGCGTCCCGCCGATGCCGGCAGACCGAACAGCGATGGATGCGCGGCCGCCGCGTGCCTCCGCATTTCCGCGACGTCCTGCGTCATGGCTGTGACCGCGGCCTGATACCGGGGCTCGCGGCGCACCGACGCGAAGAACGGATCGAGATTCAGGAGGCGGGCATCCTTCCATCCGGCCCGGTAACCGCGGTCGAGCCATCCGAGCGCCGCATCGGTGTGCCCCTCGATCGCGCTGATGGCGGCCAGCTCCATCGGAGCGTTGTAGCTCTCCTCGCCGTCATCGATACGTCGCTGCGCCGCGGCGGCCGATGCCTGCCACAGCTCGGCGGCCCGACGGGTGTCGCCCCGACGATGGAGGGTCAGGGCATAGAGCGACCGGAGCGACTCGGGGAACATCTGTCCGGCGGCCTCGGGATCCTGCCGCGCCAGGGGCTCGATGAGCTGCTCGGCGTCGGGGGCGTCCACCACCACCGCCAGCTCGGCCAGGTTCGGCGGTAGCTCGGTGTTGTCGGGATCGTTCCGCACCATGCGCCGCATCCGCTCCAGCGCCGCCTGGTTGAGCCCGCGTCGCTGGTCGAGCCAGCCCAG
Source organism: Gemmatimonadales bacterium (assembly GCA_025928645.1). GTDB lineage: Bacteria > Gemmatimonadota > Gemmatimonadetes > Gemmatimonadales > GWC2-71-9 > CAVVWJ01. The sequence continues at coordinate 720 of JAICJD010000186.1, forward strand.
CAGTACCTGGATCCTGGGCTCGGCCGGGAACCGCCGCTCGGCGGCCAGCAGGAACCGACTCGCGGCCGAGTCGTCATCGAGAGGCATCAGGCCGAGGGCGACATGGTAGGGGCCGTGGGACTGGGTCGGATCGAGCTGCTGGTTGCGCAGCGACCAGTCCAGCGCTTCATCGTACCGCCCGAGAGCGACGTAGACATTGGCCAGGTCGGCCATGGCGCCGCCGTGGCTCGGGTTCAGCGCCAGGGCCTTGAGGTAGGCGCGCCGGGCATCGGACAGCTTGAAGACGATGCTCTCCAGGTCGCCGAGCGCGAACCAGCCATCGGCCAGCTCGGGGTCGAGCGCGACGGCCTTTCGCGCGGCGATGAACCCGGAGTCGGTGTAGATCCGCTCGCCCGCCACACTCCGGAACATCTGGTTCCGCGCGAGCTGAGCCCAGGCCTCGGCGAACCCCGAGTCGAGCGCGATGGCCTGCCGCAGCACCTCGGCGCGGGCGGCGTTCGAGGCGCGCTGGACGGGGTTCATGTCCTGGGCCCGCAGATAGAGGCGGTACGCCTCCATGTTCGAGGTCGGGGCGTGGGCCACCCGCTTCGCCTCGGCGGGCGTGAGCCGGGCCTGGAGTGCGGTCGTGACCTTGTGGGCGACGTCGTCCTGCACGGCGAACAGGTCGGAGAGCTCGCGGTCGTACTGCTCCGACCAGAGCGCCTGGCCGGTCCGCACGCTGGTCAGCTCGACCGCGATGCGGACCCGGTCGCCGGCCAGCCGCACGCTCCCGTCCACCACGCTGCCCACACCCATCTCGCGTGACATCCGCTGGAGCCGGTCGCCCACGGTATCGTACTGCGCCGTGGCCGCGCGGCTCAGCACGCGCAGCGCGGCGACGCGGGAGAGCTGGGTGGCGATCTCCTCCGTCATCCCCGCGCTGAAGTACTGCTGCGCGGTGTCGCGGGAGAGGTTGCGGAACGGGAGGACGGCCACCACGCGGAGATTGTCGCTCGGCCCGGCTACGCCCGCGTGACCGCCGCGTCGCAGGCGGCTGACGCCGAACACCGCCAGCGCGATCGCAAGGACCGCGGCCGGGATGAGCAGCCGGCGTGGCACGCGCCGGCCTGACCGATCCGGGGCCTGATCTGCGCGTCCGGTGAGCGCGGCGACGAAGTCGACTACGGAGGCGAAGCGGTCGGCGGCCGATTTGGCCAGCGCGCGGTTCACCGCGCGGTCCACCTCGACCGACACGCCGGGCCGGGTGGCGCGGAGGCTTCGGACCGGCTCGGTCATGAGCCGGGCGATGACCGCCTGCGCCGTGGGGCCGGTATGGGGCGGCTCGCCCGAGAGCATCTCGTAGGTCACGGCCGCCAGGGCGTACTGGTCGGACCGGGCGTCGATCTCGCGCTCGGCGGCGGCCTGCTCGGGGCTCATGTAGTGCGGTGTGCCGACGGAGAGGCCGGTCTCGGTGACGCGGGGTCCGCCGGCCTGGGCGACGGCGAGCGCGATGCCGAAGTCGGCGATCACCGGCTGGCCCGACTGGAGGAGGATGTTCTCGGGCTTGAGGTCGCGGTGGATGACGCCGCGGGCGTGCGCGTAGGCCAGGGCGTTGCCGAGCAGGGTCACCAGGCGGATGGTCTCGTCCAGCGGGAGCTGACGCTCGCGCTCGAGCCGGGCGCGGAGCGTCTCGCCCTCGACGTAGGGCATGACGTAATAAAGGAAGCGGCCGGCCTGACCCGAGTCGAACAGCGGCAGCAGGTTGGGGTGCTGCAGGTTGGCGGTGACGCGGATCTCGGCCAGGAACCGCTCGGCGCCGAGGACGGCGGCGAGCTCGGGGCGGAGGACCTTGACGGCGACCTGGCGGTCGTGCTTGAGGTCGTGGGCCAGGTAGACGGTGGCCATGCCACCGTGGCCCAGCTCGCGGTCGAGTGCGTAGCGGTCGGCGAGGGCATCGCGCAGGCCGTCCGGTGGTGTCAGCGTCACGGCTTCGTCAGATCCGCCACCCAGATGTCGCTCTCGGGCGCGCCCATCGTGAAGTAGAATGTCTTTCCATCCGTTGCGAATCCGTACTTAATATGCTGCCGCGCGGGATCATCGAAGTCCACCAGCGTCGTCCCGACGCCGCCGGCCGCGGGCATCGCACGAATCGACCAGCCCTTGGGCGACCGCGCCATATAGTAGAGACGGGCGCCATCCGGCGACCATGCCGCGTAGAACGCTTCCGCCCCGATCGCCGCGTTGGAGACCAGCAGGCTGTCGGCGCCGCTGTCGATGCGGCGGAGCCGGAGCCCGTCCGACGCGTGATACACGAACCCCATCCCGTCCGGCGTCCACCGGGCGAAATCTCCGCCGGGAACCCGGAGAAACTTCGGCGCGCCGCCCGCCACTCCCAGAACCGCAAACCCCTGTTTGGACGATTCGCCGAACACCTGGTACAGGAGGGACCGTCCATCCGGCGACCAGCCGGGGTCGAGCTCCTCGTCCGCGGATGAGGTGCGCCGGGTGAGTCCGGTGCCGTCGAATCCGACCGTGTAGACGTCGCGGTTGCCGTTCCGCAACGAATGGAAGACGATCTCACGACCATCGGGCGACCAGTCGGCGCTGTAGTCGCTGGCGGAGTCGGTGGTGAGCTGCCGGGCCTCGCCGCCGGTTGCCGGCATGACGTACAGGTCCGCATTGCCGTCGCGATCGGAGTCGAACACCAGCCAGCGGCCATCGGGGGACACCTTGACCGCCTCGATGGATTCGTTGCCGGTCGTAATGGGTGTGGCGCCCCGGATCGAAACCGGGCCGCGCGCCGGCACGGGGATGGACCAGATGCTGGAATAGATGTGCAGCCGGGCGTACGCCATGCGGTCGCCGCTGCGCGCCAGACTCAGTCCCTGCGCATCGGTGCCGGTGGTGAGGCGCTGGACCGGTCCCTCTGCAGTGCCGTCGGGCCGGATCCGCTGCCGATAGACATCGCGGCTCCCGTCTCGATCCGACACCCAGAAGAGGGCGCGGCCGTCGGCGCTCCACTGTGGGCTGATGTTGAGCCCCTGGTCGGCCGCGATTCGGGTCGGGCTGGACCCGTCGAGACGCACGATCCAGATCCCGCTGGCACCGGCGTTGGCGAAGTATCCGGTGCCGAAGGTGAACGGCGGATTCCCGCCGACGAGCGCGATGCTTCGGCCGTCGGGCGACCAGACGGGGCTGGAAGGGGCGAACGGCGCCGCCAGATGCATCGTGTCGCCGGTGGCGACGGTGGTGAGGGTGAGGCCTTCTCCGGCGAAGCCGCGGCTGGTGGCGATCCGCGTTCCATCGGGTGACCAGTCGAAGCCGGTGAGCGGTGTGGCCGACTCGATGCCGTGCGGCAGGGTCCCGAGCTCGACATGGATCAGCCGGCGCGCCGCCCCGCCGAGCGCGGGAACGACGTAGATGCCGTCATCGGCCTGGTAGGCGAGGCGCGAACCGTCGGGAGACCAGCGGGGCCAGCGGAAGTTGGCGGCCGTATCGCCGGTCAGCGCGACGGGACGCCCGCCACTGAGCTGGCGCACGTAGATCTGCATCGCGCTGGGCGGGCCGGCCGCGTACGCGAGGGTCCGCCCGTCGGGCGAGAGTGCCGGATCCACCTCGAGTCCGGCCTCGCGGGTCACCTGCGTGGTGCGGCCGATGACCGGCAGCGGCGCCGGGCCGGGTCGCCAGGCACGGGTCAGTGCCAAGGCAATCACGATGACGGCCGCCACGGCGGCGCCGATCAGGATCGGGCGCCGGCGTCGCTCCCGAGCCGGCGGTGGCCGTACCGCGGACGTGGGCAGGCCGGCAGTGCGGGCCTCTTCCAGCGCGCGCGCGAACTCGCCGGCGCTCGCGAACCGATCGGCCGGGACCTTCGCCAGGGCCTGCTGAACCGCGCGGTCCACGGCCTCGGGCACGGTGTCCCGCACCACCCTGAGGCTTACCGGCCGTTCGGTCATGAGCTTCGCGACCATGGCCCGCGCGTTGGGGCCGGTCACCGGCGGCTCGCCGGCCAGCATCTCGTAGCACACCGCGGCCAGCGAGTAGACGTCGCTGCGGGGCGTGAGCTGCCGATCGCCGGTGGCCTGCTCGGGACTCATGTACTGCGGGGTACCGAGGGAGAGGCCGGTCTCGGTGAGCCGGGTGCCGCCGGCCTCCTTCACGGCGAGGGCGATGCCGAAGTCGGCCAGCATCGCCTCGCCCTCGTGCAGCAGGATGTTTTCCGGTTTGATGTCGCGGTGGATGACGCCCTTCCGGTGGGCATGGTCGAGCGCGCCGGCGATCTGGCGGGTGATGGTGAGCGCCTCTTCGATCCCGAGCTGCTGTTCACGAACCAGCTTGTCGCGCAGCGACTCGCCGCGGATGAAGGGCAGTACGTAGTAGAGCCGCCCATCGGCATCGCCCGAGTCGATCAGGGTGAGGATGTGGGGGTGGTCGAGCCCGGCGGTGATCCGGATCTCGGCGAGGAAGCGCTCGGCGCCGAGCAGGGCACCGAGCTCGGGGCGGAGGACCTTCACGGCGACCTGACGGTCGTGCTTGAGGTCGTGGGCCAGGTAGACGGTGGCCATGCCGCCCTGGCCCAGCTCGCGCTCGATCCGGTAGCGGTCGGCGAGAGCCGCAGCGAGGGGGGAGGACTCGAGCGTCAGATGGCTTCCTCAATGAGAGATGGTCATAAGGTGCAGGTCCGCAAGCGACTCGGCTACCGGCCGCCGGGCGCGTCGAGCCCCGCATGCATCGCACAGCAGGTCGCCTTGCCGCCCGTCGGCACCTGCGGGTGCGCCTTCAGCAGCCTCGAGTGGTAGACCAGGTTCTGCGCCAGATTCTTCGCCATGTGCATCGTGGCCATGTTCTTCCGGCGCTTGTCGGTATCTTGGGAGGTGGGCTGGCCCACCTCGCCCACCCAGTATGCGGTGCACTCGGGCGGCAGCGTGAAGCCCATCCAGCTCAGCACCATCATGATGCTGCCCATGACACTGAGCGCACCATCCTCGCTGCCGGTGATCACGATGCCGGCGACCTTGCCCTTGATCGCGCTGCGGCCGCTGGCGCTGTACTCCTCGTCCAGCGCGTCGAGCCGCTCGATCACGCGCTGCATGAGGCTGGACCGCCCGCCCCACCAGATCGGTGTGCAGAAGAGCACGATGTCCGCGGCCTTGATCCGGGTCACCAGGCCCGGCCAGTCGTCCTCCGGCGCCTCCTGAAACCGCAACCCCACCGGAAGCGTCGCATCCGACAGGCGGACCACCGTGGCGTCGACCGGGGCGAGCGCGCGGATCTCGTCGAGCACCAGCGACGCCAGCTCCCCGGTGTTGGAGAGATCGGGGTCGTGCTTGAGTGACGCGTTCAGGGCCAGCACGTTGAGGCGGGCGTCGGACGGCATGACGCAGGGAAAGCACGGCTTGGTCTTGTACACGAACCCTCGCGAGGTGGGTGATGGGACCCA
>JAICJD010000231.1 GCA_025928645.1 Gemmatimonadales bacterium
AGCCACTCGGCGCTGGACGCGGCCACGCCGGCCGCGAGCTGGCGTCCGCGGCCCGGCGGCGCGCGGACGACGCGCGCGCCGCGCGCGGCGGCCAGCTCGGACGTGCCGTCCGAGGAGCCGCCGTCGGCGACGATGATGTCGTGGGGGATGGTGAGCGCGGCGAGGTCCGTGAGGAGCCGCGGCAGGGTCGTGGCTTCGTCGAGCGTCGGGATGACGACCGACAGGACGACGGTCAGCTCCGGACCAGGGCCTGGAAGCGGGCGCGGAGGTCGCGGGTCACTTGACCCGACTTGCCGGCGCCGATGATCCGGCCGTCCACCTGCCGGATGGCGACGACTTCCGATGCGGTGCCGGTGAAGAACGCCTCGTCCGCGGTGTAGACGTCGTAGCGGTTGAGCATGGTCTCGCGCACCTCGTAGCCGGCGCCCCGCGCCAGCGCGATCACCACGTCCCGCGTCACGCCCTTGAGGATGCCCGCGTACACCGCCGGGGTCGAGATGATGCCGTCCCTGACGATGAACAGGTTCTGGCCCGAGCCCTCGGCCACGCTGCCGGCGCTGTCGAGCATGAGCACCTCGTCCGCGCCGGCCTGCGCGCCCTCGATCTTGGCGAGGATGTGCGCCATATAGTTGAGCGACTTGACCCGCGGCGAGAGCGACTCGCGCTGCGGGATCGGCGTGCCGGCGGTCACGACCTTGAGGCCGGCCTCGTACACTTCCTCCGGCCACAGCTTGATCGTGTCCACGATGATGATGATCGTGGGCTTCGGGCACTTGCGCGGGTCGAGGCCCAGATCGCCGACGCCGCGGGTGACGATGTGGCGGATGTAGCCCTCCGTGATGCCCGACCGGCGGACGCCTTCCTCGGTGACCGCGGCCATCTCGTCGCGCGGCATGGGCACCGTCATGAGGATCGCCTTGGCGGAATCGTACAGGCGCTCGAGGTGCTCCTGCAGACGGAAGGTCTTCCCGCCGTAGATGCGAACCCCCTCGAACACGCCGTCGCCGTAGAGGAGTCCGTGATCGTACACCGAGACCGTGGCGGTTTCACGGTCGTACCACTTGCCGTCGAGCCAGATGACCGGCATGCCGGCTCCCGCTGTCTTGGCCTGCGTGGCAGGCTGGAGGGTCGTGCTCATGTCGAGAATGTAATCATGCGACCGCCCCCCCGCAGCTTGACCCGGCCCCGGCCGTGCAGCCGAAGCAGTGCGGGCCCAGCGCGATCGTCCGCCGCTCGAGGCGCGCGGGATCGAAGTCGAGGATGCTCCGCGGGATGCCGTCGCCCAGGGGCAGGTCGAGCATCTGGTTGAAGTCGCAATCGTACAGCGAGCCGTCCCACCCCACCGAGAGCGTGGTGCGGCACATGACCCCGGCCGCCGCGGCCGGGTTGAACCGCGCGGCCAGCCGCGCAAGGTACTCGCCGGCCTGTCCCTTCTCCTCCAGATGCTGGAGGAACCGGCTGATCGGCATGTTGGTGAGGGTGAACAGGCGGTCGAACACGATTCCGTGCCGGCGCTCGAGCTCGCGCTTCCAGTCGCGCTCCGCGGCCTGCTGGTCCGGCGGGAGAAATGCGCCGACCGGATTGGTGACCAGGTTGAGCACCAGCCCGCTGCCCGGCCGGCCGTAGCCCAACGCGTTGAGCTCGCGCAGCGCGGCGATCGACTCCTCGAAGACGCCGTCGCCCCGCTGCCTGTCGGTCTGGCGCGGCTGATAGTACGGGAGCGACGCGGTCACCTCGACCCGATGCTCGGCGAGAAAGGGCGGGATCCAGCGGTAGTTCGGCAGCCGCGTGATGGTCAGGTTGCAACGGTCGATCACCCGCCTCCCGAGCGCCGCCGCCGTGGTCACGAGCCGGCGGAACTCGGGATGGAGCTCGGGCGCGCCTCCGGTGATGTCGAGGGTGGGAATCGTCGTGGCCGCGAGCACGCGGAGGCAGGCGTCGGCCACCTCGGCCGACATGCTCTCGGTGCGGTCGGGGCCCGCGTCCACGTGGCAGTGCCGGCAGGTCTGGTTGCACTTCCGCCCGACGTTGACCTGCAGCACCTCGATGCCGGTGGCCGTGAGCGGGAAGAGCCCGGCGGCCTCGAGCGAGGCCTCGAAGCTTCGGGCGAGCGGCAGCTCCGCCAGGCGGCGGCGCTGCGACGCGCCGCTCGCGAGCGGGTGCCGCTGCTTCTGAAGCGTCGGGAGGACGCGCATCTACATGCCGAGGCGCTCGAGATGGTTCCGCATCTGGACGCCGTGCACCAGCGACGCGCCGCCGCGGATGGCGGCGGCCACGTGCACCGCCTCGGTCATCTGCTCCTCGTTCGAGCCCTGCTCGAGCGCGGCCGTGGTGTAGGCGTCGATGCAGTAGGGACACTGGACCGCGTGGCTCACCGCGAGCGCGATGAGCGCCTTCTCGCGGGCGCTGAGCGCGCCCTCCTTGAAGACCGCGCTGTACCAGGCGAGGAACTTGTCCCAGAGCTCCGGCGCGCCCCGCCCGACCTCCGCGAAGCGCGCCAGGTCGGGCGCGTGATAGTAGTGGTTGTCGTCCATGGTTACGGCCGCAGTCGTGGGGAAAGCGCGTACAGACAGGGCGAAACATAGGCGATCGCGGCGGCGGCGGCACCGCCGTGCGTTTTCGTCCCGCTCAACGACGAGCTGGCGCGTCGGCAGGCGGCGTTCGACGACGAGCTCAAGGGCATGCTCGACAAGACTGAGTGGAAGAGCTACCAGAAGTGGCGAGACCAGCAGCGGAAGGACGCCGACAAGGCGCGCATGGAGCGCTGGCGGCACCGGGGCTCGGACGCGGTGCCGCCCGCGTAGCGTGATGACGCAACCGGCTGCCCGCTAGAAGGGCATCTTGTACTCCGGCGGGGTCACGCCGTTGAGCCGGAGGTACGGGACAACCTGGCCCAGCGTCCAGACCGAGTGCTCGAACGAGAGCTGGACCAACCGCGCCACCGGCTGCGGCGGCTGTCCGTACATCGCGACGGGCTGCCGAAGCCGGGCCGGGCTTGCCTGACGCATCGCGGCCAGCAGGTATCCATAGGTGGTGTCGGCATAGCGCCGGAGCGCCGCCTTGTCGTGCAGGTAGACGGCGCTGTCGCCCAGGGCGGGCGCCGCCTTGAGTCCGCGCAGCGCGACCGCCGCCACGTCCAGGTTGGTCGAGACGATGTGATCGAACTGCTGAGCCAGGGTCCGGACGCCCGGCGTCGGGTGGTACCCGGTGGCCGAATCGGGCATCGCGTCGATGTAGGCGAGCACGGTCGTCCGGTTGCGCTGCCAGTCGGCCAGCGCGTCGGGCGACAGGCCCGTCTGTGCGCGGGCCGACGCCGGCGCGGTCGGGAGCGCGCACACACAGAGCAGGCCGAGCCAGGCTGATGGTCGCATAGCGGTCTCCGATCGGGGGCGAAGAGGTGGTGCGGGCCGGCGCTCAGGAGTGGGCGCCTCCGCCCTCGGGCACGTCCAGCACGTCGAAGTGCGTCACGGTCGGCTCGAGCTCCAGCAGAAACCGTGTATCCTCCGGGTAGTACCGGGCCCGGGTCACGTCGTCGCCGGCGAAGGCGCGGATGCTGTCCCACGAGTCCCACAGGGTGGTGAGGAGGTAGTGGACGACGTCCTCGTCGCGCCGGCGAAACACCTGTACGCCGCGATTGCCCGGCGTGTTTCGGTAGTCGCTGAGCCCGGTCCGGAGGAGGTAGTCGTAGTAGCGGTCCGCGTCGGCTGCGCGCACACGGCCGTGCCATTGGCGGGCGATCATCGGTCGCTCCTCTGGTGCAGGTGCCGGGGAAGCTAACGCGGGCCCCGCGGACGCGGGGAGGCCGTGCGGTCCCGCGGCCCGCCG
>JAICJD010000230.1 GCA_025928645.1 Gemmatimonadales bacterium
TCGCGGCGGGCCTGGTCAGCATCCGCTACGGACTCCGCGGCCCGAACTACGCCACGGTGTCGGCCTGCGCCTCCTCCGCGCACGCCATCGGCGATTCGTTCCACATGATTCGGAACGGCGTGGCCGACGCCATGGTGACGGGGGGATCGGAAGCCGCCATCACCGGGCTTACGGTGGCGGCGTTCGCCAACATGAAGGCGCTCTCAACCCGGAACGACTCGCCCGCGACGGCGAGCCGGCCGTTCGACCTCGACCGTGACGGATTCGTGCTGGGCGACGGCGGCGCGATCGTGGTGCTCGAGAGCCTGGCGCACGCCGAGCGGCGGGGGGCGCGCATCCTGGGCGAGATCCTCGGCTACGGGCTCAGCGCCGACGCGTTCCACATCACCTCGCCCGCCGAGCATGGCGAGGGGGCGCAGCGGGCCATGCGGGCCTGCCTGGCCGATGGCCGCATCGACCCTGGTGACGTGGGCTACATCAACGCCCACGGTACCTCGACCGAACAGGGCGACGTGGCCGAGACCGAGGCGGTGAAGGCGGTGTTCGGCGACCAGGCGCGGAAGCTCGTGTTCGGCTCCACCAAGTCCATGACCGGACACCTTCTCGGCGGGGCGGGCGCGCTGGAGTTCGGCGTCTCGCTGCTCGCGGCCACCTGCGGCACGATCCCGCCGACCATCAACCAGTTCACTCCGGATCCGCGCTGCGACCTCGACTGCGCGCCCAACCGGAAGGTCGAGCGCCGGGTGGATGTGGCTCTCTCGAACTCGTTCGGGTTCGGCGGACACAACGTCACGCTCGCGGTCACGAGGTGGGAAGCGTAGGCCAGCCATGACCCCCGAGCAGGCCCCCATGCCGGCCGACGCGCGGCCCACGCGCTCGGCCGGCATCGTCGTTCTGGCGACCCTCGCCGCGATCGCCGCGCTCTACGTGGGGCGCGAGCTGCTGATCCCGATCGCCCTCGCCGCACTGTTCACGTCACTGCTCCGGCCCCTGGTCCGGCGGTGCGAGCGGGCCGGCCTCTCGGCGCCGGTCGGGAGCACCGTCGTCATGATCGTGCTGCTCGGAGCGCTGGGCATCGGCGTCTCGTCGCTCGCCGGACCGGTGCGCGAGTGGATCGCCGAGGCGCCGGCCACCTTCGGGAAGGCGCAGGAACGGCTGCAGTCGCTTCGGCGGCCGCTCCAGAGCATCACCAGCGCCGCGGAACGGCTCGAGCGCGGGATGAGCGGGGAGCGCGCGTCTGGCGGGTCGGCCACGAAACCCGGCGCATCGCCGGCGCGAGGCGAGGGCCGGCCGAGCGGCGACACGGGCGCTGCCCGCGAGGCGGAGGGCGGCGCCCCGGCGGTCCCAGCCGCCCCCGGCGGCTCCGGGGTCGCCGCGGTGGCCGCCCGCGTCTTCGGCACGACGACCGCGGTGCTCGCCGGCATCGTCGAGGTGGTCCTGCTGACGTTTCTGCTCCTCGCCTCGGGCGACGCCTTCCTCAACAAGCTGCTCCACGTGCTCCCGCTGCGCCGCGAGAAGCGCGAGGCCGTCGAGATCGCCCACGAGACCGAAGAAGCGGTGTCGCGCTACCTGATCGCCACGGCCTTGATCAACCTCGGACAGGGCGCGTTGGTCGGCCTCGCCCTGGCGCTGCTGCACGTCCCGAATCCGGTGCTCTGGGGGGTGCTCACCTTCTTCTTCGAGTTCATTCCGTATCTGGGCGGCGCATCGATGCTCATCCTGCTCACGCTGGTCGGATTGGCGACGTACGACAGCGTCGGCCGTGCGGTGCTGCCGGCCGCCGTCTACCTCGCCATCACGACGCTGCAGAACAATCTGGTGAGTCCGGTCGCCTACGGACGCCGGCTTCGGCTCAATCCGGTGGCGGTCTTCGTGGGCGTGCTGTTCTGGTACTACCTGTGGGGAGTGCCGGGAGCGTTTCTGGCCGTGCCCATCATCGCCGGCCTCAAGATCGTGGGCGACCACGTCGACAGCCTCTCGCCCGTGGCCCAGTTCCTCGGCGAGTAGGGGAGCGACGCCCGAGCGGGCCGGTGATCAGCGTTCGGCGCCGGCGGGCTTGAAGTCGACGGCGAGCGTCACTAGGAACGCTCCCATCCGCCGCGCCTCCTCGACCGTCAGGTCCCGCGGCACCTTGACCTCCGCCGACAGGTCGGGCCGCAACGGGTATTCGAACGTGATGTCCTCGCCCGCGGTTTGCGCCGAGGCGGGGGCCGTCGTGGCTCGCTGCCGCTCGGACGCCGGGGCGGGCGCGGCGACCTCCAACCGGCGGCGGGCGTCCGCCCTGGGCGTCCGGCCGGGGGGCCGGAAGGCGTAGCTGCCGGGATCCTCCATCCAGCGGACGAACTCCTCGATCGCGCGGCCCACCCGTCTCCGGTACTCGCCCACCGAGGCGGGGGAGAGTCGGCCGGGATAGCGGTTGAGAAACGCCTTGAAGGTGGCCGGCACGTCGATCCGCCGAACGTCCTCGTCCTGGTCGGCGGGCAGCTCCTCGAGCACCTTGGCCGTGGCCACCCGCCAGCCCTGGGCCGTAGCCGGATGCACCAGGCCCTTCGCAACGACGAACTCGATGAACCGGGCGAGCGCGGCCCGGGAGTAGTCGGGTTCGGATCCCACGAGACCCCTCCGGAAGGCTTCAGCTTCCAATCTACCCCTCCCGCGTTGGACTGCAAGCGTTTGTTGATAGATGTGCGCAAACAAAACGCCGTCGGCGGCTGGTGTGGACTGCTGTGGATAAACCCAATGCCGCAGGCGCCTTCCAAGCTGCGAGCCAACACAGGCAAACGCGGTCAAACGGCCGCGGAAAGCGCCGCCTCAAATGCCACGCCGGCCGTCGGCATATCCAACGTATTTCAAATGCACCTCAACGGGGCGTTGGCGAGGGCGGCCACGGCGGCCGCGTCCCCAACAAAACGTTTGGCGGCAAGACGGCCGGCTTTACGACCGGCGGATGCTGCGGATGCTTTCGAGACCGGCAAGAGTCCGAGGGCGAGGGTAGAGCCGGAAGCGAGGGTCGTGAGGAACCTAAGAGTTGGCGGCGTGGGTCGGGAGCGAGAATTATCGAGGGTTCACCAGAATGGAGAATTCTGATCTTACCGCCTTACCTCAACGACCCTCTGAGCCAGGCCCGACGCAGCGCTGGCCCACCCCCCGGCGGCACCGCTAGATTTGCGGAGTCTTAGCCGCGCTCTCCCAAGGAGATAGCATGCCCGACGGCATCGCCGCCTTCCAGCTCAAGGATCCCGCGCTCGAGCCGGTCGCCGAGAAGGTGCTCGGCGGCGTGAGGCTCGACGCTGCCGATGGCGTCGCGCTGTACGCGACCGCGGATCTCTTGGGTCTCGGCCGGCTCGCCGACTATTCCAACGCGCGCCTCAACGGCGATCGCGTGCTGTTTTCGGCCAACCAGCACATCAATCCGACCAACGTCTGCATTCTTCGAAACACCTGCGTGTTCTGCTCGTTCGCGCGGATGCCCAGGGAGGAGGGCGCCTATACTCGCTCCCTCGAGGAGGTGTTTCACGAGGCCGCCCAGGCGCAAGGCATGCCTACCCGCGAGTTCCACATCGTCGGGGGGCTTCATCCGAAGCTGCGCCTGAGCTACTACACCGACATGCTCCGTGGGCTCAAGGAGCGCCACCCCGATATCCACATCAAGGCGCTGACCGCGGTCGAGATCGCCCACCTGGCGCGCATCGAGCGCACCGGCGAGCGGGAGGTGTTGATCGCGCTCAAGGAAGCCGGCCTGACCAGCCTGCCGGGCGGGGGCGCCGAGGTGTTCAGCACGGCGGTCCGGGCGACGATCGCGGAGCGGAAGCTCACCGGCCAGGAGTGGATCCGGGTGCACCGCACGGCGCACGAGCTCGGCATCCCGACCAACTGCACCATGCTGTACGGTCACGTGGAA
>JAICJD010000135.1 GCA_025928645.1 Gemmatimonadales bacterium
CGAGTCGCCCGCCGCGCGGAAGGCCTCCATGGCGGCCCATCCCGCGGCCTGGTGCTGGCCGTGGCCGTCGATCGGCGTGCCGCTGAAGACCGACACCACGATCTGCGGCCGGAACCGGCGGATGATCCGCACCACGTCCTTGAGGATCGTGTCGCGCGGCCAGTGCTGCCAGGTCTCGTCCAGCGTCTTCGAGAAGCCGAAGTCGTAGGCCCGGGTGAAGTACTGCCGGGCGCCGTCGAGCCGCCGCGCCGCGAGCAGCTCCTCCGTACGCACGAGGCCCAGGGCCTCGCCCAGCTCGGGGCCGATCAGGTTCTGCCCGCCCTCGCCCCGGTTGAGCGACAGGTACGCAGCCTCCGCGCCCATGCCCCGCACCAGCACGGTCAGGAGCTCGGTGTCCTCGTCGTCGGGATGGGCGCCGATCATGAGGACGCGCTTGTCGTGGCCCAGCATGCGCAGCTCGTGATCGAGCGTCACCAGCCCGCCGGTCGAGGGCGGCTCGAGCTGGGCCCGTGCGATGGAGACCTGGATGGCGAGCGAGAGGAGAGCGACCCCGAGTGAGCGCGAGCAGCGACGCACGAGTTCCGGCCGAAAGGGTGGAGTGGGAAGCTATATCCGTCGGGGAGGAAACGTGAGGCGGGGGGACGCGGCAGCGGCGCGCTTCATGCCGAGCGGAGCTCCTTTATCCCGAGCGCAGCTCTTTTCATCCCGAGCGGAGCGAGGGACCTTCCGTGCCGTTCCCCGGAACAACCCAAGGTCCGAGACAGGCGGGCAAGGTCCCTCGCTTCGCTCGGGATGAAAGGCGCCGCTCTCGATGAAAGGCCCCGCTCGCGATGAAACGCGCCTCCGGGTCTCCATCCTGGGCCCCGTCAGTGCAGCGGCGCGTCGCCCAGCGGCGTGTTGCGCACCGACTCCTGGAACGCCGGATGGCGGCGCCACACGTAGTACGCCATCACCACCGCCGCCAGGGTGTTCGCGGAGATCACGGCCCAGAACGGGAACAGCTCGTGCGTGCGCTCCGACAGCATCTCGAGCAGGCCGTAGAACAGCACCTCGAACCCGAGAAACACGGGGAGCAGCGCGTAGCGCACCACGGAGTTCTCCGTGCCCCAGTGCACCAGGGCGACCAGCCCGACCCCGATCAGGGCGAAGACGATGAAGTGGAAGGCGGTATAGAACAGAATGGCGCCGAAGGCCAGGTGAGTGTCGGGGGTACGATCGCCGAAGAGCACGACCTGGCCCAGGAGGCTGGGCGTCTGGAAGGGGTGGCCGGCGATCGTATCCAGCAGCAGGAACCACACGGCGATCACGGCCCCGCCGATCAGGCCGACGTCGGTGCCCTCACCGAGCGCCGAATGCGTTCTCTCGGGCATGCGAGCCTCGAAGCCCGGGCGGGCTGTCCGCCGTGCCGGGGATCCCGTCCCGGCGCCCCGCGGGCCCGGAGCCGCGGGCACCGCCAGATGAGTGGCGTATCTGGACAGTGGAACCTTTTGCGGCCCGGCGCAAGGGATCGTCGCGGCCTGCTCCCCAGGGGGTCAGGCCGCGCGGGGACGCTCGGGCGGGTGGGGCGGCGGAGGCACCTCGGAGCCCAACGGCTGCTCCTCGAAGGAGCGCGAGAGCCGCGGATGGCCGCGCCAGAGATACCCGGCCATGCCGAGGACGGCCAGCAGGCTGCCCGCGATTACGGGCCATGGGGCGATCCGCTCGCCCGAGGCGAGGCCGAGCATGTAGACGAGGCCCGCGAAGACTCCGAAGGCGACGAGGAGTCCGATCCAGACGCCCATTCGGAGCGACGTGTCGCGGGTCGCGAGGTGGACCAGCAGCGCGAGCCCCATGCCGATCAGCACGAACACGGCGAAATGGACCACGGTGTATCCGAGCACGGCCGCGGCGTCGATCCGCCCGACGGGCGGCCGGAGCCCGTCCCCGAACAGCATCCTGCCGAGCACGTTGGGCGTGTGCAGCGGCGCTCCGGCCGCCGTGTCCGTGATGAAGTACCACACGGCCAGGACGACCGCGCCGATCACTCCGGTGACCGTTCCCTCGCGAATGGCCGAATGTTCTCGCACGTCCATGGCATCTCCCGACTGGGTGAACCGCCCCTCGGGTGCACGGTGCGCACCCGGAGGCCGTCGGGATGTGTCGCGGGTCACGGGTGGCGCGACGCTCAGGCCGGTTCCCCCGATCGTTCGGCCCCGCATCGGTCACACGGGCAGACGGCCCGGAGCCGCTCGAAGGTGTAGATGCCCGTGCCGTGCCCGTCGCTCCAGCGGACGCGGAGCCCGTAGGTGCCCACCAGCTCGAGCGAGACCGGCCGCACGTCCGGCGGTACCGCCGCCGACTCCAGCAGCCCGCGCCCCGACATTTCGTCCACGCACTCGGCACAGGCGCAGGTGAGCCGAAGCTGACGCGCCGGATAGAGCGCGACGTGGCCTCCCTCCTCCCATTCGATCAGGACGCCGTCTTCGCGCCGGGTGATGGCGTAGGGAACCGGCAGCGACACGGGCGGACCTCCTGACGGCGAGATGGATGCGGGCATGGATACTATATTGCCCTTGACTATAACCGTCCGGACATGATGACCAACGCGACCAATCCCTTCGGTGCCCGCACTTCACTCCAACTCGGCGGCGAGAGCGCGACCGTCTACCGGCTGCCGGAGCTCGCCAGGCAGGGGATCGCGGACCTCGACCGCCTGCCGTTCTCGATCCGGGTGCTGCTCGAGAACGCGCTGCGCCACGCGGGCCGCGGCTTCGTCACCGAGGCGCACGTGCGCGACCTGGCGGGCTGGACGCCGAGCAAGGCGGGACGGAGCGAGGTGCCGTTCATGCCGGCGCGAGTCGTCCTCCAGGATTTCACCGGCGTGCCCTGCGTCGTGGATCTCGCCGCGATGCGCGACGCCATGGCGCGCATGAAGGGCGACCCCGATCGGATCAACCCGGTCGTGCCGTGCGATCTGGTGATCGATCACTCGGTTCAGGTCGATTCCTACGGCTCCGACCGCTCGCTCCGGCTCAACGTGGAGCTCGAGTTCGACCGCAACCGCGAGCGCTACCAGCTGCTCAAGTTCGCCCAGCGTGCGTTCCGGAACTTCCGCGTGGTGCCGCCCGGCACCGGCATCGTGCACCAGGTGAACCTCGAGTACCTGGCACCGGTGGTGCAGCTCCGCCCGCAGTTCGGCGAGTTGACGGCGTACCCCGACACGCTCGTCGGCACCGACTCCCACACCACGATGATCAACGGCCTCGGCGTGCTCGGCTGGGGCGTGGGCGGCATCGAGGCCGAGGCGGTCATGCTGGGACAGCCCTACTTCATGCTCCTGCCGGAGGTCGTCGGCATGAAGCTGGTCGGCGAGCTGCCGCTCGGCACCACCGCGACCGACCTGGTGCTGACGGTGACGCAGATGCTGCGGAAGAAGGGGGTGGTGGACAAGTTCGTGGAGTTCTATGGCCCGGGCCTCAGCGCCCTCGGCCTCGCCGATCGGGCCACGATCGCGAACATGGCGCCCGAGTACGGCGCGACGATGGGCTTCTTCCCGGTGGACGCCGAGACCGTCCGTTACCTCGAGCGCACCGGCCGGGAGCGGGCCGTGTGCGAGCGGGTGGAGCGCTACACCAAGGAGCAGGGTCTCTTCCGCACCGACGCGACCCCCGACCCCCAGTTCAGCACGACCCTGGAGCTCGAGCTCGGCACGGTGACGCCGAGCCTCGCCGGCCCCAAGCGCCCGCAGGACCTGGTGCCGCTGGCGCAGCTCAAGCGGAACTTCATCGTGAGCCTGCCGAGCCTCATGGGGCCGAGCGTGCCTGCGGCGCGGAAGGAACTGGCGCAGAGTGCGTATTCGCGCTGGGTCGGCGAGGGCGGCGCGAACGTCACCATCGGCGACCGCGGCGCGGAGGAGACCACCGCCGCCGTCGCGGCGGCGGATCCGGACGCGCCGCCCATCGTGCGCGGCCAGCTCGAAGGCGCCGATATCACCCTGCACGACGGGTCGGTCGTGATCGCCGCGATCACGAGTTGCACCAACACCTCGAACCCGTCGGTGATGATCGGCGCCGGGCTCGTCGCCCAGAAGGCCGTCGAGCGTGGTCTCACGACCAAGCCGTGGGTCAAGACCAGTCTCGCGCCCGGCTCTCGCGTCGTCACGGACTACCTCGACGGATCGGGGCTCCAGACGTACCTCGACCGGCTGAGCTTCCAGACCGTGGGATACGGCTGCACCACCTGCATCGGCAACAGCGGTCCGCTGCCGGACGTGATCGCCGGCCTGATCGACGACCACTCGCTGGTGACGGCGGCGGTCCTGAGCGGCAACCGGAACTTCGAGGCGCGGGTACACCCGCAGGTGCGGGCGAACTACCTGGCCTCGCCCATGCTCGTGGTGGCCTTTGCACTGGCCGGCCGGGTCGACATCGACCTGACCCGCGAGCCGCTGGGCACCGGCTCGGACGGCAAGCCCGTGTTCCTGCGCGACATCTGGCCCACGCCGGCCGAGATCCGGGACACCATGGCGGACGCCCTCAAACCCCGACTCTTCACCAAGCGCTACGGCGCCGTGTTCGAGGGCGACGAGACCTGGCGCGGGCTCGAGGTGCCCGAGGGAAGCCGCTACGCCTGGGACGCCCGATCGACCTACGTGCAGGAGCCGCCTTTCTTCACCGATCTCCCGGCCGAGCCGCCGCGCCTCAGGAACATCATCGGCGCCCGGGTGCTCGCCGTCCTGGGCGACTCGGTGACCACCGATCACATCAGCCCCGCGGGCTCCATCCCCAAGAACGGCCCTGCCGCGCGGTACCTCAAGGAGCACGGGGTCGAACAGCCAGACTGGAACACCTTTGGCTCGCGCCGCGGCAACCACGAGGTGATGATGCGCGGCACGTTCGGCAACGTGCGCATCGCCAACGCGCTGGTGCCCGGCAAGGAGGGGAACTGGACCCTGCACTTCCCCACGGGCGAGGTGGTCTCGATCTACGACGCCGCCATGCGCTATCAGCAGGCCGGGACGCCGCTCGTCATCCTGACCGGCAAGGAGTACGGCACCGGCTCGAGCCGGGACTGGGCGGCCAAGGGACCGGCCCTGCTCGGCGTCCGGGCGGTTATCGCGGAGAGTTACGAGCGCATCCACCGGAGCAACTTGGTCGGGATGGGCGTGCTGCCGCTGGCCTACCAGCCGGGCACCGACCGCGCGTCGCTGGGCCTCACGGGAACCGAGACCATCGATATTGCCGGCATCGCCGAGGGCCTCGCACCCGGCGGCACGGTCACGGTCACCGCCCGCGATGACCGCGGGAAAGAGACCGTGTTCCCCGCCGTCGTGCGGCTCAACTCGGCGGTGGAGCTCGAGTACTACCGGCACGGTGGGATCTTGCAGAGGGTGTTGAGGCAGTTTTTGCGGGCGTGAGGGGCAGGAGAAGCGGCGGCCGGGCGGTCAGGCCAGCGGGCGGTCAGGTGGACGGTCAGGCGGTCGGACGGTCAGAGAGAGACGTTACCCATCGACGAGCCGGCGAAAAGACGAGTTGACCCAAAAAAGAAGCCCCGGGATGATCCCGGGGCTTCTCTGCTTTACTCACCTGACGCGCCGACCCGCCTGACCGCCCGCTGGCCTGACCGCCCGGCCGCCCGTTACGCCACCAAGTCCCGCAGCCGGTCGCCGGTCTCGCCCTCGCGGAGGCGAAGGAGGGCGCGGTCGCGCAGCTGGCGAATCCGTTCGCGCGTGACCCCCATCATGCGGCCGATCTCCTCGAGCGTGCGACTGTTGCCGTCATCGAGGCCGAAGTAGAGGCGGAGCACCTTGGCGTCCCGCGGCGGCAGGGCGGCGAGTGCCGCCTCGATGTCGCGGGTCTGGCTGTTGGCCATGGTGCTCATGTCGGTGCTTTCCTGCTCACCACTCGTGAACCGCTCGATGCGCTCGTTGCCCTCGCCATCCCGGGTGGGATGGTCGAGCCGCACCGCCTCCGAGTTGAGCGCGCTGAGCGAGCGCACGGCCTCGACCGTGAGTCCGGTGGCGCGGGCCAGCTCCTCGGTGGTGGGCATCCGGCCGAGCTTGTCCTTGAGCAGCGTGGTGGTACGCCCGAGGCGGCTCAGGTCGGCCGTACGGTTGAGCGGCACGCGCACCGGGCGCCCGTGCCGCGCGATGGCCGCCTGCACCGCCTGACGGATCCACCACACCGCGTAGGAAATGAACTTGACGCCTCGATCGGGATCGAACTTCCGGGCCGCGGTCATGAGGCCGAGGTTACCCTCGCCGATCAGGTCGACCAGCGGCACGCCCCGGTTCTGGAACTTCTTGGCGACGGACACAACGAAGCGGACGTTGTGGCGGGCCAGCTTTTCCTGGGCGGCCACGTTGCCCTTGAACGCCTTGCGGGCGAGCTCCATCTCCTCCTCACGGTTGAGGAGGGGCACCCGGCTGATCTCGTCGAGGTACAGGTCCAGGCTTTCGCGACCTTCATCGATTGCACGAGCGATTTGCGCCGGTCGCACCGGGCGACGCTTGCCACGTGCCTTGATCGTCACGCTATTCGCCTCCTTCAGGACTCCCGTCCCCGCGCGTATGTGAGCAAGGAACCTGAAACCGTCTGAATTTAAGACGGGCCAATATATTGCCTAAGATGCCTAAAATCAACACCTTAGGCTAAAACGTGTCAGGAGGCATAGTTGCGTGGGTGCAACGGGGGTCGGCGAGGCGGTCGCTCACGGCATCGTTGGGGCTGCTGGTTTGGCAGTCGGCCCCGTTTCGGGCTGCAGAGCCGAACTATTTGAGTTTAGGTAGTTGGGTTCGCTACTTCCTCGTCTGCGTCGGGCTCGGTCGACCGCTATTCACAACGGAACCACGGACAACCGCCACGGAAAACTGCTGGGGTCAACGGCACACCTGTTGGGGTCCTGACCTGAGGATGAAGTCACCACGGGGCCACCACCAACAATTCGATGTTGTCCGGGTCCCGGCGGCTTTCAATCGCAGGAGTCCTCCGTGCCCTCCGTGGCTGTTCTCCGTGCCCTCCGTGGTTGCTTTTCAGTTCGGGACGGACCCCAGCTGGTGTGCCGTTGACCCCCAGCAGTTTTCCGTGGGTTGTCCGTGTTTTCCGTGGTTCCGTGGTGAATCTGGTGCTCGGCGCCTGCCCCGGAGCGTCGATCCAGGCGACTAGTGAAGCCCGCTCCCGCCCGAGAGCTGCTTCACCAGCTCGCCGATCACGTTCTTTGCGTCACCGAACAGCATCCAGGTCTTGTCCGAAAAGTAGAGCTCGTTGTCGATGCCGGCGAACCCGGGGTTCTTGCTCCGTTTGATCGCGAACACGGTGCGTGCCCGGTCGGCGTCGATGATCGGCATGCCGTAGATGGGGCTCGTCTTCTCGGTGCGCGCCGCCGGGTTTACCACGTCATTGGCGCCGACGACCAGGGCCACGTCCACCTGGGGCATGTCCGGATTGATCTCGTCCATCTCGACCAGATCGGTATAGGGAATGTCCGCCTCCGCGAGCAGCACGTTCATGTGCCCCGGCATTCGGCCCGCCACGGGGTGGATCGCGAACTTGACGGCAATGCCCCGCTTCTTGAGCTGGTCGTACAGCTCGCGCACCTTGTGCTGCGCCTGGGCCACCGCCATGCCGTAGCCGGGGATGACGACCACCAGATTGGCCTGCTCGAGCACCTGCCCCGCCCCCTCGATGCTCTCCGCCTTGTAGACCTTCTCCTCGCCGGCCGCCTTGGTCTGCTGCACCTGCCCGAAAGCGCCGAACAGGACGTTGACGAACGACCGGTTCATCGCCTTGCACATGATGATGGCGAGGATGAGCCCGCTCGACCCGTCGAGCGCGCCCGCCGTGATCAGCAGCTTGTTGTCGAGCACGAAGCCCATCGCCACGGCGGAGAGTCCGGCGTAGGCGTTGAGGATCGCGATCACGGTCGGCATGTCGGCGCCGCCGATCGGGATGATCAGCAGCACGCCGAACGCGAGGGCCAGGACGATGATCACCGGGAAGGTGAGCGGCGCCCACGATGCCGTGGGATGCAGCACCAGCGCGATCCCCACGACCGCGGCCACCGCGAGCAGCCCGATGTTGGTCACGTTCTGGAGCGGGTACGTCACCGGGCGCTGGGGGATGAACTTCACCTCTTGGAGCTTGCCGGCCGCCATGAGGCTGCCGGTGAAGGTGAGGAACCCCAGAATGATCTCCACGATGATCGCCACCATCCGGAACGCGGTGAGGTTGGCCGGCCCCTCCCCGAACCAGAGGTAGTATTTGGCCGTGCCGACGAGGCCGGCGGCGAGCCCGCCGAACGCGTGCGACAGGGCGGTCCGCTGGGGCACCGCCGTGAGCGGCACGAGCGAGAGCGGGACCCCGACCACGACCCCCGCGGCCAGCGCGGCGACGATCCACCAGTGGTGGACCACCACCGGCTCGGCCCAGGTCGCGGCGATGGCGAGGACCATGCCCGCGACGCCCGCGTAAACGCCCTTCCGCGCCGTGGCCGGCGTGTTCATCCAGTGCAGCGCGAAGACGAACAGCCCCGTCGCGATGATGTAGGAGAGCTGGACGAGATCGCGGCTCATGGATGTCCGCCGCTGCGCGGCCTGGTGTCGGTCTTGAACATCTTGAGCATGCGGTCGGTGATGAGGAACCCGCTGACGATGTTGGTCATCGAGGCGAACAGCGCGACCGCGCCCAGGATCCGGATCCCGATGGGGTAGTCGGCCCCGGTGACGATGATCGAGCCGACGATCGCGATGGCGGAGATCGCGTTGGTGATGGACATGAGCGGGGTATGGAGCAGCCGGCTCACCCGCCGGATCACACCCAGCCCGATGAATGAGGCCAGCACGAACACGAAGATCTGACCCCAGATATCGGGGGGCGGCGCCGCCGCCGCCGCGTCGGTCTGGATCATGTCGCCTCCTTGGCGAGGGCTTCGCGGGCGCGCGCGTGGCGGACTTCGCCGGCGTGGGTGATGAGCGCGCCCTGCTGGATGTCGTCGTTCAGGTCGAGCTGGAAGGCGCCGTCCTTGGTGAACGCCTGCAGGAAAGCGGTCAGGTTCCGCGAGAAGAGCAGGCTCGCGTGCAGCGGCATCGACGACGGAACGTTGAGCGGCGCCAGGACGGTGACGCCGCCGACCGTCACCGTCTCGCCGGGACGGCTGACCTCGCAGTTTCCGCCGCCGTCGGCGCCCAGGTCCACGATCACCGCGCCTGGCCGCATCGCTCCGACCATCGCGGCGGTCACGAGCTTGGGCGCGAACACCCCGCCGATGAGCGCGGTCGTCACGACCACGTCCGACTGCGCGATCTGGGCCGCGAGGATCTCCCGCTGCCGCGCCTTGTCTTCGTCGGACAGCTCCTTGGCGTAGCCGCCGCCCGCCGAGGCGCTCTCGGCGAGCTCGATGCCGACGTACTTCCCGCCCACGCTCTCGATCTGCTCCTTCACTTCCGGCCGCACGTCGGTCGCGGTCACGTTGGCGCCGAGGCGCTTGGCCGTGGCGATGGCCTGGAGGCCCGCCACCCCGGCGCCGATCACGAACACCTTGGCCGGCGGTACCATCCCGGCCGCGGTCATGAACATCGGGAAGTACTTGTTGAGCTGCGTGGCCGCGAGCAGCACGCCCTTGTAGCCGCTGATGTTGGCCATGGACGAGAGCGTGTCCATGCTCTGGGCGCGGGTGGTGCGCGGGATCGCGTCGGTGGCGAAGGCGGTCACCTGCCGCTCCGCGAGCGCCCGGACGGTGCGGAGGTGCCGGAACGGCATAAGGGAGCCGAGATAGATCGCCCCCGGACGAAGCCAGCTCACCTCGTCACGCCCTCCGTCGATCGAGGGCGGCCCGACCTTGAGCAGGATGTCGGCGCCCGCGAGAAGCCCCGCGGGGTCGGCCTCGAGCGCGACCCCCACCTCGCGGTAGGCGTCGTCGGGGTACCCCGCGGTCTCGCCGGCGCCGCGCTCGACCGCGATCTCGTACCCGGCCTGCTTCAGCTTCTTGCTGGTCTCGGGCTCTAGCGCGACGCGCCGCTCGCCCGGGGCGGTTTCCTTGGGAACGCCGTTGCGCATCGGAACTCCGCAATCATGGTGGGAACGTCCCGTCTAATGTGCGGCGGATCGGGAGCGGGTCAAGGCTCAACGGTACAACTTCAGGTCCCGATCCGTTCCGCTGTCTTCCTTCAAGCCTCGCCAAGCCGCTCCCC
>JAICJD010000072.1 GCA_025928645.1 Gemmatimonadales bacterium
CTGGGCGGGCTGGCTCTTTCTCCTGGGCACGGTGCTCTTCTCGGGGAGCCTCTACGCGCTCGCGCTCTCGGGCGTCCGCTGGCTCGGCGCGATCACGCCGCTCGGAGGCCTGGCGTTCCTGGCGGGGTGGGCGTGCCTTGCGGTGAGCGCGGCACGGCGCTGACGGCGGCTACTTGTTCTCCTGAGCCCACAGGTAGAACAGCACTCCGATCACCAGGAACATGTAGAGGTTGGCGGGGACCCACATGAGGAGGCCGCCGAGCTGCTGGTCGTCGAGCGGCGAGAGGCCCCAGGTCCGCGCGGCGGCCGCGTACCAGGGATACAGATCGTCCCGGCTCAGCGAGATGAGCGCCGCGATGATCTGCATCGGAATGCCCACCAGAAACAGGTACAGCATCCCCAGCCCATAGCCCAGCCGCGGCAGGATCTCCGGCACCGGGCTCAGGACGGGCCACCACATCAGCGTGGCCGTCGCCATGAACAGGAGGTGCGTGATGATGTGCACGTCGTGGTCGCGCATCATCAGGTCGTAGTACGGGGAGAGGTGCCACACGGCGATGGTGAGCGTGAAGACGCCCGCCGCCACGACGGGATGGGTCAGCACCCGGGCCACGCGCCGGACCGGCGCGGGCCGGAACAGCGGCTCGATCAGCCACCCGGGCAGCCCCAGGATGAACAGCGGCGGAAACACCAGCGTGAGCAGCAGGTGCTGCGCCATGTGGACGGAGAAGAGATAGTAATCGCTGAGATCGTGTACCGGCCCGTTCAGCGATATCAGCAGGATGAGGCAGGCCAGCGCGAAGCTGGCGACGCGCCAGGCGGGCGCCGGGGGCAGGCCCCGCGCCCGGCGCCACGGACCGATCCCGTAAACGTAGAGGGCACCGAGAATGCCGGTGCCCAGGAGAACGCTGGGATGGAGCGACCAGGCCAGCTCGTACGGCCCGGCCGGCCGCGGCCGCTCGTCGAGGAGCGGCGCGAACGGCAGCAGCGTCACCCCGACCGTGCGAAAGCGAAGTGGTACGCCTCGAGCGCGATGAGCCCGAAGATGAGCACCGTGGCGATGATGAGCGGAAAGATGAACACCCCTGAGAGCACCCGCTCGTCCTGCTTGAGGTGCATGTAGAACATGGCCACCAGGGCGAACTTGGCGGCAGACAGCAGCAGCAGCAGAGGGACGAAGAACGGCTCGATCGCGTGCCCCGCGGGCCCGGCATGGTGGCCGTAGGTGAACTCGTAGAGCCCGACCTCGAGTGCCGTGAGCACGAACAGCACGAGGCCGATCCGGATGTACACGCCCACCGAGGGGTGGGAGTGCTCGCTGGCGGGGCTGGCGTGGGCATCCATGCGGCGGCCTCTTACTTGATCAGGTACACGACGGGGAAGATCACGACCCAGACCACGTCGACGAAGTGCCAGTACAGGGCTGCGATCTCGAGGTTGAGCGATTTGTCAGCCGTGAGCTTGCCTCGCCACGCCAGGATCCACAAGGTGAACAGCCAGAGGACGCCGATGGAGACGTGCGTGCCATGGAATCCGGTCAGCACGAAGAAGCTGCCGCCGAACAGGTTGGTCTTGAGGGTGAGCCCCTTGTGCACGAAGTGGGTGAACTCGTACACCTGCATGCCCACGAAGAACAGGCCGCAGAGCAGCGTGCACCCGAGCCACAGGAGCAGGCCGCGCCGGTTGCCCCGCTGCGCGTTGGCCAGCGCCAGCACGACGAACAGCGAGCTGAATAGCAGCAGCGCCGTGCCCAGCGTGACCAGCGGGATCTCGATGATCGGCTCGAACACCTTGCCCGCCGGCGAGGTCCAGGCCTCGTGGGGAAAGGGGCCGGGCCCGGTGAGCCAGGTCTCCTTGTGGACCAGGTAGTTCGAGATCAGCGTGGCGAAGAACAGACACTCCGAACCGATGAAGGTCCAGATCGCCAGCTTCCGGCTGTCGATGCCGGTGGCGGTGTCGGGATGGGCCGCTGCTGCGTGGGCCGCGTGATCGGACAAGGATCGGCTCCTGGGAACGGATCGTCAGTCGTGGATCGGGGCGCCGGTCACCCGGCCGGTTCGAACACCCAGTTGAATATGCCGAAGAGCATGATCGCGCCGCCGGCGAGAATGCCCCACGGGCCAAGATGATGGATCAGCATCACGCCGGCCATCATCGCGGTGAGCCCCAGCGCGGTGACCAGGGGCCAGTAGGACGGGTTGGGCAGGTGGATGCCCTCCCCGCTGACCCTGGCCGGCTCCGGCAGCGGGCCGCTCCGCTCGCGCTTGGCCTCCCATAGCGGATCGCGCCCGTGCACGACCGGCACCTCCGCGAAGTTCCACTCCTGCGGCGGCGACGGGATGGACCACTCGAGCGTGGCGCCGTTCCACGGATCGGCCGGGGCGTTTCGCGGCCCCCGCCAGGTCCTGTAGATGTTGTATAGGAACACCGCGAACGAGCTGGCCAGGATGAACGCGCCGATCGTTTCCAGCAGGTTCAGCGTTTCGAAGCCGAGCCCCGCGGGATAGGTGTACACCCGCCGCGGCATGCCGTTGAGCCCGAGGATGTGCATCGGGAAGAAGGTCACGTTGAAGCCGATCAGCATCAGCCAGAAGTGCCATTTGCCGAGCCGCTCGTTCAGCACCCGCCCGAACATCTTGGGCCACCAGTAGTAGGCTCCGGCCACCAGCCCGAAGATGCTGCCGCCGAACATCACGTAGTGGAAGTGCGCCACCACGAAATAGGTGTCCGTCTGCTGCAGGTCGGCCGGGGGCGACGCGTGCATGACGCCCGACAGGCCGCCGATGATGAACATCGCGATGAAGCCCAGGGCGAAGTACATCGGCGTCTTGTACTGGATCGACCCGCCCCACGCGGTCCCCAGCCAGTTGAAGATCTTCACGCCGGTGGGGATCGCGATCAGCATGGTGACCAGCGAGAAGTACGTGTCCGCGATGGGGCCCATGCCCGTGGCGAACATGTGGTGGCTCCACACGCCGAACCCGAGGAAGGCGATGAAGATCCCCGAGAATACCATGGCCGCGTAACCGAACAGCGGCTTCCGCGAGAAGACCGGCAGAATCTCGGAGATGATCCCGAACGCCGGCAGGATCAGGATGTAGACCTCGGGATGCCCGAAGATCCAGAACAGGTGCTGCCACAGCAGCGGGTCGCCGCCGCCGGAGGGCACGTAGAAGTTGGTGCCGAAGAACCGGTCGAACATGAGCAGGATCAGCGCGACCGTGATCACCGGGAAGGCCAGCAGCAGCAGCACCTGGGTGATGAAGCTCATCCAGGTGAAGATCGGCATCCGCATGAGCCGCATGCCCGGGGCGCGCAGGTTGAGCACGGTGGTGAAGAAGTTCACCGCCGCCGCCAGGGAGGCGACGCCCAGGATCTGGAGGCCGAACAGCCAGAAGTCCACGTTGATGCCCGGCGAGTACTGGCGCGACGTGAGGTTCGCGTAGCCGAACCACCCGGTGTCCGGCGCCGCGCCGAACAGCCAGCTCACGTTGAGGAACAGCCCGCCCATCAGGAACACCCAGTAGCTGAACGCGTTGAGCCGGGGAAAGGCCACGTCCCGCGCGCCGATCTGCAGCGGGATGATGAAGTTGAAGAACGCGGCACTGATCGGCATGATCGCGAGGAAGATCATGGTCGTGCCGTGCATCGTGAACAGCTCGTTGTACGTCGTGGGCGAGAGGAACGTGTTGTCCGGCGAGCCCAGCTGGATCCGGAGCAGCAGCGCCTCGATGCCGCCCATCAGGAAGAACATGAACGCGGTCGTACCGTACAGGATGCCGATTCGCTTGTGGTCGACCGTGGTGATCCAGCTCCAGATGCCGGTCGGTTCGGCGTGTCCTGCGGCGGCGTGCGCCCGGTGGCCGAGTGCGGTGGTTGCCATAGGTCCCGTTTACTTGTGAGCGCGGAGGAAGGCGACGAGCGACTTGGCCTCGTCCGGCGTCACGCCGAGGTTGGGCATCAGGACGCCCTGCTTGAGCAGCTGCGGGTTCTGAATCCAGCGGGCGAGGGTCTCGTCGGTGTTTTTGAAGCTGCCGGCGCCGATGGTGGTGCGCGCCCCGACGTTCGCCAGGTTCGGGCCGATCATGCCCTTGGGCGCATCCACCGCCTGGAGCGAGTGGCAGCCGACGCAGCCCTTGGCCATGAAGAGCTTTTCGCCGGCCGCGTAGGCCGGGTCGGACGGCGGCGCGGCCTGCGCGGCGGCGGCCGTGTCCTGGCCGCCGGCCTGCGGCTTGGCCGCCGGCGTCTTGCCGGTCTGCACGGCGGCGCCGGCGCTCGCGGTCCGGACCGAGTCGGTGGCCGCCGCCGCCGCCCGCTTGGGCCCGAGCGTCTGCATGTGAGCCACCCAGGCCTGGAACTCGTCCGGCGTCTGCGCCATCACCCGGAATGCCATGCGGCCGTGCTCGATGCCACAGAACTCCGCGCACTGCCCCGGGTACTCACCGGCCTTCTCGGCCTTGAACCACATGCGGGTTTCCCGGTTGGGAAACACGTCACGCTTGCCGGCAAAGCGGGGCGGCCAGAAGCTGTGGATCACGTCACCAGAGCCCATCCGAACCAGCACGGTTTGGCCGACCGGGATGTGGAGTTCGTTGGCCGTGGTGAGTTTGAGATCGGGATAGCGGAATTCCCACCACCACTGGTGCCCGACGACTTCCACCGTGAGCACCTCAGGTCCCTTGGGAATGGCGTTGGTTTCGAAGATGCCGCGCACCGTGGGCACCGCGATGGCCGCAAGGATGAGCGCGGGGACGACCGTCCAGATGATCTCGATGGCGGTATTCCCGTGGATCTGCCGCGGCTCCGGGTCGTCCGGCTTGCCCCGGAAGCGGAAGATGGCATAGAGCAGCGCCCCTTCGACCAGCACGAAGACGCCGACCGCCCAATAGAACGTGGTGTTCTGGATGTCGTCGCCGATCCTGGCATAATCCGACAGGGGCCGGAGGCCCGTCTGCGGATAGTGCTCTGGACTGCAGCCGGCTGCGAAGAGCAGGAGCAGTGGGAGCACAAAGGCCACCCGGCGCGGCAGCCGGAGGGCGCGGATCCGAAGGTGCATTACGCGGTCATCCTGTTGGCGAGAAAACGAAGCTCACACCAAGGCGACTCAAGCCGCCGCAGTTTACGGCGTTCCATGCGGAACGTCAAGGAAGATCGTGCCTTGCGCCGATGGTTCGGCCTCGTGGTAGTTCGCTCCTCTTCATCTTGCGGCAGAGCTCCTGTTGAACCCTCGGTCCCGAAATCGTCCTGAGATCGTCGCGGCACGCGGGACCGCTTGGTAGTTGTCGCTTATACCACGCTGAGCCTGGCAGGTCTCGCTCACCCCCCTGGCCGCGCCGCTCGGTCGGTCCGCCGTCTGTATGACCACGACCGAGCCTCCCCGTCGAACCTCAACCTGCACCCACGCAGGACCTTAGCGCCACGCGCATTCCCCTGTCGCGCGGGCGGTGGTATCTTTTGTGAGCCGTTCCACCGTCGCCCTGAGCGCTCCCGCTCGGGGCCGTCGTTTCTCTAAGCGTCCGGTTGTCCCATGATCCGTGAAATGCGGGAGAAGCTGAGCCGCGAAATCGATCAGCTCAGCCATGAATTGAACGTGCTGCTGCCGCAGTCGATCGCCCAGGCCGTCGAGCTGGGCGACCTCCGGGAGAACAGCGAATACAAGGCGGCACTCGAGCGGCAGCAGTTCGTCCAGGCCCGCCTCGGCCAGCTCCACCAGCGGCTCAACCAGCTGAGCCAGCTCGCCAACACCGAGGCGCCGGCCGACCGCGTCGGTCTGGGCTCCCGGGTGACGGTCCTGGATCTCGAGACCAACGACACGGACACCTACATGGTCGTGCTGGCGGAGATGATGGACATCGACGCGGGGCACATCTCCCTCGCATCGCCCCTCGGCCGCGCCCTCTCCAACGGCCGCGTGGGCGACGAGATCAGCCTTCGGCTTCCCACTACGACGCGGAAGCTCCGGATCATGGAGCTCGTCACCGTGCACCAGGCGGAAGGGAGCGGGTCCAACGGGAACGGGTGAGGTAGAATTTCCCAGGAAGCAGCTGCTGGTCGTCGGCGACCGGGTGCTCATCACGCCCGAGGACGGCGACGACCGCACCCGGGTCGGTCTGTACCTCCCGGCCACCGCGATCGACGCCCAGCAGGTGCAGACCGGGCTCATCGTGGCCACCGGCCCCGGTACTCCCATCGCCGACCTGAGCTCGCTCGATGACGAGCCCTGGAAGGTCGACGCCCGCGACACCAAGAACCGGGGCATGCAGGCCCGCGTCGGCGACCACGCCATCTTCTTTCGCAAGGCGGCGGTCGAAATCTCGTTCGAGGAGAAGAAGTACCTCGTGGTGCCCCAGGCCGCGATCCTGGTGCTCATCCGCGACGACCTTCCCATCTGACCTCTGTGCTACGTCCTGTTCGCCGCGAGCCCGCTCACCCTGAGTGAGGTGCGGTCCATGCTGCCGGCGGGCCTGGTGGCCCAGCCGGCCGACCGGGCCGACCACGATCGCCTGGTCGCGCTCCACCCCGCCGCTCGCACCGTCGTCCGGCTCCTGGTCGGTGCCTGCTCGTGCGACCTGGTCCGTCCCCGTCATCCCGATCCGCGCGAGGACGAGCGCCACCACCGGGAGCGGTATCGCCGAGCCGGCACGAGCCGCCACGGCGTGCTCGAAGCGATCGCGCGGCATCGCCGCGCCGCGGACGTGCCGCCGCCGGCCGGCGGCTGGGCGCGCGCCCTGGCGGCGTTCGTGGCCGAGCACGCGCGGAACGCCGGCGAGACGCTCTACCTGCTTCGGTTCATCGCGGGGTCGGCCGACCGCGGTGGCCTCGTCCCCGCGGCCCACATCCCGATCCGGCGGCTCGATGCGAGGGCCGTGGTCGCTCGACCCGACCACTGGCTCGAGGAAGGCACCGCGATCCTCGTCGGGAGCTGAGGCCACACCCTCCTTCCCGGGGACGCGGCTCAACGCTGCCCGCGCCGCTCCCCGCTCACCGATCCCGCGCGACTTCCCGCCGACGGGCCCGACAGCGCGCGCGCGTACGCGGCCAGGATGTGGCTGCGGCTGACCATCCCCGCCAGGCGACGGCCGTCCGGATCGAGCACCGGCAGCGCCGGCGTGCCGCGGACTCCCATGCGACGGATCGTCTCGAGCAGCGTGTCCGACAGGGTGACGGTCTCGGTCGCTCCGGTTACCTCGGCCGCCACTCGGCGGTCGTCTTCCGGCGCGACCTCCTCCGCCAGCCGCGCGAGGTCGGCCATCGTGACGACGCCGAGCAGGAGGTCGCCGGGGCCGACGACCGGGAACGTCGTCTGCTCGCCCGGGCGCAGGTGCTCGAGCATCGTGGCGATCGGCGCCTCCGCCCGGAATACCTGCGGCGCGCGCTCGTAGGCGTCGCGCACCCGGAGATCCGCGAGGACCGCGCGGTCCGAGCCGTGCTCGATGTGCTCCCCCCGGCGCCGGAGCCAGCCGCTGTACAGCGAGTCGGGCTCGAGCCGCCGCGCGACCTGGTGGCAGATGACCGTGGTCAGCATGAGCGGCAGCACGATGGCGTAGTCGTTGGTCATCTCGAAGACGATCAGGATGCCGGTGATCGGGGCGTTGGTCGCCCCGGCCACGAGGGCGCCCATCCCGACGAGCGCGTAGGCCTCCGGCCGGATGTGCAGCGCGGGGAACAGGTCCCGGAGGGCCGCGCCGAACGCGCCGCCGGTCGCGGCGCCGATGTAGAGCGAGGGCGTGAACAGCCCGCCCGACCCGCCGGTCGTGAGGGTGATCGAGGTGGCGAGGATCTTCCCGAGGGCGAGCAACAGGAGCAGGTACCAGGCCATCCGCCCGAACACCTCGAGATGAACGGCCAGATGTCCGTAGCCCACCAGGATCCCGCGTGACAGGTACACGAGCGCGCCGACCAGCGCGCCGCCTACCCAGGGGAGAACTGCCGCAGGAATGCGGGCGCGGCCCGCGAGATCCTCCGCGTGGGAATAGCTCCAGATGAACAGGGCGGAGACGAGGCCGGTCACCGCGCCGAGCAGCGGATAGAAGAGAAAGACCTCCCGGGTCAGCGTGTAGCCGTATTCGACGGGGATGGGGAAGGCGGGATGATTGCCGAACACGGCGCGCGAGACGACCGCCGCCAGCACGCTGCTCACCACGACCGCGGAGAACGCGCCCGCGGCGAACGAGCCCAGAATCTCCTCCAGCGCGAAGAACGCGCCCGCGAGCGGGGCGTTGAAGGCCGCGGAGATGCCCGCCGCCGCACCCGCGCCGACCAGCGCCGCCACGCGCCCGGACTCGAAGCGGAAGATTCCGCCGAGCCAGGAGCCGAACGTGGATCCCAGCACGGCCACCGGCCCCTCGCTGCCCGCCGAGCCTCCGGCGCCGATGGTGATCGCGCTGGCGGCGGTGCGCGCGAGCGCCGGCCGGGCCGGGATGCGCCCCCCGTGGCGGGTGACCCGGCGCTGCACGTCCGGAACATTCAGCCCGTCGAGCCCGCGCCCGAACCGGAGCCAGACGGCCCACGCGGCCGCGAGGCCGGTCGCCGTCACCAAGGGCCGATAGGCCAGCAGGCCGGCACGTGGCAGGAACGTCTGCGGCCAACGATAGAACAGGGCGTACGCCGCGTCGATGAGCTTGTAGAAGGCGACGACCCCGAGCGCGCCGCCCACCCCCACCACGACGGCGAAGCCGATGAGGATGGTGTTTTCGCTCAGGCCAAGCGCGTTGAACCACTCCACGAAGCCATGCCACACGCCCCTTGCCTTGGCCACCGGACGGCCTACCACCACGACCGCGCGCCGGCGGGCACGTCCCGCACGGCGCCAGGTGCGGCCGGCGGTTCCCCGGAGCACCACGAGCCGGCGTCTCGCGCGGAAGCTCAGCGACATGCCGCAATGATAGCGGACCGCCCACGCTGCCGACCCGAGCGGTCCGTACGCCGGCTACATTGCGGCCTTTCTGCGGGGGGGTATACTCCACCGCTGCCACGTCGACCGTCCTCTGTCACCTGCGTCATGAGCAAGCCTCCCGTCGCCAACCGTCCCTTCCCAGGAGCCGCGCCCCCGTGAGCCCCGAGCGTTCTACCCGTATCACCGAAATCCTGCGCAAACACGAATCGGAGATCCTGAGCGACTGGGTGCGGGAACAGTCGGAAAGCATCGCGCGCCGCCGGGACCTGATCTCCGATCAGGAGCTCAAGACCCAGTCGAAGGAGTTCCTCGGCCTGCTCGCCGAGGCGGTTCGGAACGGGGGCCTCGAGGACGTGTCGCGGGGCCGGGAATGGACGGCCGTTCGTGAGATGCTGGCCGGGATCTCGCGCAGCCGCAGCATCCAGGGGTTCACCCCGTCGGAGACGGCGACCTTCGTGTTCTCGCTCAAGCCCGCCCTGTTTCGCCGGATCCGCGACGACCTGGTCAAGGACGCGGGGGAGCTGTTCGAGGAGGTTCGCCGCGCCGACGAGTTGCTTGACCGCCTGGGTCTGTACACGACCGAGGTCTATCAGAAGAACCGGGAAGAGGTCATCCTGCGCCAGCAGCAGGACATGCTGGAGCTCTCCACCCCCGTGGTGAAGCTGTGGGAGGGGGTTCTCGCGCTCCCGATGATCGGCACCCTCGACAGCGCGCGCACGCAGGTCGTCATGGAGACTCTGCTCCAGCGCATCGTCGAGACCGGCGCCGAGGTGGCGATCCTCGACATCACCGGCGTGCCGACGGTGGACACCTTGACCGCGCAGCACCTGCTCAAGACCGTGACGGCGGCGCGCCTCATGGGCGCCGACTGCATCATCAGCGGCATTCGTCCCCAGATCGCCCAGACGATCGTCCATCTCGGCGTGGCCCTGGGCGACGTGACCACCAAGGCCACGCTGGCGGACGCCTTCGCCGCCGCCCTCAAGCGGCTCAACCTGGCCGTGGGCCGCGCGGCCGTCGCGCGCGGGTAGCCGGGGACCACGTGGAAGACCGAATTCCGATCCTCAAAATGGGCGAGCTCCTCCTGGTGACGATCCAGGTGGACATGCACGATCAGCTCGCGCTCACCCTGCAGGACGACCTGACCGAGCGGATCTCCCGTACCGGCGCCCGCGGCGTGATGATCGACATCAGCTCGCTCCAGGTCGTCGACTCGTTCATCGGCCGCATGCTGGCCAACATCGCCGGGATGGCGCGGGTGCTCGACGCCGTGACGGTCGTGGTCGGCATGCAGCCGGCCGTGGCGATCACGCTGGTCGAGCTCGGCCTCTCGCTGCCCGGCGTGCGCACGGCGCTCAACGTGGAGCGGGGCATGGACCTGCTCCGGGGAGCGGTCAGCGACCGCATCCTCGAGGTGAGCGATGACGGTCGAGCGGAATGAGGCCCACGAGATCCGGACCGCGAACGACATCGTCCGGGTGCGGCAGCGGATTCGCGAATGGGCGGTCGAGGCGGGGTTCAGCCTGGTGGACCAGACCAAGATCGTCACCGCGGCCAGCGAGCTCGCGCGCAACACGCTGGAGCACGGCGGCGGCGGCATCGCGCGGATCGAGCTGCTGGCCGATGGCGGGCGCCGGGGCGTCCGGCTGATCTGCGAGGACCGGGGGCCCGGCATCGCCGACATCCAGCTCGCGCTCAAGGACGGCTACACCTCGCGCAACGGCCTCGGCCTCGGGCTGGGCGGCGCACGCCGGCTGGTGAACGATTTCGCGATCGAGTCGCGGCCGGGTGAAGGCACCCGGGTCACCGTGACCCGCTGGCGCTGAGCCGTGGGCGCCCCGAATCTCGTGCTCCCGGTCCACGACGCGTCGGAGGTCGGCGCGGCGCGGCGCGCGGCCGTGGCCGTGGCCGAGCGGCTCGGCGCCGCGGAGGAAGACGCCGGCAAGGTGGCGCTCATCGTCACCGAGCTGGCCACCAATCTCGCGCGCCACGGCGGCGGCGGCGAGTTGCTGGTGCGCACGCTGACCCGACCGGCGGCCGCGCTCGAGATCGTCGCGATCGACCGCGGCCCGGGCATCGCGAGCGTGGACCAGGCGATCAGGGACGGTTATTCCTCCCGCGGGTCGAGCGGAGTCGGACTCGGAGCGGTGAGCCGGGCGGCCGACCGCTGCGAGATCTTTTCCACCGATGGCGCGGGCACCGCGGTGCTCGCCCGGATCGGCCTCGCCGGCCCTGCCCAGTCGGCCGAAGTGGTGGTCGCGGGCGTCTCGGTCGCCAAGCAGGGCGAGAGGATCTGCGGCGACGCGTGGAACTGGTCGGGCGACCGGGACCGCTGGTCGGTGCTGGTGGCCGACGGCCTGGGCCACGGGCCCGACGCCGCGGTGGCGGCGGCCGGAGCGGTCCGTATCTTTGGAACCAACGCCGGCGAGCCCGGCGCGGACGTCCTCGAGGCGGCGCACGCCGCCCTGCGCCACACCCGTGGCGCGGCGGTCGGATTGGCCGAGGTCCGGCCCGGGGCCGGCGAGCTCAGGTTTACCGGTGTCGGCAACATCGGGGGCGTGGTATTGACGCCGCAGGGCTCGCGCAGTCTGGTATCCCATGCCGGGATCGTCGGGCATGAGTGCCGCAAGATCCAGACGTTCACCTACCCCTGGACCAGGGAATCCGTCCTGGTGCTCTTCTCCGACGGACTGCAGAGCCGCTGGACGCTCGACCGCTACCCGGCGCTCCGGGGGCGCGACCCGGCGCTGCTCGCCGCCGTCCTGTACCGCGACTTTGCCCGCGGCCGGGACGATGTGACCGTGGTCGTCGGCCGGGGAGCCATGAGCCCGTGATTCCCCCCATTCTCACGACCGATGTGCGGGGCGAGCAGGACGTGGTGCTCGCGCGCCAGCGCGCCCGGCAGATTGCGAGCCTGCTCGGCCTCGACGCGCTGGATCAGACGAGGCTCGCCACCGCGGTCTCCGAGATCGCGCGCAACGCCGTGATGTATGGCAACGGCGGCCGGGTAATGTTCGGGCTGCTCGACGACCCGGCCATGCTCCTGGTCCGCGTGTCCGACCGCGGGCCCGGCATCGCCCGGCTCCAGGACGTGCTCGACGGCCGCTACCGGTCCTCGACCGGCATGGGCCTCGGGATCGTCGGCGCCCGCCGCCTGGTGGAACGCTTCGAGATCGAGAGCGCGTCCGGCCAGGGGACCATCGTGGTCCTGGGGAAGCAGCTGCCGCCGGGCGCGCCGGTATCCGCCGGAATGGTAGCGCGGGTGAGCCGCGAGCTGGCGATTACCCTGCCGGCCGATCCGCTGAGCGAGGTGCGCGCCCAGAACCAGGAGCTGCTGCGCGCCCTGCAGGAGGGCCGCGAGCGTCAGACCGAGGTGGAGCGGCTCAACCAGGAGCTGGCGGAGACGAACCGCGGCGTGCTCGCGCTGTACGCCGAGCTGGACGAGAAGGCAGCCGACCTCGCCCGTGCCTCGGAGCTCAAGTCCCGTTTCCTGTCCAACATCAGCCACGAGCTCAGGACCCCGCTCAACGCCATCCTCAACATCACGGGGCTCTTGATCGACCGGATCGACGGACCGCTCACTGCGGAGCAGGAGCGCCAGGTGCGCTTCGTGCGCGGCGCCGCGACCACGCTCTCCGAAATGGTGAACGATCTGCTCGATCTCGCCCGCATCGAGGCCGGCCGCAGCATCGTGCGCCCGAGCGTCTTCACCCTCGCCGATCTGTTCGCCGGCCTGCGCGGCATGTTCCGGCCGATCATGTCCTCCGACCGGGTCGGGCTGGTCATCGAGGATCCCGCCGAGGTCATGGAGCTCGCCACCGACGAAGGCAAGCTGTCCCAGATCCTGCGGAACCTGATCTCGAACGCGCTCAAGTTCACCGAGTCGGGCGAGGTGCGCGTGAGCGCGGCCGCCGACGCCGGCGGCATGATCCGCTTCACCGTGGCCGACACCGGCATCGGCATCGCGCCCGAGGACCAGGAGCGTATCTTCGAGGAGTTCGCCCAGCTCGAGAGCGCCCTGCAGAGGCGGGCCATCGGCGCGGGGCTGGGGCTGCCGCTCTCGCGCAGGCTGGCCGAGCTGTTGGGCGGCCGGCTCACGGTGACCAGTGCGCCGGGGGTCGGGTCGGTCTTCACGCTGGTGATTCCCGCGCAGTACGTCGAGCGGGGACAGCTCTCCGATCCGAACGTCGCCGCTCCCGCCATCGAGGCCATTCAGCATGCCTGACGCGGTCGCAACTCCCATCCTCGTGGTGGACGACAACGAAGCCGAGCGTTACTACGTCTCGCGCGTGTTGACCAGGGCCGGGTTCGAGGTGCAGGAGGCCGAAAACGGGCTGGACGCGCTGCACCTGGCCGAGTCCGGACAGCCCGCGCTGATCACGCTCGACATCCGGCTCCCCGACGTCAGCGGGCTCGAGGTCTGCCGCCGGCTCAAGCAGAACCCCGTCACTCGCGACATCCCGGTGCTGCACATCTCCGCGAGCTTCACCAGTCCGGACAACAAGGCCGAAGGGCTGGACGGCGGCGCCGACGGCTACCTGACCCACCCGGTGGACGCGACCGAGCTCGTCGCCACCGTGCGGGCCCTGCTCCGGAGCCGGCAGGCGGAGGTGCTCGTCCGCGCGGCGGCGCGCGAGTGGACCACGACGTTCGACCTGATCGGCGACGCGGTCTGCCTCACCGGGCCCGACGGGAGCGTGGTGCGCTGCAACGCGGCCTTCTCGCGCCTGGTCGGCCGCCCCTACACCGACATCATCGGCCGCCCGCTCACCGAGGTCGTTCCTCCGCTCGGCCCCAGGGCGGTGGAGGGACCGGCCTCACCGGCGTCGGTGCGGCTCGGCGACCGGCACTTCCGCGTGAGCGTCGATGCCGGG
The DNA here is from genome assembly GCA_025928645.1 of Gemmatimonadales bacterium. GTDB lineage: Bacteria > Gemmatimonadota > Gemmatimonadetes > Gemmatimonadales > GWC2-71-9 > CAVVWJ01. The sequence goes on from JAICJD010000072.1 coordinate 13,771, forward strand.
CCGCCCGACCTCGAGTCCGGCTCGCGCGCCTGGGTGCTCGGCGACATCACCGCGCGCCAGCAGCACGAGGACGCGCTCCGCCGGAGCGAGGAGGAGGCGCAGGCGAGGCTCCGCGAGATCGAGGCCGTCTACAGCTCGGCCCCGGTCGGGCTGTGCGTGCTCGACCGCGACCTGCGCTACGTGCGGATCAACGCGCGCATGGCGGAGATGATCGGCCGGCCGGCGGAGGCCTGCCTGGGGCGCACGGTCGCGGAGACTACGCCGACGCTGGCCGGGATGCTGGTACCTCGGTTCCAGGAGCTGCTCGACACCGGAACGCCCGTGTACAACCTGGAGATCCGCGGGACCACCGACGCGCAGCCCGGCGTCGAGCGCGTGTGGGTGGCGACGTGGCTGCCGCTGCGCGACGCCGAGGGCAAGGTGGCCGGCATCAACGTGGCCGCCGAGGAGGTGACCGAGACGCGACGCCTCCAGGAGAAGCTGATGGAGGCGCATCGGCTCGAGGCCGTCGGGCGCCTCGCGGGCGGAGTGGCCCACGAGACCAACAACCAGATGACGGTGGTGCTGGGCTGCGCCGGCTTCGTGCTCCGCCACCCGACGCTGCCGGGCTCGCTCCGGAGCGACGTCGAGCAGATCCGTCAGGCCGCCGAGCGCACCGCCCGGATCACCGCCCAGCTGCTGGCCTACGGACGCCGGCAGCACCTGCAGCCCGAGGTCGTGGACCTCGACACGGTCACCGACCGCCTGCGTTCGTTCCTGATGCGCGCGCTGGGCGACCGGAGCACGCTCCAGATCCTCCCGGGCTCGATGGGGCGCCGGGTCAAGGCCGACGTCGGCCAGATCGAGCAGATGCTGCTCAACCTGACGCTCAACGCGCGCGACGCCATGACCGAGCCCGGAACGTTGACCATCCGGACGTCGGTCGTTACGGTGCCCCCGGGCGCGTCGCTCCCGACCCAGGACGACGAGCTCAGGCCGGGCGAGTACGTGAGCCTCGTCGTAGCCGACACCGGCAACGGCATGACGCCCTCCACCCTCCGCCGCGCGTTCGAGCCGTTCTTCACCACCAAGGGACCGGGCAAGGGCACCGGGCTCGGCCTCTCCATGGTGTACGGCCTGGTGAAGCAGAGCGGCGGCTACATCCGCGCCGAGAGCGAGCCGGGCCGCGGCACGCGGATCGAGATCTTCCTGCCGACGGTGGACGGCCCCACGCCCGCCGTGACCCTGCCGCCCACCGGCGCGGGCGGCGCCGGATCGGCCTACGTCCTGGTCGTCGAGGATGACCCGCTGGTGCGAAGCGTCGTCGCGCGCGAGCTGGCCGGTCACGGGTACCGCGTGGCGGAGGCGCCCAACGGACACGCCGCGCTCGAGCGGCTGTCCCAGAGCAGCGAGCAGTTCGATCTGCTCATCACCGATCTGGCGATGCCGAGAATGGACGGCCGCGAGCTGGCGGAGCGCGTCGCGGAGATCCGGCCCGAACTCCCAATCCTCTTCATCTCGGGTCACCCGGACGAAGCCGCACGCCGGGCGCTGGTCGAGGCCGACCGGCCCTACCTGCAGAAGCCGTTCACGGCCGAAGAGCTGCTGGGCCGTCTGGAGGAGATGCTACGGCGGGTCCGATGAGGTGGCGCGGCGCGGGCGCAGCGCCGGCTCGTGCGGGGCGACGAAGTCCTCCTCGTCCGGCGGACGCATGAGCAAGTCGAAGGCCAGAAAGAGGGTCTTGGAGAAGGGAAAGAACACCACCGGAAACACCGCCATCAGCACGACCGTGGTGATCTGGAAGAGCTCCCAGGGTGGGGTCGGCCAGGTCTCCAGGAGGAAGCCCACCACGTAGACGGCGAAGACCGCCTCCATCGCCATCAGGTTGAAGAAGTACGCCCCCAGCCAGTAACCCTGCTCGCCCCGCTCGAGCCCCAGGCCGCAGACGGGGCACGCGGGGAGCAGGCGGGACCAGCTCGTGAAGATCGGTCCGCCGCCGCAGTGCGGGCATCGGAGGCGCAGCGCGCGCGTGAAGTGCGAGATCACGGGTGCACTCTATCGCGCTCGCCCGCATCGCGCGAGACCGCGCGTCACACGCGCTCTCGCGCGGGCGGTCACTCGCATTTGCCGGCTACAGATGCTGCGTGAGCCAGGAGGCGAGGTCCGCCAGTACCCGGCCGCCTCCGAAATCCGCCAGGAGCGCGTGGTAGGCCCCGGGATACTCGATCATCCGTACGTCCGGCTGGTGTGCCGCGGCCACGAACTGCCGGCTGCCGTCGGGGGGAACCATGCGGTCCGCGCCCCCATGGAGCACCAGCACGGGCACCGGGTAGTGCGCGGCGCCGGCCCGCACCCTGGTGATGGCCCCCATGAGCTCGGTCGAGAGCCGCGCCGTTCCCCGCCGGTGGAACAGCGGATCGGCCAGGACGCGCTCCGTCACGGCCGGATCGCGCGCGAGGCCCGTGAGATCCATCCCGGTCTCGAGCGAGAACCTGGGCCACACGCGCGACAGTACCCGGCCCATCGCGAGCAGCACGGCGGGCACGGCGAGGCGGCCGAGCGGCGGCGCCACCGCGACGACGCCGCGGAGATCGCGCGGGTGCTCGATCGCATAGTCGAGAGCGACGAGCCCTCCCATGCTGTTGCCCAGCAGAAAGAGCGGACCGCCGCCCCGTGAAGCGGCGATGAGACGCTGGAGGTCGTCCCGAAAGTCTGCCCACCGATCCACGTGGCCCCGCGGCCCTGGCGAGCGGCCGTTGCCTCGAAGGTCTGGGGCCACGACTCCGAACCCGAGCGGCACCAGGGTCTCGAACACCATCGGGTACAGGCCGGAGTGATCGCCGATGCCGTGCAGGCAGACCACGGTCGCGCGCTCCGCCGGAGGTCGCGCGCTTCGGTAGAAGAGGCGCGTTTCCCGGGCTCCTTCATACCAGCCTTCGCTCTCGGAGATCCCGGCGCCCACGGACATGCTGCAAGCTACCCCGCTCTTGACAGCGCTCCGCGCGCCACGCATCTATGAGGAGACCGAACAAATACCGAAACCAAGTGAGCCGCCCATGTCTCGACTCCACGCCCGCCCACCTTGTTCCGCCGCTCCCGTGCCCTGCTCCCGCGATGACATTCCCTCCGCCGCGGTGCGCGTGTGCCCCGAATGCTCCGGCCCTCTGGTGCGCGCCTCCGGATGCGTGAGCTGCCGTCACTGCGGCTGGGGGCGCTGCGGGTGACCGCGCGGCAGCTCACCTTGCTCGACGGCATGGACATGGCGGTGCCCCGCGCACTCCCGGTGCTGGACGAACGTCAGCGCGGCACCCGTTTTCTGGAGCTCCCGGTCCGTTCGGTGCTCAACTCGGCGGCCAGCACGCGCATGGGCTTCTGGTCGGTCAACCCGTACGTCGGATGCGAGTTCGGCTGCACCTACTGCTACGCGCGAGACACCCACCGCTACGCCGCGGAGCGGAACGGGCTGCCGTCCGAGCCGTTGCCGGCCTGGGAGGCGTTCGAGCGTCGCATCCTGGTGAAGAGCGGCGCCGCCGACGTCCTCGCGCGCACGCTGGAGCCGGCACGCCTGGGCAGCGCGCCACTCGTCATCGGCACCGCCACCGATCCGTACCAGCCGGCCGAGCGCCGGTTCCAGCTCACGAGACGCATCCTCGAGGTGCTGCTCGGCCATCGCGGGCTGGGGATCGAGATCATCACCAAGTCGCCCCTGGTGGTGCGCGACATCGACCTGCTTCAGCGGCTGGCGCAGCGCAACGAGGTCACGGTCAACGTCTCGCTGGCCACGCTGGACCGGCGGCTCGCACGCCGGCTCGAGCTCAAGTCCCCCGTGCCCGCGGCGCGCATTCGCGGCCTCGCGCGGCTCACGGCGGCGGGAGTCTATGCGGGGCTGCTCGCCGCGCCGATTCTCCCCGGCATCACCGATGATCGGGCCGGACTCGACCGGCTGCTGGGCGCGGCGAAGGAAGCGGGCGCGCGCTACGTGGTCGGGTCGGCGCTCCGGCTCGGCCCGGCGGCGCGGCGCCGCTTTCTTCCCGTGCTGGCTCGGGAGTTCCCCGCGCTCGCCCAGCGCTACGCGCGCCACTACGCGCGGCGCGAAGGGGTGAGCGCGGCCTACCAGCAGGCGCTCGCAGCGCGGCTGGAAGAGCTGCGCCAGCGACACGGGTTTGGGGCCGACGAAGGCAGGCGCCGCCGCCGGCGGCTCGAGGCTACCGACTCTGCAGTCGCCGGCACGGCATCGCTGCTGTTGTAGGCGCGGAGTCACACTGAGGAGTCGCCCTGAGGGCGGAGTCACCCTGAGCGAAGCGAAAGGGGGCATGCCTTTGGCATACCCCCTTTCGCGGAGTTTAGCCTGGGCGAAGCCCCCGCTTAGGGTGTCTCCGGACGGGTTCGTTCTCAAGCCTACCCCAGATAAATCCGCCCTCACATGTCCGCATAAATTGCACATATCTGTCGACAATCCAGTATAGTTGCCGCGATTTGCGTATTTTTGACAGCTGATTTCTACCCGAAATGCACAAATCTGTTGACAGCTTGGCAGCGAGCTTGTATTGTCTCTCGTCCGCCGCGTCTCTCGCACCGGAGTCCCGCATGCAGCCTCCACGGCACGCCCGAAACTCGATCCCTTCCTACGGCGGCCCCCCGTGCCGAGCTCGCGGTCCGTCCTGCATGTCAGCCGGCCAGCCAGGCACCCGGGCCCGCTCTCCAGCGGGCCTCGTCGTTTCCGGACCCTTCGCCCTGAGGAGCCCCATGACCGGGACCAGATCCTGTTCCTCCATCGCGTTGTCCGCCGCGCTCCTGCTCGCTGCCTCCCCGGCCGCTGGGCAGATGACCGTCACCGCCGATGCGGGACTCGCCAGCGCCTACATCTGGCGGGGGGTGAGCCTCACCAACCGCTTCGTCGCGCAGCCGGATCTCTATGTGACGGTGCCGGGCGGCGGAGGGAACGTCGTCGTGGGGGGATGGAGTAACATGGACCTGGGACGCTACGACGAGGCCGGCGATCTGAGCGAGGGAGGAGGCGTCTCCTCGCCGGACGTGACCGAGGTCGATCTCTGGGCCGAGTACGGCCACCCGCTCGGCGCGAAGCTGACGGGGACCGGCGGGGTGCTGGCCTATCTCTTCCCCAATACCGCGGGGCTCACGAATGAGATCAATCGGACGGTCGAGGTCTACGGCAAGCTGCAGGCGAACGGGCTGCCGCTGGCGCCCAGGCTCGCGATCTGGTACGACCTCGACAAAGTCCGGGGCGCGTACATCGAGGCCAGTGTCAGCCGGCCGCTCGTTGCCCTCCACGATTTCCCGATCACCTTCGGCGCCCTCGCCGCGTTCAGCGCGGGCCAGGCGGTGAATGCGTCGGACCCCGGCCAGGTGGCGAACTTCGCGCATGATGGGCTCACCCACCTGGACCTCTCGGCGACCGGCGCGCTCGCGGCGGGTCCGGTCACGATCGCGCCGACGGTGCACTTCTACGTGCTCAACGACGACTTCACCCGCGTGACGCGGCCGGGCGCCTCGCGTGACGTGAAGGCGTGGGCGGGTCTCACGTTCACCTGGAGCCGGCCGCTGGGCACCGTTCCGACCACGGTTCCTTGACCGGCCTTCGCCCGGCTCTATATTCACGAAAGGAGTCCGAACAAAACCCGAAAGGCTTTCATGCGCTCGGTGCTCTTCGTCGATCCTCCCGCCTTCTGTACCGCCGTGGAAGAGCTGGTGGCGCCGGCGCTTCGGAGCCGTCCCGTCGCAGTGGCGCCGCCCGGCGCCGACCGGGCCGTGGTGCTGGCCCGCTCCGCGGAGGCGCGGCTCGCC
>JAICJD010000117.1 GCA_025928645.1 Gemmatimonadales bacterium
CAGCTCGAGGCGCTCAAGATGGTGCTCGGGAAGGAAGTGGCCGCCGAGCGCGACCTGCTCGGCCACTACATCCCGTGGCTCGCCACGATCGGGTCGGTGAGCCCGCTCCTCGGGCTCCTCGGCACCACGCTCGGCATCATCAGCGCCTTCACCGGCATCGCGACCAAGGGCTCGGGCAACCTCTCGGCGGTCGCGCCCGGCGTTGCGGAAGCGCTGGTGGCGACCTTCGGCGGTCTCGCGGCGGCCATTCCGGCCGTGATCGCGTACAACCTGTACGTCAACCGCGTGCGGCTGTTCGCGGGCGAGCTCGAGGGCTTCGCCAACGAGCTGATCGGCACGATGGCGCGCGAAGGCCTGCTCTAGGTGTCGGCCGGACTTGGCGGCGGGCTCGGGAGCCAGCGGGGAGAGCTCCCCCTCATGGCGGACGTGAACGTCACCTCGCTGGTGGACGTCATGCTCGTGCTGCTGATCGTCTTCATGATCACGGCACCGTTGATGCAGGGCGGCGTGGACGTCGAGCTGCCGCGCGCCGAGGCGAAGCCGCTCAATCCGCGCGAAGGCATGGTGGTCTCGGTCAATCGTGACGGGCGCATTTTCGTGGACCAGACACCGGTCTCCTACAACGACTTCCGCGTGACCTTCCGGTCGCTGGTCGCCACCCGGAAGCCTCAGGGTGTGTATCTCCAGGCGGATACGCGGGTGCCCTACGGACAGGTGGTTCGGGTCCTGGCCATCATCCGCGGAGCCGGCATTCAGAACGTGGGCCTCGTGGCGGAGGAGGAAGGCTCGCCGTGAACCTGCGGAGCGAGCGCCGCCGCCCGGCAGGCACCGCGGCGGGCCTCATCGGGACCGTGCTGGTCCACGGAGGCGTGGTCGCGCTCGCGCTGACGCAGGTGAAGCCGGCCAAGGCGGGGCCGCCCACCTATGCGGTCGAGCTGGTGGCGGCGCCGGCCCCGACGGAGAAGAAGCGCCTGGCGCGCGAGGCGGTGCCCAAGCCGCCGGAGGAGAAGCCCGCGCCGGTGAAGCCGCCGCCAAAGCCCAGGCCGACCAAGGCGCCGGCGCCGGCCCCGAAGCCCCCGCCGCCGACCGAGGAGAAGCACGAGGCGCCGCCCAAGACCAGCGCGCCCGTGACCCCCGCCGAAGGCGAGACGCCGAGCACCGGGGCCGACGTCGCCACGATCAAGACGCCGGGACTCCAGTTTCCCTATCCGGAGTACCTGCGGAACATCGTGACCCAGGTGTACCGCAACTGGGATAGAGACGCCACGCGGCAGAGCAACTTCGCCGAGATCAGCTTTCTGATTGTCCGCGACGGATCGGTTCGAGACATCCGGTTCGTCACCCGGTCGGGCAGCTTCGCCTTCGACCTCAGTGCCCAGGGTGCGATCGAGGCCGCGGGCAACGCCCGCAGCTTCGGCCCGCTGCCCGACGGGTGGGACGCCGATGTCCTGCCCGTGAGCTTCTACTTCAAGCCCACGAGCCGATGACGCGTCTGACCGCCCGCTTCCTGGCCCTCCCGATCCTTCTCGTATGCGCCGCCGCGCCGCGCGCGGCCGCTCAGGACACCACCCACGCGATCGACCAGGGTGGGGTTCGCGTCGGCATCGGGTATCAGCCCGGGGTGCGGCCCGGGCTCGTGGTTCTGCCCACCGCCGGGGTGGACTCGGCCCGCGCCATGGTGCACCGCGACCTCGACTTCAGCGACCGGTTCGAGATGGTGCCGCTGCCCGCGAGCCCGCCGGGATCGCAGGGTGGGTCGGATGCGGTGAACTACGGCCTCTACAAGACCATGCAGGCCGAATTCGGGGTGGAGCTGACCCCGGCCACGGGCGGCGTCACGGTCCGGCTGCACGACATCAGCGCGGGCCGGGTGCGAAACCAGCAGACGTTCGCCCTGCCGGCTCCGACCGATCCGAGCTATCGGCTCGAGGTGCACCGGATCTCGGACGAGGTGGCCCGTTGGGCCACCGGCACGATGGGTGTGGCGGCCACGCGGATCCTGTTCGTCTCGAACGGCCGCATCTACATGATGGACAGCGACGGCGAGGCGATCACGCCGCTCACGGCCGCGGGGCAGACGTCGCTGTCGCCCACCTGGTCGCCGGACGGACAGCGCTTCGCCTTCACGCTGCTGGTAGGCGGTCGCGGCGGCATCTGGGTGCAGCCGCTCGCCGGCGGGTCGCCGACGCAGGTGACCGGCACGAACACGGGGCTCAACATCACGCCGGCCTTCTCGCCCGACGGACGGCTGCTCGCCTACGCGCATTCGGACGAGTCGGGCACCGACGTGTACGTCGCGAACGTCGCGGATCGTTGCTGCGCGCAACGCTTGACCGTGGGACGCTACGCGGACAACTTATCTCCAACGTTTTCACCAGATGGTCGTCGCATCGCGTTCGTCTCCACGCGCGCGGGGCCACCCCAGATCTACGCCATGGCGGCCGACGGCACCGATCAGGAGCTGCTCGCGCCGTTCGACTACGGGGCCACCGGCGCCTCCAACGGGCCCGAGTGGTCGCCCGACGGCGCCAACGTCGTCTTCCACCGCGAGGTCGACCGCAGTCCGCAACTCTTCCTGGTGGACGTCGCGGGGCGGCGGGTGCGGCAGCTTACGTCCTCGGGCCGCAACGAGGATCCGACGTGGGCCCCCGACGGCCGACACATCCTGTTCATCTCCGACCGGAGCGGCCTGCGCCAGCTCTGGGTCATCGACGTCGAAACCGGCCGCGTCCGCCAGCTCCGAACGCCTGGCGCGGCGCGCCTCCCTGCGTGGTCCCGCCGGCTGGGTCGGACCGCGGTCGCCCCCTAACCTCGAACGTGGAGCTCTGATGCGCGCAACGCCGACCTTGCTGGTCCTCGCCCTGGCCGGGCTCGCCGCCGCCTGCGGCGGGAAGCCCAAACCCGAACAGCCCGCACCGGAGCCGACACCCGCGGCGACGCCGGCTCCCGCGGCCGCACCGGATGCCGACAGCATCGCGCGGGCGCGCGAGGACTCGATCCGCGCGGCGCAGGCCGCGGGGGCCGAGCGGATCAACGCGGTCAAGGCGGACCTGGCGGCTATGATCAACTTCGACTACGACCAGGCCGTCATCCGGCAGGCCGACCAGGCCACGCTCGACCGCAAGGCCGCGATCCTCGCCGCCAATCCGAACGTGAAGGTGCAGATCAGCGGGCACGCCGACGAGCGCGGCTCGGACGAGTACAACCTCGCCCTGGGCAACCGGCGCGCGGGCGCCGCCAAGCGGTACCTCGAGAACAAGGGGATCGACGCGTCGCGCATGGACGTCGTCTCCTACGGCGAGGAGCGGCCGCTCAACACCGGCCACGACGAAGCGGCCTACGCCCAGAACCGCCGCGACGAGTTCCAGGTCACGGCGGGCGGCGACAGCCTCGTCGCGCCGCAGTGAGCTCCGCGCACCGCGGCCTGACCGGCGGGCTCCTCGTCGCGCTCGCGGCGACGGGGCTCGCCGGCTGCGCGACCAAGAGCGACGTCCAGCTGGTGCAGGGCGAGGTGGCGCTGATGCGCGCCGAGACCCTCCGGCGGGACTCCACCCGGGCGGCGCAGCTCAACGAGCTGGTCCAGACCCAGCGCGCCATCATGGACTCGCTCGCCGCCACGCGCCGGACCGTCGCCCAGATCAAGGGCGACGTGTCGCAGGACCTGTACAACGTCCAGCAGCAGCTGGTGCAGCTCCAGGAGCTGACGGGCCAGAGCCAGCAGCGGCTGAGCGAGCTGCGCACCCAGCTCGAGGCCCGGGCCGCCGCCCAGCAGAGCGAGAGCGCCGGCGGCACCGGCACGCCCGCGCCCGGCGACACGACGCAGGGGGCCGGCGCCTCGAACGCCTCGGCGGACCAGATGTACGAGGCCTCGCTGGCGCAGCTTCGGAGGGGCAGCACCGGCACCGCGCGGCTCGGGCTCCGCCAGATGCTCAAGGCGTACCCGACCAGCCCGCGCGCGCCCGACGCCCTGTATTTCATCGGGCAGAGCTTCGCCGCCGACAACCCCGACTCGGCCGCCACCTATTACCAGCAGGTGGTGGACAGCTTCTCGACCTCACCCCGCGCCGCTTCGGCGCTGTACAACCTGGGCCTCCTCGCCGAGCGGCGGAAGGACACCGCCAAGGCGAAGGATGCCTACCAGCGTGTGGTGCAGAAATACCCGCAGTCCGACGAAGCCGCGCTGGCACGTGATCGGTTGAAGGCGCTCGGGCGCTAAGCCCGGGCGCCCCCAAGCGCGCATGACCGGCCCGCCCGGAGAGATGCCCTTCCTCGATCACCTCGAGGAGCTCCGCTGGCGCATTCTCCGCTCGCTCGCGGCCATCGTCGTGGGCTTCGGCGTGGGCCTCTGGCTGGTCCAGCGATTCCAGCTCGTCAATCTCCTCAAGCTGCCGATCGCACCCTACCTCACCGGGGCGGGCGGGAAGCTCATCGTCACCAGCCCCACCGAGCCGGTGATGATCGTCTTCAAGCTCGGCTTCCTGGTGGGGCTGGTGCTCGCGTCTCCGGTGATCCTGTGGCAGGTCTGGGCCTTCCTGGCGCCCGCGCTCTACGCCCGGGAGAAGCGGGCGCTCGTGCCGGCGCTGTTCGTCGGGCTGGGACTGTTTCTCGTCGGCGCCGTGGTGGCCTACATGTTCGTCGTCCCCCAGGCCCTGCGGGTGCTGTTCAGCTTCCAGACCGAAGCGATCCAGCCCTTCATCACCTACGACGCGTACTTCGACTTCGTCCTGCAGGTCGTGCTGGCCCTGGGCCTTTCGTTCGAGCTGCCGCTGGTGATCATCATCCTGGCCTGGCTCGATGTCGTCGGTCCGGCCGAGCTGGCGCGGTTCCGGCGCTTCGCGGTGGTCGGCGCGTGCATCGCCGGCGCGTTGCTGTCCCCGGGCACCGACCTGATCAGCATGATCATGATGACGCTCCCGCTGCTCCTGCTCTATGAGGTGGGCTACGCGGGCGCGGTCGTGATCCACCGGCGTCGGCGCAAAGCGGCGACCATCGCGGCCCTGGTCGTGCTCGCCCTCGGCGTCGGCACGCCGCGCGCGGAGGCGCAGGTGCCGGTCAAGCCGCGCGCCGGGCAGGCTCGGCCTCTGCCTCCGCCGGATTCGCTGCAGGACACGCTGCGCGGAAAGAAGCCGGGCCAGGCCCTGGACAGCGCGACGGCAGGCCGGCTCGGAATTCCCACCCAGCCCACCCGCAGCTTCGCGCCCGACGACTCGGTGCTGCAGGCCCTCAAGGCCCGGCCGGGCTATCAGGCCACGCGCTACCGCGCCGATTCGGCCACCGTGTTCGTCCGGGACGAGCGGGTGCTGCTCAAAGGGGAGGCGCTGACCGAGCGGCAGGGAGCGCAGCTCGAGGCCGACACCATTCGGTACGAGCGAAACGGATGCATGCTGGACGCGGACGGCAACCCGCATCTGTTCGACCGCGGGCAGGTACTGGTCGGCGAAGGGATCCGCTACGACACCTGCAACCGGCGCGGCGTCGTGAACGACGCGCTGACCAATTTCACGGAGGGATCGACCGTCTGGTTCCTGCGCGGCAACGTCGCCCAGGACTCGAGCTCGCGGCGGATCTATGCCGGCTCGAGCGAGATCACGAGCTGCAACCTGCCCACCCCGCACTACCACTTCAGCGCGCGGGAGGTGAAGTGGATCTCGCAGAACGTACTCGTCGCGCGCCCGGTGGTGCTCTACGTGCGTGACGTGCCGATCATGTGGCTGCCCTTCATCTTTCAGGACATGCGCCCGGGACGCCACTCGGGCATCCTCATCCCTCAGTTCGGGCTCAACGACCTGGTCCGGCCCACCCGAACCTACAACCGGCAGATCACCAACATCGGCTACTACTGGGCGCCGAGCGACTACTTCGACCTGACGGGGCGGCTCGACTGGTTCGCCAACCGCTACGTACAGTACGGCGCGACCGGCGAGTATCGCTGGCTCAACCGGTTCATGAGCGGCACCATCGGGTTCAACGAGCAGCGCCAGGTGGGCGGCGGTTCGGGGCTCAGCTTCCGCTGGGACCACCAGCAGCAGTTCAACCTGACGACCAGCCTGAATTTCAACGTCAACTACGCCAGCAACACGACGATCATCCGGGGGAACGCGATCGACCCCCTGCAGAACACCCAGCAGATCACCAGCTCGCTCAACTACTCGAAGCGCTTCACCTGGGGCACGGTCACGCTCGGCGGGAACCGCCGGCAGAGCCTGTCGGACGGGAGCGTGCAGCAGCTCCTGCCGGCCCTGACCCTGTCGCCGGTGCCGATCGCGCTCGGGTCGGACATCAGCTGGTCGCCGGGGCTCAGCTTCACCAACAACACGACCAAGAATCCGCTGGCGGATACGCTGCTCCGGGCGCTGCCTGGGGGACTGTTCGACACGGTGGCCACCGACGCGACCACGCGGGTGAGCGCACTCAGCTTCGACACGCCGATCCGGATCGGCGGATTCAACTGGCAGAATTCGCTGCAGGTGAACGACCAGCACTCGGCCGGGCAGCAGACCGTCACCTTCCGCGCCGACAACCCGGCGACCCCCGACCCGACCGACAGTATCGACGTCCGCCAGACGTTTCTCAGCGACTTCCAGAGCTCGCTCGACTGGGACACCGGAATCAACCTCCCGGTGCTGTTCCGCGGCTCCTGGAAGGTCCAACCGGTGGTCGGGGTAGGGAACACGACGACGGGACCGTTCATGATCCGGAACCGGAACACGAACGGGAGCTGGGTACACCAGGGCAAGCGGTTCCGCTTCGGCGCGACGGCGTCGCCGACGCTGTTCGGCTTCTTCCCCGGCATCGGGCCATTGAGCCGGATCCGGCACAGCTTTTCGCCGGTCATCACCTGGAACTATCAGCCGGCAGCCGACGTATCCGAGGAGTTCGCCCGGGCGATCGCCACGCCCGGCCAGCCGATCGAGCTGCGGAGCGACGCACAGCAGCAGGTCAGCGTGGCGCTGTCGCAGACGTTCGAGGGGAAGTACAAGGCGACCGGCAGCGACACGAGCTCGGCGGAGGCGCGGAAGATCCGGCTCCTGAGCATCAACACCAGCGGCATCACGTACGACTTCGAGCAGGCCAAGAAGCCGGGGTTCACCGGCTGGACCACCCAGTCGGTCAGCAACTCGATCCTGAGCGACCTGCTGCCGGGCTTCAGCCTGAGCCTCACGCACGATCTCTGGCGCGGCACGGTCGGCTCGGACACCGCGCACTTCGATCCGTTTCTCGAGAACGTGAGCGCCAGCTTCGCCATCTCGGGCAACACGTTCCGCGCCATCGGCTCGATTTTCGGGCTGGGCGGGAAGTCCACGGGGCAATCCCGCGGGACGCAGGCCGTGCCGAGCTCGTATGTGGGCGAGACGGGGGGGCGCACCCGGCCCGGCTCGTTTTTCAGCACGACCCAGACGCCCATGAGCCGAGCGGGGCGGAGCTTCACGGCCAACTTCAACTATCAGCTCACCCGCACCCGACCCGGCCTCGGCGCGCCGGCGCCCGACCGGCAGAGCCTGGGCTTCAGCACCAGCTTCTCGCCCACCCCGTTCTGGTCGGTGTCCTGGTCGTCCCAGTACAACATCACCGACGGGAACTTCGAGTCGCAGGTGGTGCGCCTCGAGCGCGAGCTGCACGAGTGGCGCGCCGCATTCAACTTCCTCAAGAACCCCAACGGGAATTTCGCGTTCTACTTCACGATCTACCTGACCGACCTGCCGGAGCTCAAGTTCGACTACGATCAAACCACTATCGAGCGGTGACCGTCCCGAAAAGACCAAAATCAACGACTTACGGGTCCCGCGGGATGGCACGCGATCTGCTGACCGGCACAGGGAACCCTTTCGGAGCCAATCGATGCGTAGCTGGTGGATTCCCAGCCTCCTGGTCCTCGTGGCGGCGTGCTCCTCGGATGACCGGAACGCACCCGGCGTTCCCCCCGACGTGCCCGCCAGCCTCTCGAGCACCTCGCTGGACGGCGCAATCGCGCTCACCTGGACCGACAACTCGTATACCGCGGACCCCGGCCTGTTCCAGAACTATCGGATCTACAGTACCAGCTATGACCTCGACCACAACGCCTGCGGCTCGAGCTGGCAGCTGGAGGGCACCACGGTCGCCCCGGAGTTCGTGGTCGGCGCGCTCGCCAACGGCACCCCGCGCTGCTTCACGGTCACCGCGGAGAGCGTGGACGGCTTCGAGAGCGACCGGTCGCCAGTCCGGTCGGACACACCGCGCCCCGATTCGCGAAACATCGTGCTCTACGCGCGCCAGTTTCAGGCGGACGGCAGCGGCTTCCGCTTCTGGGACGATCTGAATCAGGACGGCGCGGTCCAGGACGGAGAGCTGGGCCTCGTGCGCCGCGGCGATGGGCCGGACATCGACTTCTTCGTCGACCGGAACGGCGCGGGTGACCTGTACCTCACCCCAGTGCGTGCCGGCACGGGCGCCGAGTACTACGACGAGAACAACCCCGTCGAAGACCTGACCTCGATCGATTTCGCGGCGGACCGCACCTATCGGACGTCCGGCATCCTGGCGATCCCCGGCTACGGCTACGTCTTCGAGATGGACGGCGGGGACGGGTTCAAACGCTATGGCGCCGTGCGGGTGAGCCACGTGGGCCAGGACTTTCTCATCATGGACTGGGCCTACCAGACGGATCCGGGGAATCCGGAGCTGCTGGTGAGGGGGAGGCGGTAGGGGATAGCGCTCCGACCTTGAATCCCGGCCTCGCCCCCGAATATTTCGGGCCATGCCACCCACAGACTGCATTCTCGACGGCCGCTCGCTCGCGGTAGCGGACGTCGTGCGGATTTCCCGGACCCCCTCGGCGCGCGTCACGGTCGATCCGGGCGCCCGCGAGGCGCTCACGGCCAGCCGCCGCCGAGTGGAGGCGGCGGTCGCATCCGGTCAGACGATCTATGGCGTCAACACCGGCTTCGGCAAGCTCGCCAACGTGCGGGTGCCGGCCGACAAGCTCGACCAGCTCCAGACCAATCTGATCCGAAGCCACGCCGCCGGGGTGGGTGAGCCGCTGCCCGCCCCCGTGGTGCGGGCGTTGATGCTGCTCCGGGCCAACGTCCTCCTTCGGCCCACGAGCGGCGTGCGTCCGGAGCTGGTGGACGCCCTCGTCGGCCTGCTCAACGCTGGGGTCGTGCCGCTCGTTCCCGAGCAGGGCAGTGTGGGCGCGAGCGGCGATCTCGCGCCTCTCAGCCATGTCGCCCTGGCGCTGATGGGAGAAGGCGACGTGCTGGAGGACGGGCGGGCGGCGCCGGCGGCCCACGCGCTCGCGGCGGCCGGCCTCGCGCCGTTCCGGCTCGCCCCCAAGGAAGGCATCGCCTTCATCAACGGCACGCAGGCGCAGACCGCACTGCTGGCGCTGCTGGTGCACGACGGCCGCGTCCTGTGGCGCACCGCGGTCGGCGCGGCGGCCATGAGCCTCGAGGCGCTTCGCGGCACGCCGGCTCCGCTCGACCCCAGGATCCACGCGGCCCGGCCGCATCGGGGACAGGACCAGGCGGCGGCGCTGATGCGCGCGCTGCTGGCCGACAGCGAGATCCGCGAGTCGCACCGGAACAACGACCCCCGGGTGCAGGACGCATATAGCCTGCGGTGCGCGCCCCAGGTGCTCGGCGCCGTGGCCGACGCCATTCGCTTCGCGGAGGAAACCGTCGCGGTGGAGCTCAATGCGTCCACCGACAACCCCCTCGTGTTCGAGAACGGCGACGTGATCTCGGGCGGCAACTTCCACGGCCAGCCCGTGGCGCAGGCGCTCGATATCCTGGCCATGACGCTGACGACCCTGCAGGCCATCTCCGAGCGGCGGGTCGAGCGCCTGGTGAATCCGGACCTCTCGCAGGGTCTGCCGGCATTCCTGACGGACGATCCCGGACTCTCGAGCGGCTTCATGATGGTGCAGATCACCGCGGCGTCGCTGGTCGCCGAGTCGCGGGCGATCGCCATGCCGGCCAGCATCGGGTCCATTCCGACCGACGCCAATCAGGAGGACTTCGTGCCGATGGGCATGGCCGCGGCGTGGAAAGCGCAGCGCATCCTGGCGAACGCGCAGCGGGTGGTGGCGGCGGAGCTCCTCTGCGCGGCGCAGGGGCTCGAGTTTCTCAAGCCGCTGGCGCCCGGTCGCGGCGTGGGCGAACTCTACCGCCGTCTTCGCGGGCTCCGGCCCGCCGTGCCGCGGCTCGGCCCGGACCGGCCGCCCGCGCCGGATCTGGAGCGGTTGGCCCGCGCCGTGGCGCTCGGCGAGCTCGATCCAGCGGTCGCGTGAGCCTCGCGCCACGCGTGCTTGCCGGGGGGGTAGCGGCCCGGTACCTTTCGGTCACTCCAAGCCTTATCCCCTGTCTCCCCTCGCCACCCCGCCCCGCATGAATCTGGAAAAGCTGAAAGACTCGGCGCGGAAGTTCGAGCAGAAGGAAGACTGGCGCAAGGCGATCGAAGTCTACCTGAAAGCCATCCAGCAGATCGAATCGGGTGCCGAAACCACTCCCGATCTGTCGCTCTACAATCGCGTCGGCGACCTCTACCTCAAGATCAACGATACCGCGGCCGCGGTGCGCTCTTACGAGCGCGCGGTCGACCTGTATGCCGACCAGGGCTTCTTCAACAACGCCATCGCGCTCTGCGGCAAGATCCTGCGGGTCAATCCGGGGCGGGTGCAGACCTATCTCAAGCTGGCCCAGCTCCACGCGCGTAAAAACGTGGTCATCGAGGCCAAGCGAAACCTGATCGAGTTCCTCGAGCGCATGAACGCGCTGGGCCAGCTCGACCAGGCGTTCCAATCGGTCAAGGAGTTCGCCGACCAGTTCTCGGGCAGCCAGGAGATCCGCATGATGCTGGTGGAGCTGCTCCGCGCCGCCTCCCGGGAGGAGGAAGCGCTCGAGCAGCTCGCGAAGATCGCGGGAGACCTGGAGATGTCCGGCCCCGCCAGGCCGGCCCCGGCCGGGGCCGAGAGCGGGGCCGCGCCGGCGGCCACGCCCTCGCGCCCCACGCCGAAGCCGGGCCGCAGCGATCTCGTATTCCTCGACACGGGGCCCGATCAACCTTCGGCGGTACCCGCCGGAAGGACTCCGGCCGGTTCGGGCGCGCGCTCGGCCGACCACTCGCTGATCGTCGAGGCCCCGCCACCCGATGGCCTGGAGCCGACCGAGACCGGCGCGCCGAGCGAGCTCCCGGAGAACTCCTCTGAGCCGCTCGCCGGCCTGGAGCAGAGCACTCGGGCCGACGAGCTGTCGGTCGAGAGCATCGGGCAGCTGGCTGGGCTGGAAGTCGACACCGCCTCCCACGACGCGGAGGTCGAGGGCGTGCCGCTCGACATGGTCGAGCCGTCCGCTCTCTCGGAGCCGGCGGACGACGATCTGCTCGACACCGGCGACCTGGACCTGGCGCTGTCGGTGTCGGAGGTGGACATCGAGACGGCGGAGCCCGGCGCCGACCTCGATCTGGATTTCATCGAGGATCAGGCCGAGAGCGTCGCCGCCGAGGACGCCCCGACCGCCGGGCTGCCGCTGATCGAGCCGGAGACCGCTCCGGCGCCGGCCGGCGCCGGCGAGCTGGGCGAGCTCGAGGAGCGGGTCGCCGGCGATCCGGACAATCCCGATCTGCACCGGGAGCTGGCCGACCGGCTGCTGCTCGGCGGGGAGCTCGAGCGGGCGGGCGAAGAGCTCCGGCTCTCGCTCCAGGGCTACGAGCAGGCGGAAGACTGGGGCGCGGCGTCCGCCATCGCGGACCGGCTGGTCGCGCTCGAGCCCGACGCCATCCAGCACCACCAGAAGCGGGTCGAGCTCGCCTTCCGGAGCGGGGAGCGCGCGCCGCTGCTGGAGGCCTACCTCGCGCTCGGCGACGCGCTGGCGCGCGCCCGCGCCACCGACAAGGCGCTCGCGGTGTACCGGCGGGTGCAGGAGCACGACCCCACCAATCCCCGCGCGGCCGCGGCCATCGAGCAGATCGTCGGCGCGCCGACCCTCCCACCGCGCGCCCCGGCCGTGCCGGTCGCCACGCCCGCGCCGCCGGCGAGC
>JAICJD010000288.1 GCA_025928645.1 Gemmatimonadales bacterium
CAGGCAACTCAGCGGCCGCCGGTGGCTATCGCGCCTTGACGGCGAGCACCGGGCAGTCCGCCTTCAGCAGGATCTGCTGGGCGTTGCTGCCGAGCAGCAGCTTGCCGACCGGCGACCTGCGACGCAGCCCGATGACGATGAGCGCTGCCTGCTCGGAGTCCGCGACGTCGACGAGGTCGTCCGCGGGCTCCTTGCCGCGGGCGAAGTCGCGGACGACGACCTCCACGCCGTCGCCGCGGAGCCGGCCCTCGAGCGCCTCGAGGGCGTCGCGATCGGCGACCACGGTCTCGGCGTCCTGGTCGCCGCCCTTGGCGGAGTGCACGACGACCAACCGCCCGCCGCGACGGCGAACCTCTTCCACGGCGGCGTCGACCGCCGCTTCTCCCTCCGGGGTCCGGATGAATCCGACCACGATCGTGTCGCTCATACCGCGAGCATGCCGTGTGCCTCGCCGCGAGGGAAAGCCAGTGGGTGCCGGCCGACGAGGTCACGTGTCCCCCGAGGCGGTGGGCGATGTCCGCGCAGACCCCCGAATCACCGCTGGCCTGCACCCCGCCGGCGTGACTTTCCGTACGCGACCGATTCCTGATTGCGACACGGTAAAGGCTTCCGCAAGAGGTCTAGACCAGTGCCGACTGCTGCGCTAGCGTCCGCGCGGGCTCAGAAGTTGCCCGCGTCACAGCAGTTGCAGATCCCCGTGCACAACGACACAGGTGGGGTGCCGCCTTGCTCGAAGCCATTCTCCTGACCGTCTTGGCCTGCGTGGCGATGTTCGACGCGCTCGGGCCCAAGACCCTGATGCTCACCCGGCCGCTGCTCTCGGGCACCGCAGCCGGCCTGATCGTCGGCCACCCGACCCTCGGCATGGCCATCGGCGCGACGCTCGAGCTGATCGCTCTCGGCGTCTACACCTACGGCGGGGCGACCATCCCCGACTACCAGACCGGCGCCATCATCGGTACCGCCCTGGCGGCGACCGGCACCGGCACGATCCCCGCACAGACCGCGATCGGCATCGCCGTGGGCCTGCCCGCCGCGCTGTTGCTCGCCTCGCTCGACCCGATCGGGCGGTTCCTGCCGACGTTCCTCATCCACCGCGCCGACCAGTACGCGGTGGAGGGCAACGCCCGCGGGCTGGCCCGGATGCACTGGTTGGGGCTGGTCCCGTGGCTGCTGCCACGCGCCATCCCGACCTTCCTGGCCGGGCTCGCGCTGAACAGTTCGACGGTCACGAACATCCAGAACAACATCCCGGAGGGCCTGGTCAACGGGTTGACCTTCACCGGCAGCCTGCTGCCGGCCGTCGGGTTCGCGATGCTGCTGACGATCATGCCGCTGCGCAGCTACTGGTACATGCTGCTGATCGGTTTCGTGCTCTTCGCCTACCTGAAGGTGCCGCTGGTCGGGATCGCGCTGTTCGGCCTCCCGATCGCGATCATGTTCGTCCTCTTCGCCAACCGGGGCACCGCCGAGGGCACCGCAGCCGAGGCGCCCGCGACCGCTCCCGCCACCCGGCCGACCGACCAGGAGGTCACGGCATGACCGCCGACGTCACCACCCCCAGCGAGACCGCTCCGGCGCTCGCCGAGGAGGCCGAGGGCACCGGACTGCGCAAGTCCGACCTGCGCCGCTCGTTCTGGCGCTTCTTCTGGTCCTTCGAGATCTCCTGGAACTACGAGCGCATGCAGGCGCTGGGCTTCGCCTACGCGATGGAGCCGGTACTGCGCCGCCTCTACCCGGAGAAGGACGCCTACGCCGCCGCGCTGCAGCGGCACCTGGTGTTCTTCAACACCAGCCCGGTCGTCGG
>JAICJD010000164.1 GCA_025928645.1 Gemmatimonadales bacterium
ACGGTCGGGCTGCTCGCCATTGCGACCCACGGTCGGGGCGGCATCAAGCGGCTGGCGCTCGGAAGCGTAGCGGACAAGCTGGCCCGAACCGCCCCGCGGCCCATTCTGGTCTACCGGCCGCAGAGGCGGGCGAAAGCGAAAGGGCGATCGTAGCGGCTACGTGGTCGTTCTGCCTGCCACCAGCCGGAGCTGGGTCCCCCAGGGATCCCGGGTGACCAGCTGAGCTGGACCGCGTTCGGCGTCGGCCGAGTAGCCCGCTCGCGTGAGGCTCTCTCCGACGCGTGCAAGGCTCGCCTCGTCAGGCAGGTCGATCGTCCATTCGAGCAGCCGGGCATCGTCCTCGGCGGGTGGCGCGGCACCGTGGCCGGCCCAGGTGTTGGCGCCCAGGTGATGGTGATAGCCGCCCGCCGCGAGGAACAGCGCGCCGGGATAGCGCCACACGGTTCGATCGAAGCCGATGGCCTCAGAATAGAAAGATGCGGCCTGCTCCAGGTTCCCGACGTGCAGGTGCAGGTGACCCATTCGAGTCCCGGACGGCAGGCCGCTCCAGGGAAGCTCACCCGCGGCGTCAACTAAACCAGCGATGTCCACCGGATCCGTTGCCATCATCAGCTCGCGTCCTACCCGGCGCCAACTGCTCCGGGGCCGGTCGGCATAAACTTCGATGCCGAGGTTGTCCGGGTCCTGAAGGTAAATCGACTCGCTCACGAGGTGATCACCGGCGCCCGCGCGTGCGCCGATCTCCCCCAGGTGCCGGACGAATCGGCCCAGCGAAGGGCGATCCGGCACCAGGATGGCGAAGTGATACAACCCCAGGGCTCCGCGATGCGGCACCGCGCGGGCGCCCCTGCGCTCGTGAAGCTCAATCAGCGGCGCGGCGTCTCCTCCAGCCGCCAGGATCGCACTGGACGCACCCCGCTCCAGCGGGCGCAGTCCGAGTACGTCCTGATAGAACGCGAGGGACCGGGAGAGATCGGAGATCTGGAGCCGAACCCGCTCCAGGCGAATTGTGTCCGGCAGCCGGAAGCCGCGGGGTGCCTCCCCGTAGCTTCCCGGGGAGGCCGGCTCGACGCTTCCTCCCTGGCCAAAGATGTCGCGCGTGGTGGTACCCATGTCGAATACCTGCTCTCATTCTGTTGAAGGCATGATCAGCTTCCAGGCGGCTCCGAACGGGGTTCCCCGACGCGGCTGGCTCGAAGTCTCCGTCACGTCACACCGCGGTGTAGCCCCCGTCGACAAGGTAGTACCCCCCGGTGATGAAGGACGCTTCGTCCGAAAGCAGGAAGCAAACCAGCGGAGCGACTTCCTCGGGCTGTCCGAGCCTGCCGAGCGGATGCCGCGCGACGAGCGCGCGCTTGTGGTCAGGCGGAAGGCTCGCCAGGAGCGGCGTCTCGATGTATGCAGGGCCCACGCAGTTTATTCTGAGCCCCTGTGGCCCGTACTCGGCGGCCGCGTTCCTGGTCAGACCCACCACCCCGTGCTTGGCGGCGGTATACGCGCCGTTCCCAACGGCCGCGACCGCGCCGTGGATCGAGCCCATGTTGACGATCGCGGAGCTGCGTGCACCAGCCTTCAGCATCGCAGGTATCTGATAGCGCATGCCATACAGCACGCCGTTCAAGTTGATGTCGATGACGCGCTCCCAGTCCGCGAGGTCAACTTCACCGGCCGGCGCCTGCGCCCCGCCGATGCCGGCGTTGTTCACGGCGTAGTGCAGCGCGCCGTAAGTAGACACGGCGTGAGAGACCACCCGCTCGGAGTCCTCCGGTCGCGCGGTATCCTGTTCCACGGCGCTGGCGGTCCCGCCGGCGCTTGCAATATCCTGTGCCACTCGCTCCGCGCCCGAGACGTTGATGTCCGAGACCAGGACCGTGACCCCGTGTTTTGCGAGCCGCTTCGCGATCGCCTCGCCCAGCCCGGAGCCTCCCCCCGTGACGATCGCGACCTTCCCGTTCAACCCGGTCATGTCGGCCTCCAGGTCCTGGTTAGTGCCGAGAAGGCCGCCGCCGAGTCGCGGGCAGCGCCGGCGCACGGCACGCACGCGAGGATGCACGGATAGGGTGACCGTCCCCTGTGGTCAATGGGGCGGCGGACGTCGAGCGCACAGGAAGCCACAAGGAGCGGCATGCCCCCGGCAGGGAGCTACGTTCGATGCTCCATTCGGTCGACGCGGCGACTGAGCCAGCTCCCGTCCTGATGCGCCTGTTTGACCCGGTGCTTCGCGCCTCGCCCGGCTTGCACGCCTGCGGGTGGGGACCATATTGGGCGACCGGCGCGAGGGCGGCACGGAACCGACCGACACCATCCTCGACCCGATCTGAGCTGAGGCGCCCGCCGCGATGCCGCTCCGCTACGACCCGGTCCTGATCGCCGGCTTCCTCGTCGTCCTGGACCTG
Source organism: Gemmatimonadales bacterium (assembly GCA_025928645.1). GTDB lineage: Bacteria > Gemmatimonadota > Gemmatimonadetes > Gemmatimonadales > GWC2-71-9 > CAVVWJ01. The sequence goes on from JAICJD010000164.1 coordinate 2,397, forward strand.
GCCGGCACCTTCGTCTTCGCGCTGAGCGGCGGGATGTCGGGAGTCCGGCACCGGCTCGACCTCTTTGGCGTGCTCGTGCTGTCATTCGCGGCGGGCAACGCGGGCGGCCTCACCCGCGACCTCCTCCTGGGCGCCACGCCGCCGCCGGCGATAAGCGACTGGCGCTACATCGGCGTCTCGTTCGCGGCCGGGCTCCTCACCTTCTTCTGCGCGCCGATCATTCGCCGCCTCCGGAGCTCGGTGCTGGTGCTCGACGCGGCGGGACTCGCGCTCTTCGCCGTCTCGGGCACGCTCAAGGCCCTGGCCGCCGGACTCAATCCCGTCGCCGCGATGCTGCTCGGCGTCCTCACCGGCGTCGGCGGGGGCATGCTGCGCGACCTGCTCGTGTCGGAGACCCCGGCGGTCCTGCGGGGCGAGCTGTACGCCTCGGCGGCGTTAGCCGGGGCAGCCGTGGTCGTGCTCGGCCATCTGCTGCGCGTTCCTACGCCGACAGGCGCGATCGTCGGCGCGGCCCTGTGCTTCATCCTCCGCTATCTGGCCATCCGGCGCGGCTGGCGTCTGCCGGTCGCCAGCCGGCCCACGCGGCGCGCGACCGACCGGCCCGCAGACCCGGATGTACCGGCCCCGCAGGAGGGCGCGACATAGCAGTCTCCGCAGCCACCCCGCTGCCGTCCCCGTTCAAAAACGGCCCCCTGTCCGCACGCTGGCAGGTCAGGGTCGCGTGGTGCCGGTGAAGTCCCTTGCCGCGGGATCCGCACGGGCATTGCGGCCAGCCGGTCGAACAGCCGCGCGTCCGCCCGGATGGGCCACCAGTCGGGTCGATCGAATTGAAGAGCTGGCGCAGCTCGCCAACCCCCACCTGGATGACGGCCGTGCCGCCCGGGAGCGCGTCACTCACCCTGACGGACGAACTGCACCTCTCCCTCGACCCTGACCTTGTTCGCGACCAGCACGCCGCCGGTCTCCAGCGCCTGGTTCCACTTCAATCCCCATTCCCGGCGGTCGATGTCGGTCCTGAAGCTGAACCCCGCGCGGGTCTTCCCCCACGGATCGGTCCCCCGGCCCAGGTAGTCACAGTCGAGCACTACTTCCATGGTGCTGTCCCTGATATGCAGGTTGCCGACCAGCTTGAACCGGCCACCCTCTTCCGTCGGCGGCGTCCCCTCGATCCGGGTGAACCGGAAAGTGATCTCCGGAAAGCGCTCCGCGTCGAAGAAGTCGGGGCCGCGCAGGTGCGTGTCCCGGTCCGCCACCCCGGTATCGATGCTCGCCACGGCGATGGTCGCCTCGACGCCGGCATCCTCCGGGTGGTCGCGGTCGCCGGTCAACGTAGCCTGTATCTCCTTGAACCGGCCCCGCACCGTTGTCATCATCATATGCTTGACCGAAAACTCGACGCTCGAATGTGTCGGGTCGAGCTGCCAGCTTGTGGCGGCCCGGGTAGCGGTGGTCTGTGCCATGCGGTGTTGCCTCCTGGATAGGATATCCCCTGCGCCGGTCTCCTGCGGCTACGCGCCCTTCAGCACCGCTCTACCGTTCGGCAGGAACGACAAGGGGCGGACGCCGGCTCTCGCCGGTGGCCCGCCCCTGTCGGGAACAGCGGTGTGTTGTAACGCAACTATTCATCACCGCTCGATGGCTGTCAACAGAGATCGCGAGGCGTCCTCGCCCTTCACCGGGGCGGACTGTTGCCCGGATCGACGGCACGTTCTTCCGGCGCCAGCCCGCCGCGGCGCAGCTGCCACGCCCGCGCGAGCAACGCGCCCCCCAGCCAGGCGAGCAGCAGGGCGAGCGGCCAGGCGAGCACGCGCGGCCACCCGAAGGCCACCCCACCGGCGACTACCAGCCCGACACCGAGCGCCGCCACGATGCGCGCCTCGCCCCGGGCCAGCACACGGTGGCCGGCCACGGCTGCCGTGACCGTGTTGCCGAGGCGGAGAGCACCGGCCGTTGCCCGCCCGGCGCTCCCGGTGCCGCGCGAAACGCGACGCGGCACGCGGGCCCTGCGCCCGGTGTGCAGCAACACCTCGGTGGTATTTGTCAGATCGGCCTCGTACTGCTGCATCATCAGCCGCGCGAACGGGACATCCTCGATCACCGCGTCCAGCTCGTAATTGCCAAGCCAGCTCGCCACGTTCAGGTTGCTCGAGCCGACCCGCGCCCAGCGTCCGTCGGCGACCGAGGTCTTGGCATGCATCATCGGGCCGTTCCACTCGAAGACCCGCACTCCAGCCTCCAGCAGCGGCCGATACCCCGCCCGCGACAGCGGGCGGAGGACCGGGATGTCGGTGCCGCCAGGAACGAGCAGGCGGACGTCGACGCCGTCGAGCGCCGCGGCGCGCAGCGCCTGCAGGTAGGAGGGGAGGCCGGCAAAGTAGGCGTCGGTGAGCCAAAGCGTCTCGCGGGCGGCTGCCGCGACCAACTCGCCCACGCGCAGCAGCCCTGCGCGGGCAGGCTCGCTGGCCACGATGCGCATCGCGACGTCGCCGGCCGGAGCGGGAACCTCGGCGCCCGCCGCCTCGGCGGGAACCGGCGGGCCGGCGACCGACCACACCCGCGCGAACGCCCGCGCGATCTCCGCCACCGCCGGCCCGCGCACCCCGATCCCGGTATCCCGCCACGGCGCGATGCCGCGCGCGGCGTCGCCGGCCCAGTCGTCTCCCACGCACAGCCCAGCCACGAAGCCGACCGTCCCGTCCACCACGAGGCTCTTGCGGTGGTCCCGGTGTACCCAGCCCAGCGGGCTCGCGAGGCGCAACGGATTGAAGCAGCGGACCTCGACTCCGCCTCGGCGCAGGGCGGTCCAGAACCGCCCGGGGGTCTTGCGAAACGCGCCCATCCAATCGTACAGCAGCCGGACAGGGACGCCCGCGCGAGCCTTCGCCGTGAGCGCCTCGGCGAACTGCCGCCCCGATACGTCGTCCCGGATGATGTAGCTCTCGAAGTGGACGTATCGCTCGGCGCTCGCGATCGCGTCCAGCCACGCCGGGTAGTTCTCCGCCGCGTCGCGCAGCAGGCACACCCGGTTGTCCTCGACCCGGTGGACCCCGGCGGCCCGCGAGAATGCCTGGTCCAGCAGCGCGGCCGGCCCGCCGGCGGCGGCGGTCATCCCTGCCCTCGGGTCAGCCCGCGCGGTTCGTGACCATCACGTGCTCGACCTGGGACTCGACGCTCGAGCAGGCAGGCTCGAGCCGCCCCCGGCCAAAGCGGTTCGATCGCTCGCATGGCTCACCGCCCTTTCGCGACGCGGCACTCGAACGCCGATGCGTATGTTAGCCGGCGGGCTGACGAGGCCCCATGGCGGAATGCATCAAGTCACCGCGGGCCTCCAGCCGGCCCAGTAGCAGATGGTAGTACAGCATCCCGCGATCCGGTCCTAAGGCGTCAAGCACCGAGACGGCCCTCACGGGCGTCGGTCCGCCCAGCAACGCCAGATTTCGCGCCACGCTGCTGTCGTTCGCCGGAAACACGTCGAGCCGTCCGAGGCCGCGCAGCAGAATGACGGCGGCCGTCCAGGGACCTACGCCCTTGAGGCTGCGCAGCAGGGCGCCGGCTTCGGCGCTCGGCAGCTGCTCCAAGCGCCTTTCCGAGAGTACACCCGCTTCGAGCGCGTCACCGACCCGGCGCAACGTCGCCAGTTTCCCCGCACTCATCCCGGCTCGGCGCGCGAGGCCGTCCGGCGCACCGTGTACCTGAGCGATGCTCGGAAAGGGATACAATCGAAGGCCCTCTCGTTCAACCGGATCGCTCAGCTCCGCAGTGAATCGGCCCATGATCGCGCTCGCGGCATGGAGGCTGATCTGCTGAAAGACGATGGCATTGACGCATGCTTCCCAGAGCGTTGGATAGCGTGGCGGTCTGACGCCTTGCATGCGGAGCACGAGGGGATGCAGCCATGGAATGTGCGACGCCGAGTGATAGAACCGCGTGAGGTCGACCTCGACACCGAGCATACGCCGTGCGAGCGCGACCAGCCGAGGGCGATCGTCTCTATCGCCCTCCACATCGATCGTGAGGGTTCCCGCTGTCGGCTGCCGTGCGCGGAGGACCACTGGTGCAGCGGCGTCACCCAGCAATCGGACATACTCGCGATCCGGGGTGAGCACGTCGACCAGATTGGTCGACAGCCGCCGCAAGACACTGACGGTGAGGTCAAGCCGGTACGGCGGCGAAACCGGAGTGGTGTAACGGCGATACGGCTGTTCGTGCGTCACGCCGGTTGATGACACGCTACCGCCCTGTTCGATTGCATTGCCATTCTTCTCTCCTGGATATCAGCAGGTATGCGCGGATCGCGCTCAGCAACTTCGGAAGCGCCATTCCCGCCGGGTTCCCGCCAGGAGTCACTCCCCCGCGGAGGTCGATGCTGCCCCGCCCTGACCGACGGCACTCCCGGAACCGTCTGACTCCGGCTTGTCGTCGATTCGGAATCCGCACCGTGGGCGGCCGGTTCGATCGCAGCACTCCGTCACCGGCTGGCCGGTGATCTCCTCCACGAGCGCTCGAGCCAGGGCGCAGACCTGCGGATGTTTCGCGGTCACGGCCGACAGCGGGCACCCGTAGCCCTGCAGCCGAAACCCGTCCGCCGCGCGTTGCACCTCGATATCTCCACCCAATCCGCGCAGGGCGGCGGCCGCGGCGGCGACGCGGCCCTCCCGGTCGTGCGGCGCGGCCACCGATGAGGCGGTACGCCGGCCTACGGCGCAAAGCAGGGCAACGGCCCGCTCCCAGCCGTCGTGCCGCGCCAGCTCCTCGACCAGCCCCCCCAACACCAGGGCGTATGCCTTGGGGAACAGCTCTTCCCCTTCGCCAGTCAGCGCATAGACGCGGGCCGGCTTGCCTCCGGTTTGGCGCTCAGTGCCCACGTGCTGAACGATGCCATCCCGCTCCAGCCGCGCGATATGGGTGCGAACCGCGTTGTCCGTGAGGTGTAATCCGTCCGCCAGCGCCGTGATCGTCTGACGCGAGCGGCGTAACATACCGAGCAGTTTCGCCCTCGTTTCACCGGTGAGCCTCTCAACCCAGTTAATCACGCCTCGTCCTGGTGTGAATGCCTCAAGCTATTGAAGGGCACGCCTTTAGTCAAGTAAATACATAAATTTATTGACAAATGGTGCTAAATAGGGTATCATGCTGCTGTCGTTCAACATCCTCTCCCCTCGGAGCCCGCAAAATGTCACCTTCGCCCCGTTATCCCCTGCTCTCCCTTTTCCTCACGTTCGCTCTAGCCACCGGGTTGCAGGCTCAGTCGAGCCCGCCTGACTTGTCCGATCCAGAGGTCGCGCACGTGGCCGTGACCGCCAACAGCATCGACATCGACCTCGCCAAGCTCGCCCAGTCGCGAACCCACAATGCCGACGTGAAGCAGT
>JAICJD010000006.1 GCA_025928645.1 Gemmatimonadales bacterium
GCGGCGGGCGTGGCCGCGATGGCTGCGCTCGGCCTTGGGCACACCGGCGGCGGCTCGAGCGGGCATGGTCACGCCGGGGACGGCCATGCGGGTCACGATCACGCCGGCCATGCGGCCGCCCACGCACATCACGACGGTCTCCTCCGCGTGGCCGCCATCGCCTCTCCCCGGCTCTGGTTCACGCTGCTCGCCGGCTTCGGTGCCGCGGGGCTTCTGGTGCGGCCGCTCGTCTCGGGCGGCTGGCTCCAGGCGGCCGTGGCGGGGGTCGGAGCCGTGCTGTTCGAAGCGCTGCTCGCCCGCCCGCTCTGGAACTTCGCCTTCCGGTTCGCGTCGCGGCCCGCCGCGACGCTCGAATCGTGCGTCGAGGATGAAGTCGAGGCGGTCACCGGGTTCGATCGCGATGGGCATGGCCTGGTGGCGCTGGAGCTGGACGGCCAGGTGGTGCAGGTGCTCGCCACGCTGCGCGCGGCCGACCGCGCGGCGGGCGTTCGGGTGCGCGCCGGCGACCGCGTCCGCGTCGAGGAGATCGACGCGGCGCGCAACCGGTGCGTCGTGTCGGCGCTCGGATCCTGAGAGGAGTCGTCCGATGATCCAGGACTGGATGATCATCACCGCGCTCGTCGCGCTGGTGCTGCTGCTGTTGCCGGCCGTGGTCGCCGCGTTCCTGCGCGACGTCGACGCGGGCACCATCCGGCTCGTGAGCTGGCTGCAGGGCTCCACGGTCATCTACCGCGGTCCCGGCAAGTCGAAGGAGGTGCCGCTGTTCACCACCGGCACCACGATCTCGAGCAAGGTCATCAACGTCGACCTCGACATCACCGACCAGACCGCAGACCTGGACAACACGGGCACGCCGCGACCGATCAAGGTGCGCGTGCTGGCGAGCGCCATCGTCTCGGTGGGCGACAGCGACGAGCTGATCAAGACCGCGGCCAACCGCTTCTTCTCCAAGCCCGAAGCCGACCAAGTGAACACGCTCACCGACCTGTTGTCGAGCTCCGGCCGCCGGGCGATCAACCTGCTCACCCACGATCAGCTGTTCTCCGCCAAGACGGCGCCGTCGCCCAGGGCGCTCCCGGCGAGCTCGAGCCCCGGCGGAACCGCGGTCGCCCTGCCGAGCACGGCCGTCGCGGCGGCCGAGGATGACGACGATCCGCTCGCGGTCATCATCCGCAAGGCCTGCAGCCGGGAGCTGACCGACCTCGGGCTGATCTTCAACTCGCTCAACATCAAGGCCGTACAGAGCGAGGTGGCCGAGGCGCGGCGGCGCCAATCGGCAGCGGAGGCCCAGGCCAATGCCGACATCGTCGCGGCGCAGCAGTCGCGCCGCGCCAAGGAGGCGCAGCTCGAGGCCGACCGGGTCATCAGCGACAAGCAGCGCGACCTGGAGCAGACGCGAGCGGCCAATGCGGCGCTGATCGCGCAGGCGGAGGCCAAGAAGCAGGACGCGCTCGCGGTGCAGCGCGTGGCCGAGCTCGACGCGACCCAGATCGCGCAGGCCAAGGCCGACGCCGAGCGGGTGAAGATCGAGGCGGAAGCGGCGGCCGACGCGGAGGCGATTCGCATCCGGCGGATCGCCGAGGCCACCGCCGAGAGCATCCGGCGGGTGAATGAGTCCATTCGGGAAGGCGGCGAGAGCTACTTCCGCTACAAGCAGATCGAGCTGCTGCCGCAGATCGCGCCGGCCGTCGCGGAGGCGCTGGCGGAGGCGAAGCTGGTGACGATCGCGAGCGACGGCCGGGGCGCGCCGGACGCGACCGCGAACGGCATCGTGGGGGTCATCCAGACGGTGCTCGCGGCGCAGCTCGTGAGCCGGAGCGGCGTGCTCGACGGGGCAACGGGCCCGTCGGGCGCGTCGTCGGGCACGGGAACGCCACCGGCGAAGCGATCGTAGCGGATCGGGAATTCACGACGGAAGCTAAGTCTTTTGCCCGGGGCTCTCCTGGATCGGGGCCGGGGCAGGCGCCGGCATCCTATTCACCACGGAACCACGGAAAACACGGACAACAGCCACGGAAAAAGCCTTTGGTCAACGGCACACCCGTTGAGCGCCTGCTCTGGGGGTTGAGCGTCCTGCCCTGAGGAGTGAATCACCACGGAGCCACGGAGGGCGCTTGGGAAGCGGAGGGAATCGGGGCACGGGGCCATCACCAACAAATTGATGTTGTCCGGGTTCCAGATGCCCTCCGTTCGCAGGAACCCTCCGTGCCTCCCTGGTTGTTTTTCAACTAGCGACGGAACTCCACGGGGTGTGCCGTTGACCAGCAGCAGTTTTCCGTGGCCGTTGTCCGTGTTTTCCGTGGTTCCGTGGTGAATCAGTCCGCACCGATGCCGGCCACCGAGCAGTGCTAGTGTCCAGCCGGCTGGTCCGGAATGACCCGCACAGGCGCCGGTTTCTGCTTCCTGAGCGTCGAGTCGGCCGGCGTGAGGCGGTCCACGCTGTACTCGTCCATCCGGTATATCGTCCGGCCGGTATCCGCCTTGACCCAGTCGCCCGCCGCCGTCGAATCGAACAGCAGCGTGATGATCGGAGTGCCGTCCTTCCGGAGCAACCGCGCGCGCCGGTCGGGCGGCGCGAAGCGCGCCGAGTCGGCCTGGAGCGGCGTGGCGAAGCCGGTCGCCTCGATCGTGCGGTACGCCTCGAGCAGCTGTGTCACCGCCGTCGAGTCTGCCGCGCCGCCGGGCGCGAGCGTCCAGCCCTTGCCTTCGCGCCGGAGCGTATAGCGGCGGGCGCCGCGGTTGACCTCGATCGTGCTCACGCTGTCGTCCGCCACCGCGGCGATGCGGTGCTCGCGCCAAGCGTCCGGAGTGCGGGTCAGCGCTTCCACCAGGCGCCCCTGGACCTCCCAGGTGCGGTTCTGGTTCGGGAGGCGCAGGTAGCCGCCAGAGAAATCCCCGGCGCGGTTGCCCGCGATCACCTCGAGCAGCGTCCGTCCGTGGCCCCGCGCCCGAACGTGCGTGCCCCCCGCGCTGTCCACGCCCAGCGACGCCTGGGTAGAGCGCTGCTCCGCGACGAGGTCGCTGCTCCGGGTCGTGTCGGCCAGGGCGTCGAGCAGCTCGCCGACGGCCGACATGGCGGCCGGATGGCCGTTGGCGGTCCAGCGGCTCGAGTCGATCCGGGCGAGCACGGTCGTGTCGTTCCCCTTTACCAGCGTCACCGTGTCCACCGCATTCCGGGCGACCGGCGGGAGCGTGAGGGAATCGTGCGAGGCGGTCGGCCCGCCGGCCCGCCGGGTGAGCGCCGCCGCGCCCCAGAGGAGCACCAGGGCCAGGAAGACGAGACCGAGCCGCGCGAGCTGCCGGGCGCTCACGCCGGCTCCTCCGCCGGCACCAGCGGCCGGTAGGGATCGCGCGTGCGCCGGCGGCGCCGCAGCAGATGCGCCAGCCCGATCAGCACGACCAGGACCGGCAGCCCGACGATGTTCGCGTACTTGGCGAACTCCCGCTCGGCCGCGGTGGCGAACACCAGCGGAACCGGCCGGCGGTCCTTCGAGCGGATGGCGATGAGATCCTCGTCCTGCGCCAGCCAGTCCGTCGCGTTGAGCACGAGCGAAAGGTTCTCCGGCGCGCTCTGGATGAAGCGGTCGGTCGCGAAGTCGGTGCTGCCGACCACGACGGCTCGCCCGCGGCCGGCCTTGGGCGTCACCACCGCGCCGAGGAGCCGCCGAGACAGCTTGGTCTGGGGGAAGTTGCCCCGCGGGTCGATCGACGTGGCGTCGGTGAACGTACCCGCCGAGGCGCTCGAGACGAGCAGCGGGGTCACCGTGCCGCGCGCCGCCTTCGACGTGTCGATGGTGCTGGCCCAGGTGAGGACCGCGTCGCCCAGGTCCTGGTTGACCGTGGAGCGGCGGGTACTCTGCGCCCGGATGAAGAAGGGATAGACCTGCAGCACCCGGCCGAAGTCGCTCGGCACCGGGATCGCCTCGTTGGACACCAGGTCGTAGGCGAGGTCGCGCCGGACCGCCACGCCGAAATGCTGGAGCACGGCGTTCCACGGGACCTCGCGCGGGGTGGCCAGCGGCTCCTGGGGCGACACCGCCATGCCGCCGGCGAGCACCAGCACGCTGCCGCCCTTGTCCACGTACTGCTTGAGCCGGTCGAGCAGCGGCCCGGGCGCCGAGTCCGGCGCGCCGGCCAGCACCACCGCCGCCACCGTGCTGTCCAGCCGGGTGGAGTCGGACGGCCCGAGCGACCGGACGTCGTACGACTTCGCGAGCTGCTGCTGGAACTCGGAGAAGCTGTTGTTCTGCTCCATGGCCGGGATGCCGGCGAAGGCGATGACCGGCTTCCGAGCCCGCGTGAGGTTCCGGATGCTCGAGACCAGGCGGTACTCGAGGTCGTCGGTGTGCTCGACGAACGGGATCGCGTCCGTCTGCGAGCCGTGCTGGATGGCGAGCCCCAGGTAACCCTGCTTCACCTGCAGCTCGGACTGGCCGATCACGTTGAACTGCACCGGCTGGATGCCGAGCGACTCGGCGTCACGTCGGGCGGCGGCGTCGCTGGACGGATCCCGCTCGAGGACGCGGATCTTGTCGTGGCCCGCGGTGCGCACGTCACGCAGGAGGTCGTCCACGTCGCGCTTCATGAGCGCCACCTCGGTGGGCAGCTCGCTCGACGCGAAGAGCTTGACCGTCACCAGGTCGTCGAGGTGGCCGAGGACCCGGCGGGTGGCGGGCGAGAGCGTATAGGCGTGCCCGGGCGACAGATCGAGCCGGCCGCCGATGTAGCCGCCCAGCAGGTTCACCACCACGAGCGACGCGGCCAGCAGGCCGACGCCGAGCTGCAGCCGCCGGCGGGCGCCGCCTCCCGGGGCGAGCTTCCGGCCGAGCAGCGCGCCGTAGGCGAGCGCAAGGAAGATCCCGGCGAGGGAGAGGAAGTAGACCACGTCCCGCAGGTCCAGCACGCCGCGGCCGATGCTGTCGAAGTGCGAGAGCACGCCGATGCGCGCCGCCGGGGCGGCCAGCGCGGGCGGGAGCCCGACCAGCAGCGGGTTGAGGCCGACCAGGATGAGCAGGAACATGATGACCGCGGCCAGAATGAACGCGGTGATCTGGCTGCGGCTCAGGCTCGACGCCCAGGTGCCGATGCCCGCGAACCCCGCCGCGAGCAGCCCCGCGCCGATGTACTGCGCCAGCACGGTGGACCACGGCATGTCGGCCCCGAGCGCGAGCGCGAGCGGGATCGGCACGGTCAGGGCCAAAGCGATCCAGAGGAACAGCACCGACGCCAGATATTTGCCGAGCAGCAGCTCGAGCTCGCTCAGCGGCTGGGCCAGCACGACCTCGATCTGGCCGCCCCGGATGTCCTCGGCCAGCGACCGCATGGTGACGGCCGGGACGAAGAACAGGAACACCCAGGGCAGCACGTCGAGCATCGGCCGCAGCGACGCCACCTGGGCCAGGTACGCCGAGCGGAAAAAGAGGAAGGCATTGATCGCGAGAAAGGCGACCAGGAGCACGTAGCCGGTGGGCAGGTCGAACAGCGACTTGAGCTCCCGGCGCGCGACGGTCCACACACGCATTACTCCGACTCCTGCTCGATGGTGAGCTCGCGGAAGAGGTCCTCGAGGCTCCCGGCCTCCTGGTGCAGCTCATACAAGGTCCAGCGCTCCACCATGGCGACCTCGAACACCCGGGGCCGCAGGTCCTCGGCCGAGGCGGCGGTGAGCACGACCCGGGTCCGTCCGTCGGCCGCCTCGAGGATCTCGACGTCGCCAACCCCGGGCAGCGCGCCGAGCCGCTCCGCCACGTTGGCGCCCGCGGCCTCGACCGCCACGCGGGCCGCGCCCTTGGCGCGGGCGACGAGGCCGTCCATGGGCCCGTCGGCTACGAGTTTGCCTCGGTTGATGATGAGGAGGCGGGAGCAGGTGAACTGGAGCTCGGGCAACACGTGGGTCGAGAGGAGCACGGTACGCTCCCGGCCCAGGTCGCTGATGAGCCGCCGGATCTCCACCCGCTGGTTGGGATCGAGCCCCTCGGTCGGCTCGTCCAGGATCAGCAGGTCCGGCCGGTGGAGAATGGCCGCGGCGAGACCGACCCGCTGGCGGAACCCCTTGGACAGCTCGCCGATGGGGCGGTGGTACACCGGCTCAAGGCTCGTGGCCGCAACCGCCTCGTCAATGGCGCGCTGGCGGTCAGGGCCGGCCAGCTCCCGCAGCCGACCCACGAAGTCGAGGTACTCCGAGACCAGCATCTCGCTGTACAGCGGATTGTTCTCGGGCAGATAACCGATCCGGCGCTTGGCCTCACGGCCGGCCTGATCCAGCGGAACGCCGTCCAGTTGGATCGTGCCGGCGTCGGGTTCGATGAACTGCGTGATCATGCGCATGGTGGTCGACTTCCCGGCCCCGTTGGGCCCCAGGAAGCCCACCACCTGGCCACGATCGACTTCGAAGGAGACCTGATCGACGGCCGGGATGTCGCCATACCGCTTCGACACCCGGTCAAGGGTGAGTAATGACATAGAGTTAGGTGGGTTCCAGTTGTTTGCGCCGGGACGATTCTATCCCCCCGTCCGGGCCGCATCAAGGGGCAGTCTGGCCGGGAGATGCCTGTGGCCGGGTTAGAGTCGCGGGTTCGGTGGGATATAAAGCAGGGCGAGGCAGGAAAGGCGAGGGGGCAGAGGGCTATCCCGCCCCTCCGCCCCCCGCCGTCTCCTTCGCTACAGCGTCACGCCGGGCACTTGAGTGCGGACTTGACGTTCACCCGGCCGAAGTTCGTGATATTCGGGTTGGGCAGCGGGTCGGCAGTCTTCTCAATGCACGCCGCGAGGTCCTCCGGTGTCTGGTTGCCCGGCAGAGCGGCCTCGATAACCGCGGCCTCGCCGGAGACCTGGGCGGCAGCCGGGCTGGTGCCGGCCTCGAAGAGATAACTCAAACCATCGGCACAGTCCTCGAACCCGGGCTCGCGCGTGCTGGGGCTGCAGGCAGCCAGAATCAGGTCCTGGAGCACGTTGTTCGGGAACTCGAACTCGCCGCCCGGCGCGTAGACGTCGACGCCGCGCTTCCCGATGTTCGAGTAGAGCGCGATATGATCGAAGTTCCTCTGGTTGATGGGGCCGGTGGCGCCGACGGAGAGCACGTGGTTGAGCTGAGCGGGGATCGAGATGATGTCCGGGTTGTTGAGGTTGACGCCGTCATTCCCCGAGCTCGCCACGAAGAGGACGCCGTGGGCGGTCGAGAAATCGACCGCGCGCTGCATCGCCTTGATGAGCACCTTCACGTCGGGATCGTTGGCCGGGAGCACCGCGCCGAGGCTCATGTTGGCGACCTGGACCCGCTTGAGGCCGTCGAGCAGGCCGGCGGTGCCGACGTACTGGATGCCGGCGGTCACGTCGCCGAAGCTGCCGCTGCCGGTCCTGTCGAGCACCTTGACCGAGCAGAGCGAGGCTTTCGGCGCGACCGACGCCATGCCGAGGCCGTTGCTGGAGACCAGCGAGGCCATGGACGTGCCGTGCAGGTTGAAGTCGCGGTCGGCCCGCTCGGTGGCGACGAACGACGCGCTGATTTCGAGATTGAGCTTGCCCTTGATATCGATATGCCGCGGGTCGACGCCCGTGTCCAGGATGCAGACCAGGACGCCCTTCCCCTGGTTGCTCAGGTCCCAGGCCTTGTCCGCCTGGATCCGGCGCAGGTTCCACTGGAACGAGAGGAATTGCGCCTTGTGCGGGTCGCCCTGTGAGGCGAAACGGTGAATGTCGGTGGCGATCTTCTCCCGGGGCGGCAGCCACTGCACCTTGCGATCCTTGGCGACGGCCTCCACGTCGGGCCGCTTCCGCAGCTCGGCGGCGGCGCCGGCCGTCATCCGCACCTGCATGACCCCGATGTCCGCGTGCGAACGCTCTACCGTGCCGCCCAGCTTCGCCATCGCCGTGGACGCGGACGCCATCGCGCCCGGCCCGACTGCCTGGCCGGTCTTGCCCTGCTTGAACAGCACGATGTACCGGTCCGTGCTCGCCGACGCGCTGGCGGCTGCGGCGGCGGACGGCGCCGCCTGCTCCGGAGAGTTGGGCTCCTCACCGCACCCGCTCGCAAGGACGACGATCCCGGTAAGCGCGAGCGCCACCGGGATGGTATGATGGGCCAGCCTCATGCTACCCTCCTGCAGAAATTGCCTGGGATTTTGGAAGGAGAAACCGCGGGACCCCAAAGTGTCTCTCCAATCACCGATGGTCAAGAGTGTCCCATGCGTTCGGACGCCGCACTCGAGTCGAGTGGGGCGTGTACGTCGAGCGCGCGCCTCACTGTGTCGCGCGGCCGCACGCCTTTCCTAGTGCTTTTGCGTTTGGGTAGCTCGCTTCTGTTGCGCTCGAGAGTCGGCGGACGGTAGCGATGACGTCATGTTGAAAATCGAAACGGCTCCGGCATTGCGTCGGCGGTTCGCCGGGGGCAGACTATGCGTCGACCTGAGAGGAGGCGCAGCACATGAGCAGGGTGCGAGTATTGGTCGGCACACGGAAGGGGGCGTTCATTCTGGGCGCCGACGGAAAGCGCGACCGATGGGAGGTGAGCGGGCCGCACTTTCCCGGGTGGGAGATCTACCACGTCAAAGGGTCGCCGGTCGATCCCAATCGGCTGTACGCGTCGCAGACGAGCGGCTGGTTCGGTCAGGTGATGCAGCGCTCGGACGACGGCGGGAAGACCTGGAACGCCGTGGGCAACAAGTTCGAATACGAAGGTGTGCCCGGCACGCATCAATGGTATGACGGCACCCAGCACCCGTGGGCCTTCGCGCGAGTATGGCACCTCGAGCCCTCGCTGACCGACCCAGACACGGTCTATGCCGGCGTCGAGGACGCGGCGCTGTTCCGCTCCACCGACGGGGGCGCCACCTGGCAGGAATTGCCGGGTCTGCGCACCCATGAGTCCGGCCCGAAGTGGCAGCCGGGGGCGGGCGGCATGTGTCTGCATACCATTCTGCTCGATCCCCAGAATCCCAAGCGGATGTTCGTTGCCATCTCGGCGGCCGGCGCGTTCCGCACCGATGATGGCGGCGCCACCTGGACGCCGATCAACCGCGGGCTCAAGTCACAGGGCATCCCGAGCCCGGAGGCGGAGGTCGGCCACTGCGTGCACCGCATCGCGTTGCATCCCTCGCGCCCAGGCGTGCTCTTCATGCAGAAGCACTGGGACGTGATGCGGAGTGACGATGGCGGCGACTCGTGGCACGAGGTGAGCGGCGACCTGCCGACCGACTTCGGCTTTCCGATCGACGTCCACGCGCACGAGCCGGAGACGATCTACGTCGTGCCGATCACGAGCGACTCCTACCACTTTCCGCCAGACGGCCGGCTGCGCGTGTACCGGAGCCGGACGGGCGGCAACGAGTGGGAGCCGCTGGCGAAGGGACTGCCCCAGCAGGACTGCTACGTCAACGTGCTCCGCGACGCGATGGCGGTGGACCGCCTTGACCCCTGTGGCGTGTACTTCGGCACCACCGGCGGGCAGGTGTATGCGTCCGCGGACGCGGGCAACACCTGGGCGCCGATCGTGCGCGATCTGCCGGCCGTGCTGTCGGTGGAGGTCCAGTCGCTCCCGTGATCCGGGTCGTGCTTCCGACCCACCTGCGAACGCTCGCCGGGATCGCGGACGAGGTGCGGGTCACGGTGCAAGGCCGGCCTACGCGGGGGAAGGTCCTCGACGCGCTGGAAGCGGCGCACCCCGTGCTGCGGGGCACCATTCGCGACCAGGCCACGCAGGTCCGGCGCCCCTTCCTTCGATTCTTCGCCTGCGAGCAGGACCTGACCCATGAGCCGCCCGACGCGCCGCTTCCCGAGGCCGTGGCCGCGGGCGACGAGCCGTATCTCGTCGTCGGGGCCATGGCCGGCGGCTGAGCCGCGTGTCGAATTCCGGCGATGCCGTTGTCCACGGCGCCATCGACGCCGTCTGGCGGATCGAATCGGCCCGGGTGATCGCCACGCTCACGCGCCTGGTGGGCGATGTCGGGCTGGCGGAGGAGCTGGCGCAGGACGCGCTGGTGGCGGCGCTCGAGCGGTGGCCGGAGCAGGGGATCCCGCGGAATCCGGGCGCCTGGCTCACGGCCGCCGCGAAGCACCGGGCGTACGATGCCCTGCGGCGCGACAAGGTGCTCGCGCGGAAGCACGAGGAGCTGGGCCGCGAGCTCGAGGCACGCCAGGAATCGGCCGTGCCGGCGCTGGACGACGCCCTCGACGATCCGGTCGGCGACGATCTGCTCCGGCTGGTCTTCATCGCCTGCCACCCGGTGCTCTCGACCGAGGCCCGGGTGGCGCTCACCCTCCGCCTGGTCGGCGGCCTCACGACCGACGAGATCGCGCGCGCGTTCCTCGCCCCCGTCCCGACGATCGCGCAGCGGATCGTCCGCGCCAAGCGCACGCTGTCCGAGGCGCGGGTGCCGTTCGAGGTGCCGCGCGGCGACGAGCTGGGCGCCCGCCTCTCCTCCGTGCTCGAGGTGATCTACCTCGTGTTCAACGAGGGCTACTCCGCCACGGCGGGCGACGACTGGATGCGCCCGACCCTCTGCAACGAGGCGCTCCGGCTGGGACGAATTCTGGCCGAGCTGATGCCGCACGAGCCGGAGGTGCACGGTCTCGTGGCCCTGTTGGAGATCCAGGCCTCGCGTCTCCGCGCGCGCACCGGTCCGTCGGGCGAGCCGGTGCTGCTCCTGAACCAGGACCGTGCGCGCTGGGATCAGCTGCTCATCCGGCGCGGCCTCGCGGCGCTCGCGCGCGCGGAGGCGCTGGGCGGCGCGCTGGGACCGTACGCGCTCCAGGCCGCGATCGCCGCGTGTCACGCCCGCGCGCACACCGCCGAGGAGACCGACTGGGAGGGGATCGCGGCCCTGTACGACGCGCTCTCTCAGCTCGCGCCCTCCCCGGTGGTCGAGCTCAATCGTGCCGTCGCGGTCGGCATGGCATTCGGACCGGTGGCGGGACTCGAGCTGGTGGATCGGCTCGTCGAGGCCGGCTCGCTCCAGGGCTATCATCTGCTGCCCAGCGTCCGCGGCGATCTGCTGTTTAAGCTCGGCCGGCTGGACGAGGCGCGGGCGGAATTCGAGCGGGCGGCGGGCCTTACCCGGAACGCGCGCGAGCAGCAGCTGCTGAGATCGCGGGCGGCGGCCTGCGGCGAGCCGTAGCCGCGCTCGCCCGGCGCTCCGATAGCCGGCCGGGGCTCCGCGGGCCCTGGGGCTTCGCCCTAGGCACCTGCACGCCCCGACATGTACATTCAGCGACTCCCACCAGCTTCGGGCCCGAGCTCCATGCAGCCTTCTCGGTGGTTCGCGATCGCAGTCACGGCGGCGCTCCTCGCGGGCCGCACGCACGCCGGGTGCGCGCAGCAGCTCACCTGGAATAACGGGCTCACGTTCTATCTCGACAACACCGAGTTCTTCAACCCGTACCGCACCGGCGAAACGCTGCTCGGCGGGCAGATCCTGAGCTACATCTCCGCGGCGCTCGGCCCCCGTACCGAGGTCGTCGCCGGGTTTCACGGCAACCACCAGAGCGGCGATTCCCGCTTCCTGAGCCCGTTCAAACCGATCCTCGGCTTCCGCTACCGCACCGAGCACTCGCTCGGCGTGATCGGCACCCTGGTGACCGAAGGCCGGCACGGCTATCTCGAGCCGCTCGAGGGCACGCTCCTCGACATCACGCGGCCGGTGGAGTACGGCGTGCAGTGGCGCGAGCAGCACACGGCCGGCGGCGGCGAGCTGTTCCTCAACTGGCAGCGGCTCAATACCTCGAGCGGCCGGGAGGTGTTCGACTACGGCCTGCTGCTGCACGCCGATCCGCTGTCCTGGCTTCGGCTCGAGCTCCAGGGGCACGGCCTGCATCATGGCGGACAGCTCTACACGGCGGGCCAGCCGGTCGTGAACAATCAGGTACTCGCGCTCGGCGGACAGATCAGCGGCCGGCTTCCGCTGCTCGGCGCGAGTACGTTCCGCGCCTTTCAGCTCCTGAGCCACGGCGACATCGACAGCCTGCCGTCGGGACGGCCGAATCATGGGCACGGGACGTATCTGCGGGCGGGGTTCCGGCCGGGCAACTGGCTGGAGCTGTTCGCCATTCAGTGGTGGGGCCGCGACTTCGTCTCGAACGAGGGAGACGCGAACTACAACTCGCAGGGCTCGAACCCCGGGTTCTACCATCCCTATCGCAAGTATCAGGAGATCGGGCTTGCGCGGCTCACGCCGATCGAGTCCGGCCTTACGCTTGACACCGAGCTCCGCTTCCATCGCATCGACGACCGCCGGAGCATCGCGATCGGCACGTCCCCATGGGAGTACTCCTACCGGGTAATGGTGCGCGCGCCGTTCAGCATGCGGCTCCAGCCGCAGGCCGCACCCGTGCCGGAGGCGCCGTAGCGCCTCCGCCCCCCGCTCGCTTGACCGCCCGTCCTGGCCCCGGTTTTGCCCCTCCCCGGTCGGCTCTCCATTTCCAATCTCTGGCATCTCCCTGTACAGGAGGACGCATGGCGGCTAACCGACTGACAATCCTCACGCTCGCGGTGCTAACGGCGTGCGGCGGCGACCGCAACGCGAGCATGGCGGCTGACAGCCTGAGCCGCGACTTGCAACGGCTTCCCGTAGACTCCTCGGCGACCCTGAGCGACCAGGCGGGCGCCACCCCGGTCCACACGGCCCCCGCTCCGGCACCGGCCCACGCGCCCAAGCCCCGGCCCAAGCCGACCCCGGTGAAGGCGGCCCCCAAGCCCGCGCCCGCGCCGGCTCCGCTGGCCCTCGCTTCGGGCACCACGCTCTCGACCGACGTGGATCGCGAGATCTCGTCCAAGACCGACAAGCCCGGCGCCACCGTGACCAGCACCGTGGCGAGCGATGTGCGTGACGCGTCGGGACGAGTGGTGATTCCGGCGGGCTCCAAGGTCACGCTCACGATCACCGAGATCCACGAGTCGGAGAACAAGAGCGACAAGACCGGCAAGCTGGCGCTTACGCCTACCGCGGTCGAGATCCAGGGCCAGAGCTATGCCCTGAGCGGCTCGGCCACGGCGCTCGAGCGGACGCTGCGCGACCGCAAGACGAACGCGGGCGACGTCGCGAAGGTCGGGGCGGGGACGGCCGCCGGCGCGATCGTGGGCCGCGTGGTCGGCGGGAGCACCAAGGGGGCAGTGATCGGCGGCATCATCGGCGGCGCGATCGGCGCCCAGCGCGCGGTCGAGACGCAGGACCGCGATGTCGTCGTGCCGTCCAATTCGAAGGTGGAGGTGACGCTCTCGGGACCGTTCACGCGCTGAACGGCTTGTGATCGTGCGCCCGGCAGCCGCCGGGCGCGGTGGGGTCGAAGGGAGCACGCCCGAAGGCGTGCTCCCTTCGTGCTTCGGGGCGGCCGCCCGTGTGACCCATGACACCGCCGACAGCGGGTTAGACTTCGACCATGTCCAGGGCCTTTGTGGACGAGGATGCGGGTGGCGGCGAGGCGCCGGGCCGCTACACGCTTCCCGAGCGTACCGATCCGACCTTCGACCGCGCCGCCGCCCGCGCGCTGCTCCGCGGCGCGGACCAGGGCGACACCGCCGGTGCGGAGGCCGCCACCGGATATTTCTGGGGCGACCCCGCGCTCTTCGCGGAGGTGGAGCGGATTCTCGCCGAAGCGCGCGAGGACCACGACGACCGCCTGGAGCAGCTGGCCGAGCGATTCCTCCGCGGACCGGTCCGCCGGCGCCGCACCTAGCCAGGAGGCACCATGGACGACGCCCGTGACCGCATTCCCGCCGCCGAGCTCGACGCGGCGCTCAATCCCGATCGCGACGAGCAGCAGGCCCGGGCCCGCGAGCACAATCTGGACGTGCTCGGCCAGCGCGGGGTCCGGTTGTTCGGCGACGAGCTTGACGACGAGCTGGCCGACCTCTGGTCGGCGGTGGACCGCTTCGAGTCGGCCGTCGAGGCTCGGGGAGGCGATACCTTCACCAACGCGCCGGACTCCTCCGAGCCCGACAACCCCGCGTTCGTGCTGCCCGAGCGCAAGGCGCGGGAACCGGTTGCCGCGTACGTCCACCGGATCCACGAGGCAACGGAGCGGCTGCGGACGTTCGAGCGCAAGCCGGACGGGGGGTCGGGGGACGCGAGGGACTGATTGCAGTGAGGGGGTGAGCCGCTCTGTCATCCGGAGCGAAGCGAGGGATCTTCCCGGGCCGAGTTCGAGCCATTTCTGGGCAAGATCCCTCGCTTCGCTCGGGATGACAGACTGTCCCCCGGATGACGACCAGTTCCCCCCCCGTTACCGCCGCAGCAACTCGCTCCGCCGGTAGGGGAACACGTCCACCACCTCGCCGGCCCGAAGCCGCCGCTGGGCCTCCTGCCAGAACCCGACGTCGAGCAGATCGCCGTGGGCGGCCAGAAAGGCGTCGCGCAGCTCGCCCGGCGGCACCAGGAACGCGTGGAACTCCTCGGGAAACACGTCGTTCACGCCCACCGAGAACCACGGCTCCGCCGACATCTCGTCCTCGTAGGTGACGGGCTCGGGAATGTGGCGGAACCGGCACTCGGTGAGCAGGCACAGCTCGTCGTAGTCGTAGCAGATCACCCGCCCGTTGCGCGTCACGCCGAAGTTCTTGAGCAGCATGTCGCCGGTGAAGATGTCGGCCGCGGCCAGGTCCTTGATGGCGTTGCCGTAGTCGGCCACGGCCTCGCGGGCGGCCGCCGGATCCGCCTCGCGCAGGTACAGGTTGAGCGGCGTCACCCGGCGCTCGGTGTAGACATGGCGCACGATCACCCGGTCGCCCTCGATCCGGACCGTGCGTGAGGCCACCTCGAGCAGATAGGCCAGCAGCTCCTCGGGGAAGCAGCGCCGGGGGAACTCGAGATGCTCGAACTCCTGTGCGTCGGCCAGGCGGCCCACCCGGTCGCGCACGAAGACGAAGTGGTACTTGTCCATGACCGCCTGGCGGGTGGTGTTCTTGGGCGCGCCGAAGCTGTCCTTGATGACCTTGAACACCAGGCTCAGCGCGGGCAGCGTGAACACGGCCATGACCATGCCCTCGTCGCCCTCGGCCGGGCTGAACCGCGCCGACGGGTCGGCCAGGTGGGCCACGAGCATCCGGAACAGCTCGGTCTTCCCGTGTTTGTTGTGGCCGATGCCGTTGTACAGTTCGTCGATGCGCTTGTTGGGCATGATCGAGAGCAGGAACTCGACCAGCTCGCGCGGGTTGGGCGCGTCCACCCGGAAGTAGGACCAGCTGAAGCCGAACACGACGCTGGCCTCGTTCTGGGTGAGCAGCACGGCGTCGACCACGATGCCGCGCTCCGCCCGGAGCAGGGGAAGCACCAGCGGGAGCGTCGCCGTGCCGCGCCGGATCCGGCCCACCAGATACGCGCCTTTGTTGCGGAAGAACACCGGGCGCAGCACGTCCACGTCGACAGGCCCTCGCTCGGGCAGCGCGCGCAGCGCGTCTTCGATCTGCCGCGCGACGATCGCCGCGTCGCGCTCGAGCGAGGCGAAGGGCACCGACCAGGCGAACCGGCC
This sequence comes from Gemmatimonadales bacterium, assembly GCA_025928645.1. GTDB lineage: Bacteria > Gemmatimonadota > Gemmatimonadetes > Gemmatimonadales > GWC2-71-9 > CAVVWJ01. Next base: position 15,457 of record JAICJD010000006.1, read on the forward strand.
GAGGATGCGGCCCACCAGGGCGGCGTCCACGGTGTCCACCCGGTCGCGCTCGAACAAGGGCGCGCGGCCGGGCTCGACCGGCGCGGGCGACGGATCCACGTACTCGATGGCCGAGTCCACGCCCACCGTGCTGAACACCCGGCGGGTCACCGAGTTGAAGAAGGTCTGCGCCAGTTCCGCGTCGGGGCGGCGGAGGGCGCGCGCCGCGTGGCGGGCCCGCATGGCCGCCCACAGCGTACGCTCCATGACCGCGTCTTCCAGGATGTCGTGCACGTCGGCCACGGCCCCATCCACGTGGATGCGGTAGAGCGCCAGGCGCTCGGTGGCGTCGGCCTGCGCGCCGAGCCAGTCGCGCTGCTCGAATCGCTCGCGCGCCCGGCGGGTGACCTCCTCGAAGCCGCGCTGGTAGCGCTCGTAGGCCGCGTGAATGGCTTCCACGGCGCGGTTGCCGATCTCGGGGCAGGCGGGCAGATTGAGCGTCGTCTCAGCGCCGATCGCACTCATTCCGGTACGTCCGAAGGAACAGGTCCATGACAGTTTCCGTCCGTGGCGATGCCATCACCATGCGCGAGGGCAAACTTCAGGTGCCGGCCCAGCCGGTCATCCCCTTCATCGAGGGCGACGGCACCGGCCCCGACATCTGGCGCGCCGCGCAGCACGTCTTCGACGCCGCCGTGGCGCACGCCTACGGCGGCAAACGCCGCATCGCGTGGCACGAGGTCCTCGCAGGGGAGAAAGCCAAGAACCAGCTCAACAGCTGGCTCCCCGACGATACCCTCGCCGCCATCGAGCACTACCTCGTCGCCATCAAGGGGCCGCTTACGACCCCGGTGGGCGGCGGCTTCCGCTCGCTCAACGTCGCCCTGCGCCAGAAGCTCGATCTCTACGCCTGCGTCCGTCCGGTGCGCTGGTTCGAGGGGGTGCCCTCGCCGGTCAAGGCGCCGCAGGACGTGGACATGGTGATCTTCCGCGAGAACACGGAGGACATCTACGCCGGGATCGAGTACAAGGCGCGGAGCGACGAGGCTCGCCGGGTGATCGAGTTCCTCCAGCAGCAGATGGGCGCCCAGACCATCCGGTTCCCGGGCTCGAGCGCGATCGGCATCAAGCCCGTGTCCGAGGAAGGGTCGAAGCGGCTCATCCGCGCCGCGCTCGACTACGCCGTGACCCGCAAGCTTCCGAGCGTGACGCTGGTCCACAAGGGCAACATCATGAAGTACACCGAAGGCGGCTTCCGCGACTGGGGCTACCAGCTCGCCCGCGAGGAGTACGGCGCGGTCGAGATCGACGGCGGCCCCTGGTGCCGGCTTCCCACCGGCGTGGTGGTGAAGGATGTCATCGCGGACGCCTTCCTGCAGCAGATCCTCACCCGCCCGCGCGAGTACAGCGTCATCGCCACGATGAACCTGAACGGCGACTACATCTCCGACGCGCTGGCCGCCCAGGTGGGCGGCATCGGCATCGCGCCGGGGGCCAACATCAACTATCTCACCGGCCACGCGGTGTTTGAGGCGACCCACGGCACCGCGCCTCGCTACGCGGACCAGGACAAGGTGAACCCCGGCTCGGTCATCCTGTCCGGTGAGATGATGTTCCGCCACCTGGGCTGGACGGAGGCGGCCGACCTGATCGTTTCCTCGCTCGAGAAGACGATCGCCCAGAAGCGGGTCACCTACGATTTCGAGCGGCTCATGACGGGGGCTACGCTGCTCAAGACCAGCGAGTTCGGGAACGCGATGGTGGAGAATATGTGAGGCCAGGCGCGCCTTCTCACCGCCGTCCTTTCAACCGCTCGATCTCCCGCCGGTCCCGCTTGGTCGGCCGGCCCTTCTCCGGGACGAATGCCGCGTGCAGGCTCTTGAGCTGTAAGGCCATGGCCTCGCGGGCCGCCACGCTTTCCGGGCGCTCCTCGTAGAGCTCGGCGGCCCCCGCCGCGGGGCCGCGGCGCGCCGACAGGGCTCGCACCGTCACGCTGTGCTCGTAGGGACCGAGGCGGACCCGGATTTCATCACCCACCTGGAGGTGCCGCGCGCGCTTGGCGCGCTCGCCGTTCACCTGGACCTTCCCGCCGGCGATCGCCTCCGCCGCCAGTGACCGCGTCTTGAAGAAGCGGGCCGCCCACAGCCACTTGTCGAGCCGGACCTCCGCCTCCGCATCCTGCCCGATCTCTCGCATGCTCAATAGTACCTCCTTCCCACCGGCCCGCTGAGCGCGCCCGATTGGCTGGCCCACGCCAGGCGCAATCCTTGCAGCCACTTAGCCGACCTCGCCTTCCCGGAACCCGATGCTGCTTCCGCTGCCGCCAGTGTGGATCTCGCTGGCCATCGCCCTCGCTCCGGTCCGCGCGCCGGTCGCGCCCCGGCCGGTCCGGCCATCGCCGGCCCCCGGAGATACGATCATCGCGGTGGCCGCGGTGGCGCTCGATCAGGGCCGCCCGTGGGAAGCAAGTCGGCTCATCAGCCGGGTACTTGCGGACTCCGCCGGGCGGACGCCGGACGCGCTGCTCCTCGCCGCGACCGCCGCCAGCCGGTGGGGCGGCTGGACCGAGGTGATCGGCCTGCTCGAAGGCCGCCCCTGGATCGACAGCGTGCCCGACGGCCGCGCACGGCTGCTGCTCGCGCGTGCTTCGCTCGAAGCCGGCCGCGACTCCGCCGCCTTGCGTCACGCGTTGGCCGCGCCCTCGTCCAACGTAGCGGCCACCGACGGCGAGCGGCTCGTGCTGCTCGCCCGGGCGCTGGACCGCCTGGGCGCCCGCGACAGCGCCGCCGGGACCTACCTCCGGGCGGCGGCGATGCTCCCGAATGTGGCGGACTGGCTGCGCGTCCGCGCGGCCGCCGTTACGGACGACAGCGCGCGCCGCGCCCACCTCGCCGAGCAGGTGACGGATCCGCTGGCCCGCGGGCGTGTGGCGTGGAGCGATGCGGCGGCGCACGAGGCCACCGGCGACCTCGACGGCGCCGCGGCGCGATACGCGGCTCTCGGCGCGCGCGCGGCTGCCCTCCGGCTTCGCCTGGGGGCGAGCCCCGACTCGGCACCGCGCGCCCAGGTTCGCCACGACCTGCTGACCCTGGTCTCCGCCCGCCGGAGCCCGGGCGAGATCCGCGACGCCATCGCGCTGCTCGACAGCGCCTACGCTCCGCTCACGCCACCCGAGGAGCTGGAAGTCGCCCGGGCGGCTGCGGTGGCCGGCAGCCATGCCCGCGCGGCCGATGGGTTCGGCCGCGCCTTCGCCGCGGGGCTCGGCACCGGTGACGACCGCTTCACTTATGCGACGGCGCTCACCCGGGTCGGCCGCAACGCCGAGGCTGCGGCCGCCTTCAGGCGCGTGACGGGTTCGCGGGCCCTGCTCGCCTCGGCGGCGTACCAGCAGGCCCGCGCGCTGGTGCGGGCCGGCGAGCCGGCGCCCGGCAGGACGGCGCTCCGGCACGTCATCGTGACCTACCCGCGCGACACGACGGCCGCTTCCTCCGCGCTTTTTCTCCTCGGAGACCTGGCGTCCGACGACCGGTCGGACTCGCTCGCGCGGACGTACTATCGCCGCCTGGTGACGCGCTATCCCTCGAGCCGCTTCGCCCCCATCGCCGCGCTGCGTGCCGGGATGATCGCCCTGCTCGCGGGCGACGTGGTGCCGGCTGCGGGAGAGTTCGACGAGCTGGCGCACCGCTACGCGCGGAGCGACGAGGCGTCCGCCGCCACCTACTGGGCGGGACGCGCCTGGTGGTCGTCGGGCGACACGGCCACGGCGCGCGAGCGCTGGGAGGCGCTGGCCGCCGGCGACCCCGGCGGCTACTACACCGGCCTCGCCACGCGCCGGCTGGGTCGCCCCGACTGGGTGCCGCCGGCCGCGCGCGACACGTTCGTGGATGTGGCCGCCGCCGACAGCGCCATGGCGCGCGCGGCGCTGCTCGCGCGCCTCGGCCTCGCGGGGGAGTCCCGCTGGGAGTACGACCGCCTGCTTCGCTCGAGCGACACGTCGTCCGAGCGGCTGCTCGCGCTGGCCGACCGCTTCCGACGTCACGGCCTGGCCTCCCAGGCGATCCAGCTTGCCCGGCGCGCGCTGGCGCAGGGCGCGCCGGCCGATGCCCGCACATATCGGCTGCTCTATCCGGTGATGCTGGAGGACGCGCTCCTCGCGGAGGCGGCCGATCACGGGCTCGACGCGGCCTTCGTCGCGGCGCTCATCCGGCAGGAGTCCATGTTCAACCCGCTCGCGACCTCACCGGTCGGCGCGCGCGGACTCATGCAGGTGATGCCCGAGCTGGGGGGACGCCTCGCGCAGTCGCTCGCGTATCCCGTATGGGACCCGGTGCTGCTCTACCAGCCCGACGTGAGCCTGCAGCTGGGCGCCTCCCACCTGCAGGAGCTGACCGGCCGCTACGGACAGCCGGTGCACGTGCTGGCCGCCTACAACGCGGGCGTGAGCCGGGTCGAGCGCTGGTCACAGCGCATCGGCGTGGACGACCCCGAGGTCTTCACCGAGCGCATTCCCTTCGCCGAGACCCGCGGCTACGTGCGGGCCATCCAACGGAACGAGGACATCTACCGCAGCCTCTACGCCTGGAGCGCGGTCACCGCGCAGCGCTGAGGTCGACTCGTGCTCGGGCTGCGAGTCACCCTGAGCGGAGCGAAGGGGGCATGCGTTCGGGCATGCCCCCTTCGCTCCGCTCAGGGTGACTCCATGCGCAGGCTGGCACGCCGGGATCGGGCTTCATACCTTCCAATCGTTCCTGCCACCAAGGCCACTCCGGTTGCTCGATTCCGCGCGCTCGCTCGACGCCCTCGACCGGATTGACGAGGGCCTCTTCGCTCTGGATGCCGACGGACGGTTCGCCTACGTCAACCGGGCGGCCGTGCGGCTCCTGCCGCCCCTCATCGGCGCCAGCGGCGACCTGCTCGGCACGCTGCTCCGCGATGCCTCACCCTCGCTGCCCCGCACGCCCGCCGGCTCGGCGCTGAGCCGCGCGCTCGCCGAGCGCGTATCGGTGACCAAGAGCCTCCGCGATCCCATCTCCGGCAAGATGCTTGAGCTCCGACTGTTCCCCTCTCCGGAGGGCGTGAGCGGGCTCCTGCTCGAGATGCCGCGGCACAAGGCGGCGGACGTCCTCAACCGGGTGAGCGACCTCTATCTCGCCTGCGACGACGAGTGGCGCCTCACGCTGGTGAACGCGCGGGCCGCCGAGTACCTCCGCCTCCTCGGGCCGGAGCGGGGCGATCCGGTCGGGCGTTCGGTCTGGGAGGTCATCCCCGGGCTGGTCGGCTCGCGGTTCCAGGCCGAGGCGTTCCGCGCGCTGGTCGAGCAGAGCGAGGTCGAGTTCGAGGGTTTCTTCGCGCCGCTCAACCGCTGGTTCTCGGTCCGCGTGACGCCGTCGCCCGAGGGCATCATCGCGTGCGTGCGCGACGTCACGGGCTGGCGTCAGACCAGGCGCGTGCTCACGCGCGAGGCCGAGCGGCTCGCCGCGGTCATCGACACCCAGCAGGCGGTCGCCACGGCCGGCCCGGACCTCGGCGCGGTCATGCGGGTGGTCGCCGAGCGGCTGCAGGCGCTGACCCGGGCCGCTGCGGCCGGCGTGTTCGTGCCGGACGGCGGCGAGCTCGTGCTGTGCGAGGCGAGCGGATCAGTGCGGGAGCGGATCGGCCTCCGGGTCTCGCCCGACGGCTCGCTGATCGGCCGGGCGTACCTGACGGGCGAGCTGATCCGCTGCGACGACGCCGCGCTGGACGAGGGGGCGGACCGCGCCGCGGCCGAGGCGCTCGGCGCCCGTTCGGCGATCATCATGCCGCTCAGCGCCGAGCACGGGGTGCAGGCGGTCGTAGCCATCTGGTCGGGCCGGCCCCGCGCCTTCAACGACCTCCACGTTCACACCATCCGCCTGGTGGCGGGACTGCTCGCAGCGGCGCTCGAGCGCGCCGCGTCGCTCGCGGCGAACCAGCTCCTCCTCACCGAGCGCACCGCTTCGCTGGCCGCGATCCGGGCGGGCGAGGAGCGCTTCCGCACGCTGGTCGAGGGCATCGACGACGTGGTCTTCCGGCTCGACCGGAACCAGCGCTGCGTCGACATCTTCGGCCGCTGGCTCGGGCGCGAGGGCTTTGCGCCGGGAGACTTCCTGGGCCGGACCACGGCGGAAATCGTGGGCGCGAACAGCGCGGTGCACCAGCGGGCCAACCAGCGCGCGCTCGCCGGCGAGACGGTGACCTACGAGTGGACCCGCGAGTCGGCCCGCGGCCTGCGGCACATGCAGACCACGCTGTCGCCCCTGCGCGGGCCCGAGGGCCAGGTCGTCGGCATCGTCGGCCTGGGCCGGGACATCACCCAGCGCATCGAGGCGGAGCAGCAGGTGCGCCAGGCGCAGAAGATGGAGGCGGTGGGCCGGTTCGCGGGCGGCGTGGCCCACGACCTCAACAACATGCTGATGATCATCCTGGGGTTCAGCGACTTCCTGCTCGGCGCGCTCGACGCCGAGGACGCCCGCCGCTCAGACGCCGACGAGATCCGGAAGGCGGCGGACCGCGCGATGCACCTGACCCGCCAGTTGCTCGGCTTCGGCCGGCGGAATCGGGTGGTCGCCCGCGAGGTCCTCGGCCTGAACGGCGTCGTCGAGGGCATGGAGCGCATGCTGCGCCCGCTGCTCGGCGAGGACATCTCGCTGGTGACGAGCCTGAGCCCGGGCCTGGGCGGCATAGAGGCCGACTACGGGCAGATGGAGCAGATCGTGATGAACCTCACGCTGAACGCGCGCGACGCCATGTCCGGCGGCGGCCAGCTGACGATCGAGACGATGGACGTGGACTTCCCCGAGGGCTACGCGCATCGCCACCTGGGCGTCGAGATCCCGGCGGGAGCGTACGTGCTGCTCGTGGTGAGCGACATGGGACACGGCATGACGCCGGAGGTGAAGGCCCACCTGTTCGAGCCCTTCTTCACCACCAAGCCCACGACGCTCAACACCGGCCTCGGCCTCGCGACGGTCTACGGCATCGTGGTGCAGAGCGGGGGATACATCTGGGTGGATTCCGCGCCGGGCCAGGGAGCGAGCTTCAAGATCTGCTTCCCGCGCGTCGCCGCCGACGAGACCGGCGCGGTGGACGCCCCGGGGCCGCCGCCCCCGACCCGCGGCACGGAGCGGGTGCTCCTGGTCGAGGACGAGGACGGCGTGCGCGCCCTCGCTGCCCGGGTGCTGGCGGAGCAGGGATACGTCGTCGTGGAGGCCCGGAACGGCCTCGAGGCGCTCGGCGTCCTGGAGCGGCCCGACCACGGCATCGATCTCGTGCTCACCGACGTCGTGATGCCGGACCTGGGCGGGGTCGAGCTCGCCGACCGAGTCGCCGCCGTGCATCCCACCGTGCGGATCGTGTACATGTCCGGCTACAGCGAGGGCGACAAGCTCCACCCCGGCGTCCGCGAATCTCCTTACCCCTTCCTGCAGAAGCCCTTCTCTCCCGAGAGCCTGGCCCTCCGGATCCGCGAGGCGCTCGACCGCTCGTCCCGGTAGCCCAGGTCACATCCCCGCGTCCGGCGGGCGCATCATCTTGGAAGGCGTTCGCGGCCCGGGGCCTCGCGGGAATCGTGGGGGCCCCTTCGGCATCGTCGCCAGATGGAGGTTGCGTCCATGGAAAGCAAGGTCAAGCTCGCGGGGCACCCGGTTCACCCGATGCTCATCGTCTTTCCGCTGGGGCTGCTGAGCACGTCGGTGGTGTTCGACATCATCGGCCTGATCACCCACGAGGCGCGCTGGACCGAGGTGTCGTACTACATGGTGAGTGCGGGCATCATCGGCGGCCTGCTCGCGGCGGTCCCGGGCGCGCTGGACTGGTGGGCGATCCCGCGCGGCACGCGGGCCAAGCGGATCGGGCTGCTGCACGGGGTCGGGAACGTCGTTGTGCTCGCCCTCTTCATCGTGAGCTGGCTGCTCCGCCGCGAGGTCCCCGCGGCGCCGCCGACGGGCGCCATCGTCGCGGCCCTGATCGGGCTCGCCATCGCGCTCGGAACGGCCTGGCTCGGGGGCGAGCTGGTGAACCGGCTCGGCGTCGGCGTGGACGACGGCGCCAGCCTCGACGCGCCGAGCTCCCTCACCGCGCAGCCGGTGCGCGGGGCGGGCCGCCAGGCCGGCGATCGGCGGGCGTATCCCTCGACGGCGTACTCCGGCATCGAGCGGCGGGCGGTCGGCTCGGCGCGCTGAGGCGTCGCCCGGGGCGGGTCGCCGCCTCCCGCGCGCGTTCGCGATCGGCACCGCGCTGTCCCGCATCCGCCGCGCGGTCCGGCCGCTGCCGAAGGCCGCGATGTTCGCGCTGGCCGAGGACGGATATCGCAGCGTCTTTCAGCAGCTCGTCGCGTGCATCCTGAGCATCCGGACCCGCGACGAGGTGAGCCTGGTGGCGGCGCGCCGGCTGTTCGCCGCCGCGCCGGATCCCGGGAAGCTGGCGGCGCTCGCGCCCGCGGCGATCGACCGCCTCATCGGGGACACCAGCTTTCACGAGGCCAAGGCCCGGCAGATCCGGGAGATCGCCCGGCGGACGGTCCGGGAGCACGCCGGGCGGCTTCCGTGCGACGCGGAGGTGCTCCGCTCGTTCACCGGCGTCGGCCCCAAGTGCGCGCACCTGGCGCTGGGCGTGGCCTGCGGCGAGCGGCGGATCAGCGTTGACATACACGTGCACCGGGTCACCAACCGCTGGGGTTACGTGCGCGCGCCGACGCCCGAGCGCACGATGGCCGAGCTGGAGCGGGTGCTGCCCGCCCGCTACTGGATCGAGATCAACGCGCTGCTCGTGCCGTTCGGGAAGCACATCTGCACCGGGCGGCTGCCCAGGTGCTCGACCTGCCCCGTGCTCGACATGTGCGCCCAGGTCGGCGTCACGGCACACCGCTGAGTCCGGCGCACGACTTCACGGCAGATCGGAGATCGCCATGGCACAGAGTCCCGACAAGAATCTGAAGGAGCTGTACGAGCTGATCGACGGGATGGAGATCGCGATGTTCACCACCCGCCGCCCCGACGGCCACCTCGTCTCGCGGCCCATGGCCACGCAGACGCAGGCCGAGGGCACCGATCTCTGGTTCGCCACCGACATCGAGTCGCACAAGCTGGACGAGCTGGAGTTCGACCCGCACGTGAACCTGGCCTACTATCGCGACCGCACGCGGGAGTGGGTCTCGGTGAGCGGCACGGCGACCGTCTCGCGCGACCGCAAGGCGATCCGCGAGCTCCATCGCCCGGACTGGAAGGTGTGGTTCGGCGACCAGGGCGGCGCCCGCGACGGCGGCCCCGACGACCCGCGGATCGGGCTGATCCTGGTGGACGTGCACTCGGTGACCTACCTCAAGCAGGACAAACCGCGGCCGGTCGTGCTGTTCGAGGTGGCGAAGGCGATGGTGACCGGAACGCCACCGAATCTCGGCGAGCCGAAGCGGGTGGAGGGCGCCGAGCTCGGGTAGGATGACTCCTGTGTGTGGGCTCCAGCCGGACCGGGCGTGCCCTAGCTGAGATCCTCTAGTACCGCCGCTCCCACGCCCGGTACCCGATCGCCGCGTTGAGCCAGCGAACCAGCGGCACCAGCGCCGAGAAGTCGCGCGCCAGTGCGGCGGGGAGCCGCGGGCTTCGCACCTCCGCCTCAGTGAGCGGCCGGTAGGCCGTGAACGAGCGGTACCGCAGCCAGCGCTCCGCCGGGTGCCCTTGGGCATAGCCGCGGGGCAGCCGGGTCAGCATTGCCTCCGGCGTGATCCGCTTGAAGCGGCGGCGGAATGCCGGCGCGGCCACGATCCGGTCCAGCTCACCGGGAGACTCCGCGAGCGCTGCTCGAATCTTCTCGAGCGCCGGCCGGGCCGGCATCCACATCCCGCCGGCCACGAAGCAGTCCCCGTGCGCGAGCTGGACGTAGAGCCCCGCACCGGCGCCCTCGGCGTCCTGTCCGGCGCCCCGGCCTGCGTCGGCGTGATAGAACTGGCAGGCCGCGTTCGTCTTGTAGGGCGACTTGTCCTTCGAAAAGCGGACGTCGCGGTGGATCCGGAAGATCGACCGACGGGGGTCGCCGGTGAGCTCGGGGGCGATCCGGGCGAGCCGCACGTCCATTTCCTCCACCAGCGCGCGGAGCGGCTGGCGGACCTCGGTCTCGTACACGGCGCGATGCCGCTCGAACCAGTCGCGTCGGTTGTTCCGGGCGAGCCGTCGGAGGAACGCCAGCGCTCCCGGACCGAAGCCGCGGAACTCGGCGGAACCGACGGGCGTGGATCGATGCACCAGCTGCTCTTTCAGGTGTCTCGGCATGCGCTTGATGACCAGCTCGCGGCGGAGCGCGGCACCCTGGTCGGCGGCGGTTTCGACATGCACCACGCGCACCGGCCGCCGTGCCCGGGTGTAGCTCGCGCCCCGGCCGGCGTTGTGCGCGGCTTCCCGGCGGGCCGGGTCGGTGGTGATGCCCGTGTAGAGGGTGCCGTCGCCGCAGCGGGCGAGGTAGACGTGCCAGGTCATGGGCGTGGCATGGATTGTAATGCCGTGGCCCCCTTTCTATCTTCGGCACTACCCCCCGTGAACACGCCGAGCTCGCACGTGACGATGCCCGATCGCCGCCGGGTCGGCCGCAGCACTCTGCCCGACCAGCGCACCCTCTTGTCCTGGCTGTTCGTCGGGCGCCTGGTGCTGGCGGTCGGTATCCTGCTGGGCGCGGGGCTGGTCTGGACCGAGCGGCCGCGCGAGTCGTTCCTCGTCACCGTGTCGGTGGTCGTGGCTCTCGTCATCACGGGCTACGGCGCCTGGCACGTCTTTCTCCGCTCGCGCACGCCGGGCAACGGCTTCCTCATGGTGCAGGCCCTGGTGGATCTCGGGGTCGTGACCACCATCGTTCACTTTGTGGGGCAGCCGCAGTCGGCCTTCCCCGCGTTGTACGTCCTGGCCGTGGCGGCCTACGCGCTGCTCATGCCGCCCGCGTGGGGCGCGCTCACCGCGATCTGCGCTTCGGCCCTGTTCCTGGGCGATGCCTTCATCACCCGGGCGGGCGCGCCCGACACGGCATTCTGGGCCCAGGTGGTGGTGTTCAACGTGGTCTTCGCCATCGTGGCGGTGCTCGGGCACCGGCTTCGCGAAGCGGGCATGGAGCAGGAGACGCTGGCCACCGAGCTCAAGCGGGTCCGGCTCGAGGCCGACGACATCCTGCGCAACATCCGCTCGGGTGTGCTCACGGTGGATGGCGTGGGCCGGCTCGCCTTCATCAACCCCACGGGGCAGAGGCTGCTGGATCTGGATGGTGACGGGCTCATCGGGATGCCGGTGCTGGACCAGCTCAAGGGACGCTCGACGGAGCTCTGGGCGGCGGTGGTCGCGGGCATCCGGAACGGCCGGAAGATCAGCCGCGGCGAAGGCATGGTGACGCACCAGGGCGGCCGGATCTTCCCCATCGGGCTCAGCACCACCACGTTCCGCCAGGAGGCGCAGGAGGCGCCCTCGGTGACCGCCATCTTTACCGACATCTCGGACCTCAAGGAAGTCCAGGAGCTGCAGGCCCGGGCGGAGCGGCTCGAATCGGTGGCCGCGCTGAGCGCGTCGCTGGCGCACGAGATCCGGAACCCGCTGGCGTCCATCCGGAGCTCGGTCGAGCAGCTCGCCCGCTCGAAGCACGCGGACGACGACGAGAGGTTCCTCGCCGGGCTGATCGTGCGCGAGAGCGACCGGCTGAGCCGGCTCCTGAGCGAGTTCCTCGACTTCGCCCGGGTCCGCGCCACCCATCTGGTGCCGATCGATCTGCACGCCGTGACGGTCGCGGCGGTCCGGCTCATCCGGGCGCATCCCGACTGCCGGGCCGACGCCGCGATCACCGTCGAGGGCGGCCGGACTATCCTCGACGGCGACGAAGACCTGCTCCATCGGGTGATCGCGAACTTGGTGCTCAACGCCGTGCAGAACGCCCGGGGCCCCATCCGGATCGTGGTGAGCGTGACTGCCGTGCAGGGTGCCGAGATCCCGCACGGCACCAACTTGGAGCACGCGGTCCGGCTTCAGGTGCGGGACGACGGGCCGGGCATTCCCGCGGATATCCGCGAGCGGCTGTTCGATCCGTTCGTCTCCGGCCGTCCGGGCGGGAGCGGGCTCGGCCTCGCCATCGTGCAGCGGGCCGTCCAGGCGCACCGGGGACTGGTGCTGGTGGACTCCGGCCCCGGCGGGGGCACGACCTTCACTATCTTTCTGCCCGCCAAAATGATGGCGGAGGATGCCGCATGAGCTACAAGCCGTCCGTGCTGGTGGTCGACGACGAGTCGGGGATCCTCGATACCCTCCGAATCCTACTCCGGAACGAGGGGTTCGAGGTGACCACGGCCCAGGGCGGGAAGGCCGGCCTGGAGCAGATCCGCTCGGGGACCCACGATATCATCCTCTCGGACGTGCGGATGCCCCAGGTGAGCGGGCTCGATATCCTGAACGCCGCGCGCGAGCAGGACCCGATGACGCCGGTCATCCTGATGACCGCGCAGGCCTCGCTCCAGAGCGCCATCGGCGCGGTCAACTCGGGCGCCTTCTACTATATCCAGAAGCCATTCAGCAACGACGAGCTGGTGGCGATCCTGCGCCGCGCCTGCGAGTTCCGCCAGGTGCGGGTGGAGAACAAGCAGCTCAAGCAGGAGATCCGCCGGCGCGACAAGGCGACCGTCACCCGGCCGATCGGCAAGTCGAAGCGGTTCCTCGAGGTCCTGAAGCTCGCGGAGCACGTGTCGCCCACGGACTCGACCGTGCTGATCCAGGGGGAGAGCGGCACCGGCAAGGAGGTCATCGCCCGCTACGTGCACAACCTCTCGAACCGGACCGAAGGGCCGTTCCTCTCGATCAACTGCGGCGCGCTGCCGGAGAACCTGCTTGAGAGCGAGCTGTTCGGGCACGTGAAGGGCAGCTTCACCGGCGCCGTCCGTGACAAGCAGGGGCTGTTCGCCGCGGCGCGCGGGGGGAGCTTCTTCCTCGACGAGGTCGGCGAGATGCCGCCGTCGCTCCAGGTGAAGCTGCTCCGCGTGCTGCAGGAGCGGGAGGCCATCCCGGTGGGCGCCACCGAGCCGATCCCGGTGGACGTACGCATCATCGCGGCCACCAACCGCGACCTCGAGGAGGAGATCCGGCGCGGCAACTTCCGTTCGGACCTGTTCTACCGTCTCAACGTCATCGCCCTCAACCTGCCGCCGCTGCGCGACCGACGCGACGACCTGCTGCTCCTGATCGAGTCCTTCCTCCAGCAGCTCGCCGTGGAGGCGGGAACCGAGCCCAAGGCGCTGGCCTCGGAGGCGCTCGACGCGGTGATGGTCTACGAATGGCCCGGCAACGTGCGCGAACTGGAGAACGCGCTCGAGCACGCCACCGTGCTGAGCCGGGGCACGCTGATCGAGGCCTCGGCGCTGCCCGAGCGGATCACCAAGCGGCGGAAAGAGCCGCTCGTGGCCGAGCGGTCCTACCGCAATCCGACGCTCGAGGTGATCGAGCGGGCCTATATCATGTGGGTCTTGCAGGCCGAAGGCGGGAACAAGACGCGCGCGGCCGAGGTGCTCGGCATCGACCCGAGCACGCTGTACCGCAAGCTGAGCCGCTACGAGGAGCAGGTGGAGGTGAAGGCGTAGCCCCGGTCAGCGCTGCGTCAGCGACCGCGGCCGGCCAAACCCCATGGCCCGCTGGATCTCGGCGGAGCGGACGTAGGCCGCGAGCAGCCGGCTCCGGAGGTCGCCCGCCGGGCGGACGCTGAACCGGGACAGCGTGTCGAACACCGCGCGCGCGCCCTCGATGTCGCCGCTGTTGAGCTTGGCGAACACCGCGCCGTCCCGGAGCTCGTCGGCGGTGATCCAGCGGTGCTCCCGCATGGCCACCGGGAGCAGCCGGTCCGCTGCCCTGGCCGCGTCGGCGAAGCGCCATGACGCCAGGTCGCGCCGGAAGGCGACCACGTCGCGTGCGGGCGGCGGCGCGCCGAACCGCGCCATGGTGCGGTCGACGTCGCCGTAGAAGGCATCGTCCGAAATGCCAGCCGTTCCTCCGTTCCGCAGCCGGTCCACCTGCTCCACCTGATCCGTCCACATCTCCCAGTCGCTCGGCGCCTGCCCCCGCCCGGCCCGCCACTGCTGCCAGGTGAACACGGCCTTGGCGGCCAGCGGCGAGGGAATCGTGTCGGTGCGCCCTTCGGCGGCCGGGCTTCGGAGCAGCGCTCCCGTCGCGCGCGCCCGCACGCGCGGGTTCTCGGGCACCGAGGCGACCGGGTCGGCGGCCGGAGGCAGTGGGCGGCCCCGCATCGAGGCGAGCAGCGGGAACCAGTCCGACGAGAGGGCCGGGAAGCCGGCGGCGAAGTCGTGGCGGTAACGCCGCCGCTCGGCGCCGAGGTCGAGCAGGGGAAAGAAGTCGGAGTTGGCCTGGACCGAACCCTGGTTGAACAGCGGCGCCAGCTCGCGCCGGCCGACCAGGTGAAGTGCCTCGAGCGTGGCGGGCCGCAAGGGTCGGAACCGGCAGAGATCGGCGCGGACGAGCGGCAGCTCGAGCACCGACCAGTCGGGCGCCGGGAGGCGCGGCCCGTTGCCGGCCACGACCAGGAGGTCTCCGGTGGCGACGAGATAGACCTCGTAGGAGGGGAAGTTCCGGTGAATCGCCGCGAGCACGCTGAGCACCAGCTCGTCATCCAAGGCGTACACGTGCAGCCACTGCCCGAAGACGCCGCCGTCCGACAGGTACGTCCGGACGCGCTGGTAGAACTCGGTCGTGAACAGGCCGGATACGCCGCTCACCCACGGGTTCGACGGCTCGGACATGATCATGTCGAAGCGGCGTGAGGAGGAGGCGAAGTAGGACTTCGCGTCGTCGATGACGAGGTGGGAGCGGGGGTCCTCGAAGGCCCGGCGGTTCGCCGGATAGAAGATCCGCGAGCCGGCCACCATCTGCGGCTCGATCTCCACGGTGACGAGGTTCTTGAGCGCGGGGCTCGCCAGCATGAAGTGCGACGACATGCCCGAGCCCTGTCCGATGACCGCCGCGGATCGGGCGCGCGGCGCGTAGGCCATCGTGATGAGCGGGAGCAGGGCCTGCGTGGCCCCGTCCTGTTCGAGCGCGGCCGGCGCCCGCGTTCCGTCGCACGGGGCGAACCACTCGGGCCCGAGCGACGCGTCGGTCTTGCCGTTGGTCGCCAGGTAGACCTGGCCGTTGCCCGGGATCGCCGCGGCGGTCACGGTCGCCGTGCGCCCGTCGCGGTAGAACCGCACCTGCCGCTCGTTGGGCTTGACCAGCACCCCGGTGCGGTACACCCCGCTCGAGAGGAGCGTCCGGTCGAACCGGACCCCGCCCCACGCGACGATCGCCGCGAACAGGCTGCCCACCACCGCCACCGGGACCCAGCGCCGCTCGGGCCCGCGCCCGAGCGCGCGTCTGAGCAGGACGACGCCCACCGCCATGTCGGTCAGCGCGCCCACGATGAGCAGCGCATGCAGGCCGATCGCCGGGAGCAGCACCAGCCCCGCCGCGATCACCCCCGCGATCGACCCCAGCGTGTTCCAAGCGTAGACCGCGCCGATCGCCCGCTCGCCGGTCCGGAGCCCGAGCAGGATCCGGGTGATGAGCGGCAGGGTCATACCGGCGCACACGGTCGCGGGCAGCATGACCACGAGGCAGATCGCGTAGCGGGCCAGCGTGTACCCGGTGTACCCCGCGTCGGTCGGCGCGAAGGTGGCGAGCAGGTCCGCGGTCCACTGGAACGAGCGGATGTAGAGCGGCAGCGTCGCCAGCGCGAGCGCGCCCATGATCCATTGAACGGTCGCGAGCGTCCTGAGCGGATCGGCCAGACGGTCGGCCCGGCTTCGGATGGCCCACGCGCCGATGGCCAATCCGAAGATGAACGCGGACAGCATGAGCTCGAACGCGTGGGTCGCGCTGCCCAGGACGAGGGCCAGCATCCGGATCCACGCGATCTCGTAGATGAACGACGCCACGGCGGTCGCGAAGCTTGCGAACAGCAGCAGCCGAGGCAGATCGCCCGACTCGAGGGGCGGCTCGGGCTCCGCAGCCAGGGCGGACTCGAGGCTGGCTGCGGCCAGCCGGGAGCGACGCGTGACGTTGGCGCAGAGCGTTATCACCGCGACGACGAGGTTGAGCGCGGCCGCGGCGGCGAGGGTTCCCGGCAGGCCCGCCGCCTCCACCAGATAGAAGCCCGCCAGCAGCACTCCGACCGCCGCGCCCAGGCTGTTGGCGAAGTAGAGCAGCGCCAGCGTCCGGCCCGGGCGCGCCCGCGTGAGCCGCAGCACGCCCGCGCTCATGAGCGGGAAGGTCATTCCCAGGAGCACCGACTGCGGCAGGATCAGCGCGCTCGCCACCGACCACTTGGCGGCCGTCAACGCCCAGGAGCCGACCAGGGCGGGGAACAGCGACGCGTAAGCCCAGCCGGTCGCCGCCTGAAAGACGTCGTGGAACACGAGTCCCATGCAGCCCACGACGAGCTCGACGGCGACGTAGCCGTAGAGCGGCTGGCGGAGCCGTTCTGACCGGCGGCTCACCAGCATCGCGCCCAGCGACATCCCACCGAGGAAGATGACCAGCACCAGGATCTGGGCGTAGGCGGCGTGCCCGACGAAGAGACCCAGATAGCGGGTCCAGATGGATTCGTAGATCAGGCCGGCGGCGCCGGACAGCACGAAGACCACATAGAGGATCCAGGTCATGGGCGGCGGGGCGGGCAAGAAGCATGCAACCGGTGGCACCGTTTCTGAAACTGGGGCGCTCGGGCGCGAGAAATTGGTCCCGGCCGCCGCCGGGCCCGTGCGCATGTTCCCGTGGGCGGCCGCCGGGAATCCACTCTTGCAAAATCCGCCTGGCCGGTCCGCCGCGGGGCCCCCGAGGCGCGATGCAAGCAATGGTTAAGTGGCTACAAGGCCACGCGTTTTGCCGGCAGGAGGGGGGGTGGCATCAGTGTTGCCTTACCGGGGGCCGGCACGATCGGAGACCGCGATCATGGCCGCAGTCAACCAGGCATTCAACCGGAGGAAGCATGTCGAACCGTAAGGGCTTTACCCTGATCGAGCTTCTGATCGTGGTCGTCATCATCGGCATTCTGGCGGCCATCGCGATCCCGAAGTTCGCGAACACGAAGGAGAAGGCGGTACTGGCCAGCATGAAGTCGGACCTGCGCAACCTGGTGACGGCGGAAGAGGGCTTCTTCTCGGATAACCAGGACTACGCGACCACGCTGGGCGCCAATCAGGTGAACGGCAACGGCGGCGGCGGGACGGTGGCCTTCGTGCCGTCGGCCAACAACGCCATCACGGTGACCCGTGAGAGCGCGGGCGGCTGGTCGGCCGAGGTTACTAACCCGACCCTCAAGGGCGCGATCAAGACCTGCGGCATCTTCGTGGGCTCGGGCGCGGCCCCGAACGGCGCGGTGAAGGCCGAGGGCGCGCCGGCCTGTTACTGATCCGAAGCTGAGCTTGGGATACGGGGGCGGTGGTCCTAGCGGGTCGCCGCCCCTTGTCCTGACTACCGCTGGAGCTGTCGAGCGCCGATCCGGGCAGGAACACCCTCGAGCTCCCGAGGAATGGGAGAGTGGACCGTGAGAACTGACAATCGAGGTTTCACCCTGATCGAGCTCCTGATCGTGGTCGTGATCATCGGCATCCTGGTGTCCATCGTGGTGCCGAAGTTCGCCAACGGGAAGGAGCGCGCAATGGTCTCCGCCATGCGCTCCGACCTGCACAACCTGGTGACGGCGCAGGAGGCCTACTACACGAACGGCCTCACGTACTACAACGGCCCGGTTCCCGATCCGTCGTTCTCCTACAACGTGTCCGAGAATGTCACCGTCACGCTGGTGAACGTGACCGCGTCCGGCTGGGGGGCGACGGCCACCCATGGGGGATCCAGCCGCACCTGCGCCGTGTACGTGGGCACCGGCGGGCCGATCGGCCCGGCCACGCTGGAGGGCGCGCCGGCGTGCACGCCCTGAGCCGCCCGTCCGCGGCCTAGCCGGCCGTGCCTCGCCGGTCGTTGCGCACCGAGCTGCTCGTCAGCCTCGGTTTTGTCACATCCGCCGCCGTCATCGTGGTGGGCGTCACGACGGTGGTGCTGAACGGCGGCGACGTCCGGGAGACGCTCTGGCCGCTCATCGCGCTCTGGCTAGGCAGCACGGCCGTATTCGTCCTGTTCGGTGCGTATGTGGTGCACCGGTCGGTGGTCCGGCCGCTCACGGTTCTCGCCGCCGAAGCCGATGATCTCGCCGCGGGCGCGGCCCCGAGCGCCGCGCCGACGTACGAGACGGCGGAGCTGGACCTGCTGAGCGCCCGGTACCGGGCCATGGCCGAGGACCTGCTGGACGCGCAGAGCCACATCGTTCGGGTCGAGAAGCTCGCCGGGATCGGCCAGCTCGCCGCCGGTGTGGCCCACGAAGTGCGGAACCCCTTGGGCGCCATCGCCACCTATACCGAGGTGCTGCAGCGGCGCGGGGCCGATCCGGCGGTGACGGGAGAGATCCGCCGGTCGATCGACCGTATCGAGCGCATCGTCCAGGGCCTGGTCGACTACGGGCGGCCACCGGCCGCCGCGTCGGGCGCGGTCACCGAGGTCACGGACCTCAACGCCACGGCGCGCACCGTGGCCGACTTCCTCGAGGCGCAGGGCATGTTCCGCGGCCACGAGGTGGCAGTCCAGCTCGACCCGTCCGCGCCGCCGGTCGCCGGCAACCGGCACGCGCTCGAGCAGGTCGTGGTCAACCTTGTGGCCAACGCCTGCCAGGCGGCGCCGGGTGGACGGATCCGGATCGGGACGCTGCGCATGGCGTTCGAAGCCCGCACCCACGACTCGCGGGCATCCGATGCGGGAAACGCCGGGCCTCGGCCGGCGCGGCGCTGGTCGACGCGGCCTCGCCGGCCCGAGCTGCCGGCCGGCAGCCCCGGCGTCCTCCTGTTCGTGGCCGACAGCGGGCCCGGCGTCCCCGAGGCGCACCGGGAGCGGATCTTCGATCCGTTCTTCACCACGAAGGAGCCGGGGCAGGGCACCGGGCTGGGGCTCGCCATCGTGGCCCGAACGGTGCACGAGAGCGGCGGGGTCGTGTGGGTGGACCGGGCGCGGGAGGGTGGAGCGGTGTTCAAGGTCTTCTTACCACTAGCGGGTGGTTCCGATGCGTCTGCTGATCGTTGACGACGATGCCGGGCTCCGGCAGTCGCTCGCGCTGCTGCTCCAGGAGTCGGGGGACGAGGTCGCCGCGGAGGGCGACCCCGAACAGGCGCTGCGTCGCGCCACGGGCGAGGCGTTCGACGCCATCCTGTGCGACGTGCGGATGCCGAAAATGGACGGGCTCACCTTCCTGCGCCGCTACCGCGCCGACGGCGGGTCCGCGCTGATGATCATGATGAGCGCCTACGGCTCCGAGGATACCGCGCTCGCCGCCATGCGCGAAGGCGCCTACGACTACCTCCACAAGCCGTTCCGCCCCGACGAAGTGACCATGACCATCCGCAAGGCCGAGGAGCGCGAGCGGCTCCGCCGCGAGGTGGAGAGCCTGCGGTCGAGCCTCGGCGCCGGCGTGGTCCAGGATCTCGTGGTCTGCGAGAGCAAGGCGATGCGGGACCTGCTCGAGGTCGCGAGCCGGGTGGCCCGCCACAGCACCACCGTGCTCATCACCGGCGAGAGCGGCACCGGCAAGGAAGTGCTCGCGCGGGCCATTCACCGGATGAGCCCTCGGAGCGATCGCGGCTTCACCGCCATCAACTGCGCCGCCATCCCGGACCAGCTCCTCGAGTCCGAGCTGTTCGGCCACATGCGGGGCGCGTTCACCGGCGCCACGGCCGACCGCGCGGGACTGTTCGAGCTCGCCCACGAGGGCACCCTGCTGCTCGACGAGATCGGCGACCTGCCGCTCGACCTCCAGGCCAAGCTGCTCCGCGTGCTCGAGGAGGGAGAGATTCGCCGGGTGGGCGGGCGCGAGCCCAAGCGGGTGGACGTGCGCGTGCTCGCCGCCACGGCCAAGCCGCTCGAGCAGGCGGTGGAACAAGGCGAGTTCCGCTCCGACCTGTTCTACCGGTTGAATGTGGTCCACCTGCACATCCCGCCGCTGCGCGAGCGTCCGGAGGATGTGCCGGCGCTCCTCGCCCACTTTGCCCGGCAGGCGGCGCAGCGGCTGGGCCACCCGGTGAGCGTCACGCCGACGGCGCTGGCCGCCCTCACCGGCCACGCGTGGCCCGGCAACGTGCGCGAGCTCCGGAACGCGGTGGAGCGCGCGGCGGTGCTGGGCGGCGAAGGGCCGCTCGACGCCAGGAGCTTTGCCATCGGGAACGGCCACCGGAACGGCGCCGACGCCCACGCCAATGGGAACGGCGCCACCGGCAACGGCTCCAACGGCTCGCTCGACCTCAAGACGCAGGTCGAGGCGGTGGAGCGGCGGGCCATCCAGCGGGCGCTCGAGGCCTCGGGCGGGAACCGCCGCCAGGCAGCCAGCCTCCTGGGCATCAGTCTGCGCACGCTGTTCTACAAGATGCGGCGGCTGCCGGTCGCCTGAGCCGCGCATCGCGCAAGGAGTCGCGCTGGCTGCAAGGCCTTGCGCGGCTCCGCCGTGGGAAGATTTGCTAAGTCGTTGCCCCCGTTGTGCGCTCTTCCTGGTACAGCTCCTGCCTTTCCCCGCCATCGATCGCTGGCTCACCACCGGATTCGCCTCTCCAGGAGGAGCGTCACGTGGCTCGTCGGTGCGGATTCACGCTCATCGAGATGCTGGTCGTGGTGGTCGTCATCGGGCTCGCGAGCCTCATCGCGCTGCCCAAGCTGAACGACGCGTTCGCGCACAGCAACGTGCTGAGCGCCAAGGCCAAGCTGTCGGCGCTGTATTCCGCGGCTCGTACGACGGCCATGAGCTCGAACCAGACCGGCATCCTTCGGGTGAACGGCAATCAGGTGTACGTGTATGCCCGGCCGCGCCGGAGGGCGCCGACGGCGGGCAACAGCGTCGATACCATCGTCCGGCCCACCGACTTCTCGACCGCGTACGGCGTCACTCTCACGGGCGGCGTCGATTCCGTTCGGATTGCGTCCACCGGGCTGGGTCTCGACTCGGCGGTGATCATCCTGACCAAGTCTCACACGATCGATACCCTCATCATCAGCAAGTATGGGCGGGTCTTGAAATGAACGAGCAATCCGAGCGGGGCTTCACCATCATCGAGATCATGCTGGCCGTGGTCGTGCTCTCGGTCGGCGTCATGGCCCTGGTCAGCAGTTCGGCGCTCGCCACCCGCATGATCGGCCGCGGCGGCATGTCATCCCAGGTGACCCAGGTGGCCGCCGCGCGGGCCGAGCTGCTCAGGGCGTATGCGGCGCAGACGTCGCCCGGTTGTACCAACGCGCAGATAAAGACCGACAGTGCTACCAACGCCACTACGCATATCACCGAGAAGTGGGAGCTGTTGAATCCCGCGGGCAGCGCGACACAGCTGGTCCGGATGAGTTTCAGGTACCGGACCGCCAACGGTATGCGGGCCGACACGATGTACATCACCCTCTACTGCAAGTGACCATGACCACACGGCGCGGATTCACGCTCGTCGAGCTGCTGATCGGTCTGATCCTGCTCCTGGCAGTGGGCGCGGTCGCCTACCAGCTCCTGGTCAACACGCAGCGGGTGAGCCGCTCGCAGGGCTCACACATCGGCATGCAGGACAATGTGCGCTCGGGGGCGATGATCATCGCGAACGAGCTGCGCGAGGTGGGTTACGATCAGATCACGGCCACCGAGCTCGTGTCGCTCCAGACCCGCTATCCCGGCGCCACCCTGGTGGCCGGGGTCAATCCCGATCTCATTGCCATTGGGCCTGATTCGATCACTTATCGCGCCATGCGCGGATTGGGCTACACCTGCAACCTCATTCCCGCAAGCAACGACATCGTGGTGATCAACAAGGACACCGATGCGCGGAAGTGGCAGGGGCTTCGCACGATCACTACCACGGACAGCCTGATGCTGTACGTGGAGAACGACCCGTCGACGGCCACCGACGATCTCTGGATCACCGTCGGTCTCGCCGTGGCGCCGGTGGCGCAGAACTGTCCGAACGGGGACGCCGGCCTCCGCTTCCGGATCGGCTGGCCAGTGGGCATGGTGCCGGGAATAGCCACGGTGCTCGACGTCAACAACATGCCGCTCGGCGCGCCGGTCCGCGCGTTCGAGGTCATGCAGATGCGCTCGTACGTTTCGGGCGGCAAAGCATGGCTGGGCATGCGCTCGAGGCCAGGCGCCGGCAATCCGATCGAGCCGGTTCTGGGTCCGCTCGCCAACGCGGCCGAGGGCCTGGCATTCACGTACAGGAACTCCACGAACGGGCTGGCGGCACTGCCAGCCGACGTGCGCAGCATCGAGGTGAGCCTGCGCTCCGTGAGCGATGGCGTGAACCGCTCGACCGGGACGTATGCCAAGGTGGACAGCCTCACAATGACCACGCGCGTCGCGTTGCGCAACGCGCTTCGTCCGTAACTCGACTGTCAGCCAGGAGCAGACCCATGCGATACCCGAGACACTCCGACGAGCGAGGTATGGCGCTGGCCGTGGCCATCTTCGCGCTCGTGGTGATCGGCGCGCTCGTGGCGGGCGCCTTCTACGCCAGCACGCTGGAGCAGCGCACCGGTCGAAACTCGCTGTATGCGTCGGAGGCAGCGCAGATCGCCGAGGCCGGGCCGATGGCGGTGCTGGCGAACTGGGACTCATACGCCCTCAACAACACTGGCGTCGGATCCAAAGTCGACCTGGGGACGACGGCGGTGCCGAACTGGCCCCACTCCTCGTACCAGACCACCGCCACGCGGCTCAACACTCAGCTCTTCCTGATTACGAGCCTCGGGAGCCTGACCGATGCCTCGGGCAATCTTCTCGCCCAGAACTCCGTGGCGACGATCGCGCGGCTCAACTTCGTCAAGGCGACGGCAAAGGCCGCGGTCACCGTCACCAAGCCGATCACGTTCAACGGCAACGCATTCGGGGTTATCGGGAACGACTCGATGCCGAAGGGCTGGGACAAGGACAGCTTGGGCAACGCCGATCCGAACTGCAGCGTCGGAGACAACCAGGCCGGTATTCGGAGTGCTACCACCACGGGCGCTAACAACGGCGACCTGACAAAGATCTCGGGCAGCCCGAAGACGGTGGAAAACGATCCGACCGTGAACTCGGACTTTTTCAACGTCTTCGGCGACGTGTCGTTTGACGACCTCAAGAAAAGCGCCGACATCGTCATCTCGGCGACCACGCCGCAGCAGCCGGCGCCGAGCCTCATGACGACGGCTCCATTCCGCTGCAACACGGGGGACATGTTGAATTGGGGCGAGCCCGAGCGCACCGCGGGCTACGTGAAAGCGTGCTCGACCTACTTCCCGATCATTTACGCCAGTGGCTCGCAGCTCAAGATGGCGAGCAACGCGCGTGGCCAGGGGCTGCTGCTGATCGAGGGCGACCTCGAGATCGCGGGTGGGTTCGAGTTTTACGGTCTGATCGTCGCCAAGGGCGGCATCAAGATCTCCGGCACCGGCAACAAGATCAACGGCGCGCTGCTGGCGCAGGACGTCGCCATCGGCGACCAGAACACGATCAGCGGCAACACCACGCTCCAGTTCTCGTCGTGCGCGCTCAACAAGGCGATTCAGGGTTCGGCCAACGCCAAGCCGCTCACGTATCGGAGCTGGGCGCAGCTGCACTAGCTGGGCGCCGGCGAAACGGAATCGGAGTCATGCGACCGGAGCGAAGCAGACAAGCGCCAACGCATGGCTCCTTCGCTTCGCTGCGGATGACCACTGGAGCACGCGGCCATCCGGGCCCTTCTCGGACTGCCGGCACCCGGCGCGCATCACCCAGCGGCGCCCACGTTCGCACTCTGCAAGCAGTTGCAGTCGCCCGATCAGCACCTGCACTCCCGCATCCCGAGAATGGGCTTGCGAAAGAGAAGAAGCAGGGCCTGCCACCCGCCGCGTGACCCCGCCGACATCCGCACTAAAACGACGCCGCCCAACGACTTCCCCAAGTGCAATTTGTGTGGCACATCGGTTGCCCTCACGCGCCCTGAGTATCCTCATGCCCCGGCGCCGGTGCCGTATCCGGAGCGATGCATCAGGCCTGAGCAACCCCTCAACAAGCGGACAACTATGGGACTCTTCGGGCGCAATGCGACGACGGTCGGCCTGGACATCGGCAGCGGCCTGATCAAGCTCGTCGCGATTTCCCACGGCTCAGGCGGCCCGGTGCTCACCAAGGTGGCGTTCACCTCGGTGGTGAACGACGCCATCGTCGAGGGCGAGGTCATGGACCCCGGCATCGTCGCGGAGTCCATCAAGGGCCTCCTGGCTTCCGCCGGCATCAAGGGCAAGAAGATCGTCACCGCGGTGGGCGGGCGGGACGTGATCATCAAGAAGATCGCGATGGACCGGATGAAGGAGACGGAGGCGCGCGAGGTCATCCGCTGGGAGGCCGAGCAGCACGTGCCGTTCGACATGGACAACGTCGAGCTCGACTTCCAGATCCTGGACCCCGAGGCCGATGGTCTCCAGATGCAGGTGCTGCTGGTGGCGGCCAAGCGGGAGCTGGTGGAGCACAAGCTCGCCCTGCTCTCCGAGGTCGGGCTCGAGGCCAGCATCGTCGACGTCGACTCATTCGCGCTGCACAACGCGTTCGAGGTCAACTATCCCGAGGCCATGACCGGCGTGGTCGGGCTGGTGAACATCGGCCACGAGACCACCAACATCAACATCCTGGACGACGGCGTCCCGGTGCTCACGCGGGATATCCCGGTCGGCACCCGGCGCTTCAAGGAAGATCTGCAGCGCGAGCGCGGTCTCTCCGCCGACGAGGCCGACGCGGTGCTTCGCGGCGCCAGTGTCAACGAGGCGCTCGATCAGCTGCTCGAGTCGCGCGGCGAGGAGCTCGCGGTGGGCATCGAACGGGCGGCCGCATTCCTCCAGTCCGCCAGCCGGTCGGCCGGCGGCATCTCGCGGATCTTCACCACCGGCGGCGGGGCGCGAATCCCGCGGCTCAACAAAGTGCTCTCGGACCGGCTGCGCATCCCGGTCCAGCTGGCCAACCCGATCGAGAAGCTGCAGGTGGCCGACGGCGTCTTCGAGCAGTATCCCGTCGACGAGGTCGCCCCCCTGCTGATGCTGCCGATCGGCCTCGCGCTGCGCAGCGCCGCGTAACCCCGACCCAGGGACACGACGACCGATGATCAACGTCAATCTGCGCCCCGACCTCAAGCGCAAGCGCGCCCGCCGCCCCGTCACGGGTGCGCTGGAGGGGTTCCGCGGGCTGGGCAGCAAGATCAAGGACCCCGTCCTGCTCGTCGCCGTGCTGAGCTGGGTCGGCGTGCTGGGCTGGCTCGCCTTCGTCTTCGTCGGCACCACGCGGGAGCTGAGCGCGCTCACCCCGCAGCTCGAGCACAGCCGGGCCGAAAACCGGCGGTTCAAGGCCTTCCTCACCGAGAAGCGGCGCCAGGAAACGGTGCGCGACTCGCTGGTGGCGCAGATCACCACCATCCGTACCGTCGATGGTGACCGCTACGTGTGGCCGCACCTGCTCGACGAGGTCACCCGCGCGCTCCCGGCCTACACCTGGCTGGTGGATCTCGGGCCTGCCAGCGCCAACTCCAGCGCGCATCCGGCCGCCCCGGCGCCCGCCGCGGCCCCGGCCGCCAAGGGCGCGGGAGCCAAGGACACCGCGGGCCCCGCGCCCGCGCCGGCCATCCAGTTCGAGGTGAACGGGCGCACGGTGGACATCCAGGCCTACACCCGCTTTCTCCGCCAGCTCGAGGCCTCGCCCTGGATCACCGACGTCACGCCGGTCTCGGCGCAGACGGTGGTGGAGAAGGACCGGCCGGTCACCGCGTTCACCATCCGCGGCACGTTCAAGCAGGCGGATTCGGCGTACATCAAGACGGTTCCCCTCAGCCAGTCGGTGAGGTAGCCCATGGCCCTCTCGTCGCAGAAGTCCACCCCGGTGCTCGTGATCCTGCTCGCGGGCCTGGCGGGCTACATCGCCTACTCCGGCGCCGTCATCGACGCCCTCGGTATGTCGGGGCTCGAGGCCCGGAAGCAGCAGGTGGTGGCCGTCAAGGATACGATCGCGCGGCTCGACGCGGCCACCGACAGCGCCAAGAAGGAGCTGGCGCGCGGCACCGTGGACGATCTCCGCAAGCGCCTCGACACCTACCGCGGCAGCCTCGCGCTGCTCCGCCGGCTGGTGCCCGAGCGGAACGAGGTGCCGAACCTGCTCGACGACATCTCCACCCGCAGCAAGATCCGCGGGGTGACGCTGTCGCAGGTCGTGCCGCTCCCCGTGGAGTCGGGGCCGGCGCCGTTCGATACCTACAAGTACAACATGTCGGTCATCGGCCACTACGACGAGATCGGGCAGTTCCTGGCCGACGTCGCGAGCCTGCAGCGGATCATCGTGCCGTACGATCTGGCGGTCGCGCCGGCCAACACCAACGCCGCCAAGGCCATGAACGACACCAGCGGCGCGCTGCTCGAGGCCAAGTTCCAGGTTCGCACGTTCGTCAAGTCCCCCAGCGGGGAGGGAGAGGCCAGTGGCACGTAACGCGTGGTTCGGGGTCGCGCTCCTCGGCGTCGTGTCCGTCGCCGCCTGCGGCGGCGAGGCCGTCGAGGCCAAGGCGGCCGCGGCCGCCCAGGCGCAGGTCGCCCGGGTGCACGCGCGCACCGACAGCCTGGCGCGCGCGCGCGATCAGCATATCGCCGCCGTCTCGGGTGACAGCACCGCGCAGACGTCGCTCGCGGCCACGACGCCCGCCGCGGTCCCGGCCGCGCGGCCGGCCGGCCGGGACAGCGCCCAGGTCGCGGAAGCCGAGGTGTCCGACTCGGTGCAGCGGGCCCGGGAAATCGAGGTCATGCGCGAGACGTTCGCGTACGCCGGTGGCACGCGCGACCCGTTCGTCTCGCTCATCACCAAGGATGACAGCGGCATCGAGATCACCAACCTCGATCTGGTGGGCGTCTACCTCGATCTGCGGACGCCGTCGAACAACGTGATCGTGCTGCGCGAGAAGGGCCAGGAAGGCAAGCGTCACAAGATGCGGGTGGGGGACCAGCTGGGCCGCTCGCGGCTGGTGCAGATCCGTCCCCGTGAAGCGGTGTTCATGATCGCCGACTTCGGATACGAGCGCCAGGAAACTCTCTCACTGCGGAAGCAGGAGGTCGAGACGCCATGACGGGCATGTATCGCTGGATGCTGGCCACCGCCGCGGTCCCCTCGCTGCTGCTCGCGAGCCTGTGGACCGCGACTCCCGCCGCGGCCGAAGGGCCCGGCAGCGGAGAGGTGACCGCCGTGAGCCTGGCGCCCGCCGCCGGCAAGACCGAGATCGTCGTCGCCGTCCGCGGCACGGTCGACGTCCGTGACTTCCTGCTCACCTCGCCCGACCGGCTGGTGCTCGACCTGGTCGGCGCCACGCTGAGCTCCACCAGCGCGAGCCTCTACGACGGCGTGAAGCGGGGCAAGGTGGTCAACCTCCGCTACTCGCAGTTCCGTCCCGATGTCGTGCGCCTCGTGGTCGACCTCGAGGGGCCCCAGGCCTACAAGGTGGACCGCTCGACCGGCGCCGTGCGCGTGACCTTCGACTCGGGAGAGGGCTTCGAGGCCTGGTCCTCGACCAACCCGGGCGCGGGGAGCGCCCAGCGGCCGGATGATCGGACTGTGTCCGACGCTGCCGTCGCTCAGGCGGTCGCCCCGGTGCGCGAGTCCGTGCGGAAGCCCGAGGTAGGCATCCGCACCGCCTCGATGCTCACCCGGGCCGAGGAGCCGCGCATCACCGTCACCTGGGACCGCGCCAGCATCGCCGACGTGGTCGCCGGCTTCGCCGCGTTCAGCGGGCGCACCATCATTCTGGGCAAGGACATCAAGGGCGAAGTCAACGCCGAGATCAAGAACCAGCCGTGGCCGCAGGCCTTCCAGGCGGTGCTCGCCACCCAGGGCCTGTCGGCCCAGGAGATGCCGGGCGGCATCATCCGGGTGGACGCGCCCTCGGCGCTCGCCGCGCTCGACTCGCTCGAGCCGCTCGAGACCAGCATCGTCCGAATCAACTATGCCCAGGCCTCGTCGCTCGCCAAGACGGTCGAGAGCATCCTGACCAAGAACCGCGGCCGGGTCGTGGCCGACACCGGCTCCAACGCGCTCATCCTCACCGAGACGCGGAGCCGCATCCAGAGCGTCACCGACTTCGTGCGCGGTCTCGACGTGCGCACCCCGCAGCTCTCGATCCAGGCGAAGATCATCTTCGTCGACCGCACCGACATCGAGCAGCTCGGCCTCAAGTACGATCTGGGCAGCAAGAGCCAGTTCTTCAACAAGGTCGTCCAGCGCTGCTGCGATGCCGAGACCGGCAAACGGTTTCAGCCCGAGGTCAACGTGGTCGACCTGGGCGGCAACTCGCTCGCCGCCGTCGGCAACGCCGACCAGACGATCACCGGCTCCGCCCTCGACCTGGTGTTCTCGACGGCCATCGGCGGGTTCAGCCTGACCAGCTTCCTGAGCGCGCTCGAGCGCACCGACCTGGCCGACATCCAGGCCGAGCCGGTCATCTCGACCCTCGACAACCGCCAGGCCGACATCCTCGTCGGTGAGGAGACGCCGGTCCGCGTCATCGACGCGTCGTCCGCCGGGAGCGGGACGGCTCGCGCCAACGTGCAGTTCAAGGAGACCGGCATCCGCCTGACGGTCACGCCGCACGTGACCAACAACCGCCAGGTGCTGATGCAGCTCCACACCGAGCGCTCGGCCATCCAGCCGCTGGCCGCGGCCGACCTCGGTTTCATCTTCCAGAAGCAGAAGGCCGACAACCAGCTCCTGGTCGAGGACGGTGAGACGGCCGTCATCGGCGGGCTCACGGTTACCCAGGTCACCAAGACGCACAGCGGCATTCCGCTGCTCGGGGGGCTCCCGATCATCGGCAAGCTGTTCAGCTTCAGCAACGATCAGGAAAATCGGCGCGATCTCATTATCTTGGTCACGCCCCGGATCACCGACGACGGCGCCTCGGACCAGCAGCAGCAGTAGCCGCTCGCACGGCTGGTCGAGCACCCCGACGGGAACGAGCCCGGCGCAGGCCGGGCTCGTTCGCGTTGGGTAGACTGGTGTACCACGGACCATCCCCGTGTCACCCTGAGCGCAGCGAAGGGGGCATGCGTCCGGGCATGGCTCCTTCGCTTCGCTCAGGATGACTCCAAAGGCCGCCCGTGCACCTGAGGTTCTCCACCGCCGGCGAATCCCACGGAAAGGCCCTCGTCGCCCTGGTCGAGGGGCTGCCCGCCGGCCTGCCGGTCAGCGCCGAGTGGGTGGACCGCGACCTCTTCCGCCGGATGCAGGGCTACGGCCGCGGCGCGCGCATGAAAATCGAGCGCGACCGGATCGAGTGGCTGGCGGGCGTGCGCGCCGGCGAGACGCTCGGCTCGCCGGTGGCGATGCTGATTCCCAACCGCGACTGGGCCAACTGGGAAGACGTCATGGCCCATGAGGCGCCGACCCCGGGCGAGCTGCGCCGGCGCCGGGTCACCCGGCCGCGGCCCGGCCACGCCGATCTCGCCGGCGTCCTCAAATACGACCGGGTGGACGCGCGCGACATCCTCGAGCGCGCGAGCGCGCGCGAGACCACCGCGCGCGTCGCGGCCGGCGCCCTCGCGCGGCGGCTGCTCGACGAGTTCGGCGTCGAGGTTGGAAGCCACGTGGTCTCGCTCGGCGGCGTGCGCGCGGCGCCACCGGCCGAGCTGCCGGTGCCGCTCAATGACGCTTCCGACCGCTCCGAGGTGCGCGTGCTCGACCCCGCGGCCGAGCCCGAGATCATCCGCCGCATCGATGCCGCCAAGCAGGCGGGTGACACGCTCGGCGGCGAGGTCGAGGTGGTGGCGCGCGGCGTCGTGGTCGGGCTCGGCAGCCACGTCGCCTGGGATCGGAAGCTGGACGGGCGGCTCGCCGGGATGCTCATGTCCATCCCCGCCGTCAAGGCGGTCGAGATCGGACTGGGCATCGAGGCGGCGCGCCGGCCCGGGTCGGCCGTGCACGATCCGATCGACCCCGGCGAGACGCCGTCCGGGCGCGGCGAGCCCGGCCCCCCGAAGCCTGGCGACCGGCGCGCCGGATTCCGCCGCCGCACCAACAACGCCGGCGGCCTCGAAGGCGGGATCACCACCGGCGAGCCGCTGGTGCTGCGCGTCGCCATGAAGCCGATCAGCACGCTCATGTCGCCGCTGCCGACAGTCGACCTGGCCAGCGGCCGGCCCGCCAACGCGCAGAGCGAGCGCTCCGACGTCACCGCGGTTCCCGCGCTCGGCGTCATCGCCGAGGCCGTGACCGCCCTGGCCCTGGCCGACGCCATGCTGGAGAAGTTCGGTGGCGACTCCCTCGCCGAGATGCGCCGGAACTACGACGGCTACGTCGCCGCCCTCGGGGCGCGCTGGGCCGCGCTCCGGGCCGGTGTGGAGGAGGGACCGTGAGCCGCCACGTGCTCCTGGTGGGGTTGCCCGGCGTCGGCAAGAGCGCCGTCGGCCGGCTCGTGGCCGAGGAGCTGCCGGCCCCGCTGCTGGACATCGACTCGATCCTGGTCCGTCAGATGGGAATGCCCGTGGCGCAGATCTTCGGGATGGTGGGCGAGCCGCGGTTCCGCGCCATGGAGCGCGACGCCGTGGAGACCGCCCGGGCCCGGGAGCCGGCGGTCATCGTGCCGGGCGGCGGCTGGGCGGCCCAGCCGGGCCAGGTGGATGCGGCCCGGAGGGACTGTCTCCTTATATACCTCAAGTGCACGCCGGCCACGGCGGTCCGCAGGGCCGAGCAGGGCGAGGTCCGCCCCTTGGTGGCGGGGGCCTCGGATCCGGTCGAGCGGATCAAGAGCCTGCTCGCGGCCCGGGAACCGTTCTACAAGCTCGCCGATTATGAGGTCGCATCGGACGCCAAGCCGACCGCGGCGGTGGCGCGGGAGGTGGTCCAGCTGGCACGGCAGCACGGCGGGTGGTGAAGGGGCGGTCGGGTCCCACCGGGTTATATTGGCTCCTGACAACAGTTTACGAGATCAGCGCTTGCGCCGGCCCCGGCCCCCCGGTTTCTTGCAGCCACCGGCGTTGAGCAGCGGATGACCTCAGCAGGCACATTGGACTACATGGCGACCAGATCCAAACGAGCGGCAAAATCCCCCAGTGGCGGCAAGGCCAAGCCTCCCAAGCCGACCGCGGCGAAGGCCGAGAAGGCCGGATCCTCCCGCAAGGCCTCCAAGGGCCGCGGCGGGAGCGCGCTCGTCATCGTCGAGTCGCCCACGAAGGCCAAGACCATCGGGAAGTACCTGGGCGCCGGATACGACGTCCGGGCCACGATCGGGCACCTGCGGGATCTGCCCACCCGGGAGCTCGGCGTGGACGTCGAGCGCGGGTTCGAGCCCAAGTACGTCACCATCAAGGGCAAGACCAAGACGCTCTCGGAGCTCAAGAAGGCCGCCAAAACCGCCTCGACCATCTATCTCGCGACCGACCCCGACCGGGAGGGCGAGGCCATCGCCTGGCACGTGGCCGACCAGCTCGACACCCAGGCGCCCACCCACCGGGTCCTGTTCCACGAGATCACCAAGGACGCGATCCACGAGGCGATGGAAAAGCCGGGCGAGATCGACGACCGCAAGGTGAACGCCCAGCAGGCGCGCCGGATCCTGGACCGGCTGGTGGGCTACAAGGCGAGCCCCATCCTGTGGCGCAGCATCAAGACCGGCCTCTCCGCCGGCCGGGTGCAGACCGTGGCCCTCCGGCTCATCGTGGAGCGCGAGCGCGAGATCCGCGCCTTCGTGCCCCAGGAGTACTGGAGCATCGCGGCGCTCTGCGCCAAGGACGGGCAGACCTTCGAGGCGTCGCTCGCCAAGGTGCGGGGGCACAAGCCTCAGCTCCACTCGGCCGAAGAGGCGCAGGTCGTGGTGGACGCGGTGCGGCAGCTGCCGTTCGTGGTCACGAAGGTGGAGAAGCGCAACCGGCGCAAGAACCCGGGCGCGCCGTTCACCACCAGCACGCTGCAGCAGGAGGCGGCCAAGAAGCTCGGCTTCAGCTCGCGCCGCACCATGCGGGCGGCGCAGGACCTGTACGAGGGCATCGACGTCGGCGAGGACGGCGCGGTCGGTCTCATCACGTACATGCGGACCGACTCGGTGCGGGTATCCGACGCGGCGGTCGCCTCGGTGCGCGAGTTCATCGGGAAGAACTACAAGAAGCCTTACCTGCCGGACACCCCCAACGCGTACAGCACCCGGAAGAACGCCCGGGTACAGGACGCGCACGAGGCCATCCGCCCCACCGACGTGCGCCGCCGTCCCGAGCAGGTGCAGCGCTACCTGGAGCCCGACCAGTTCCGGCTGTACCAGCTTATCTGGCAGCGGTTCGTCGCCTCGCAGATGACGCCCGCCGTCTACGACATGACGATCGTGGACTTCGACCTGGGCGAATACCTGTTCCGCGCCACCGGTTCGGTGCTCGTGTTCGACGGGTACCACGTGCTGTACACCGAGGGCCGCGAGAAGGAAGAGGGCAAGACCATGGACGACCTGCCGCCCATCCCGCCGCTGGCGCAGGGCGACCGGGTCGAGGTGCGGGAGATCACCCCGTCGCAGCACTTCACCGAGCCGCCGCCGCGCTACTCCGAGGCGAGCCTGGTGAAGGAGCTGGAGCGGCTGGGCATCGGGCGGCCGTCCACCTACAGCGCCATCATCTCGACCCTGAGCGCGCGCGAGTACGTCAAGGTCGAGCAGCGCCGCTTCTTCCCGACCGAGCTGGGCGAGCTGGTCGAGAAGATCATGGTGGCCAGGTTCCCCGAGATCTTCAACGTCGAGTTCACCTCCGACATGGAGACCGAGCTCGACCGGATCGAGGACGGCGAGCTGGCCTGGCAGCGCGTGCTCGGCGACTTCTACAGCCCGTTCAGCAAGGCGCTCGAGGCGGTGGACCTGAACGCGCTGGTGGCCGACGCGCACGGGCTCAAGCCCGAGGACCTGGCTAAGGAGCGCTGCCCCAAGTGCGGCAGCGCCATCGAGCTCAAGACCGGGCGGTTCGGGCCCTACCTCGCGTGCGTCAAGTACAAGGACACCTGCGACTACGTGAAGTCGCTCAAGAAGCAGCGCGCCCCCGACCGGCCCACCGACGAGAAGTGCCACCTGTGCGGCTCGCCCATGGTGATCAAGACCGGCCGGTTCGGCGAGTTCCTGGCTTGCACCACGTACCCGGCGTGCAAGGGCACCCGCGCCATCCCGCTCGGGATCAAGTGCCCCAAGTGCATCGAGGGCGATCTCGCGGAGCGGCGCACCAAGCGCGGCAAGTCCTTCTGGGGCTGCGTCCGCTATCCCGCGTGCGACTTCTCCACCTGGAACAAGCCGGTGCCGGACACCTGCCCCGAGTGCGGCTGGGTCGGCATGGAGAAGAAGGTGAGCAAGGCGGAAGGCGAGACCCGCACCTGCCTCAAGTGCGGGCACAAGCTGGTGCTGGCCGAGCCCGAGGAGGTGGCCACGGCGTGAACGCCACCGTCGTCGGCGGCGGGCTGGCCGGCTCGGAGGCGGCGTGGGCGCTGGCGGACCGCGGGGTCCAGGTCACGCTCATGGAGATGCGACCGGCGGTGAAGACCCCGGCGCACCACACCGGCCGCCTGGCCGAGCTGGTCTGCAGCAACTCCTTCAAATCCACCGAGCTGACCAACGCGCACGGGCTCCTCAAGGCCGAGCTCCGCGCGCTCGGCAGCCTGCTCCTGCCCTGCGCCGACGAAGCCCGCGTGCCCGGCGGCGCGGCGCTGACGGTGGACCGCGAGGTCTTCTCGCGCGCGGTCCACGGGCGCGTGACGAGCCACCCCAACATCACCGTCGTGAGCGAGGAAGCCGCCGAGCTGCCGTCCTGCGGCGTGGTGGCGACGGGGCCGCTCACGTCCCCGAGGCTCACCGACGCGATCGTCGCGCGGCTCGGCTCGGCGGCGCTCGCCTTCTACGACGCCATCGCGCCGGTGGTCGCGGCCGACTCGCTCGACACGGAGCGGCTGTACGCCCTCTCGCGCTACGGCAAGGGCGAGGGCGATGACTACCTCAACGCGCCGATGGACGCGGCCGAGTACGAGCGATTCCTCGACGCGTTGCTGGAGGCCGATCAGCACCAGGGTCACGACTTCGACCAGGTCCCCTACTTCGAGGGCTGTCTGCCGGTCGAGGAGCTGGCGCGCCGCGGGCGGGAGACGCTCCGGTTCGGCCCCATGAAGCCGGTGGGCCTGGCCGACCCGCGCACCGGCCGGGAGCCGCACGCGGTGGTGCAGCTCCGGCGGGAAGACCGCGCGGGGCAGATGTGGAACCTGGTGGGCTTCCAGACCCGGCTCCGGATTCCCGAACAGCAGCGGGTGTTCCGCATGATCCCCGGGCTCGAGTCGGCGGAGTACCTGCGGTTCGGGAGCATCCACCGCAACTCGTACCTGAACAGCCCCGCGAGCCTCGGTCCCGCGCTCACGGCCAGGGACGACGACCGGCTGTTCTTCGCCGGCCAGCTCACCGGGGTCGAGGGGTACACCGAGTCGCTGGGGACCGGCCTGCTGGCGGGCATCAACCTGGCGCGGCGCCTCGAGGGCAAGCCGGCTGCCGTGCCACCGCCCACCACCATGCTGGGCGGGCTCTACCGCTACCTGCGCGAGGCCGATCCGAAGCACTTTCAGCCGATGAACGCGAACTTCGGACTGCTCGATCCGCTCTCGGGCAAGGTGAAGAAGGACCGGAAGCGGGAGTTGCTGGCGGAGCGGGCGCAGGCGGAGCTCGGGCGTTTTCTGGAGCAGATTCGGTGAGGCCGGGGTCCGGTCACCACGGCGGGTGACAGCACACCGGTGGAGTTCGTGGTGCTGAGGTTCACCCGGAACCACGGAAAACACGGACAACGGCCACGGAAAATGCCTTTGGTCAACGGCACACCGGTCGGGTTCCGTCGCTAGGTGAACAAGCGAACCACGGAGGCACGGAGGACGGCCACGGAGAACCGACGGGACCTCGGTGGTGTGCGGTTGACCTCACGCTTTTGTCCGTGCCGTCTCCGTGCCCTCCGTGCCTCCGTGGTTCGCTTTTTCTGTCAGCCCCGAGCTCCACTGGTGTGCGGTCACACCACCAGCCGTTTCCGTGGCCGTTGTCCGTGTTTTCCGTGGTTCCGTGGTGAACCGTCGCGGACCCCGTGATGAAAGGCCCAGTGAGACAGGAAATCGCCGAGTTCCTCACCTACCTCGACAAGCAGCGCGGCCAGTCGCCCAATACCGTGAAGGCGTACGCGCGCGATCTCGAGAGCTTCACCGGGTTCTGCGACCGCCACTACGGCGGCGGGTGGGGCTGGGACACCGTGGACCGGCTCGGTATCCGCGGCTTCCTCGGCGAGCTGCAGCGGAAGGGGCTCTCCAAGCGCTCCGCCGCGCGGGCGCTCTCCGCGGTGCGGAGCTTCTACCGGTACCTGCAGGAGAATTACGGCGTCGCGAACAACATCGCGCGCGCCGCCCGCATGCCGAAGCTCGACCGGCGGCTGCCTGCGTACCTCGACAGCGATCAGACCCGGACCCTGTTCGAATGGGCGGAAGGCCGCGCCGCGGGCGACGACTTCGCCGCCACGCGTGACCTCGCCATCCTCGAGCTGTTCTACTCGACCGGCATCCGGCTCTCGGAGCTGAGCGGCATGAACCTCGAGGATCTCGACCTGCTGTCGGACCAGGCGAAGGTGCGGGGCAAAGGCCGGAAGGAGCGGATCGTGCCCGTCGGCTCGCGCGCGGTGCACGCGCTCCGCCGCTATCTTACCCACCGCGAAGCCGCGGTGGCGCGGCGCGGGGCCGACCGCCGGGCGGTGTTCGTGACGCAGCAGGGCCGGCGGCTCGCGCCGCGTGGGGTGCAGCGGGCGGTCCACGCGATGTTCGATGCGATCGGCGCCGACCGCCTCAGGGTCCACTCGCTCCGCCATACCTTCGCGACGCACATGCTCGACGCGGGCGCCGACCTGCGCGCGGTGCAGGAGATGCTCGGCCACGCGTCGCTCAGCACCACCCAGATCTACACCCACACGAGCGTCGAGCGGCTCAAGAAGGTGTACAACCAGGCGCACCCGCGGGCGTAGACCCGATTCCCCGCAAACGCAGAGACTCGCATGCCCCACTTCCACGGCACCACCATTCTCGCGGTCCGCAAGGACGGGCGCGTCGCGCTGGGCGGCGACGGGCAGGTCACCATGGGCGAGACCGTGATGAAGGCGCGGTCCACCAAGGTGCGCACGCTCAAGGGCGGGAAGGTGCTCGCGGGTTTCGCCGGCTCGGTGGCCGACGCGCTCACGCTCTACGAGAAGTTCGAGGAGAAGCTCGACCGCTACCCCGCCAACCTTCCGCGCGCCGCGGTGGAGCTGGCCAAGGACTGGCGGAGCGA
>JAICJD010000074.1 GCA_025928645.1 Gemmatimonadales bacterium
ACCTCGTGGTCGGCGCCGCGCGGCCAGAGGTCGAACCACCGCGCGTACCCCGGCCGAAAATTCATGTACACGACGAGCCCGAGGCCGGTGACCAGCCAGAGCATGAACAGAAGCCACCAGCCGGCGGGGTCGCGGCGGCGCTGGGCGAAGAGCCCGCGCAGCCCGAGCGCGGTGAACCCGAGCGTCACCAGCGTCCGCACGGGAAGCGGCCCCAGCATGCCGCCGAGCGACCGGGCCCATTGCCAGTCGAACCACACGAGGTAGTCGCCCAGCTGGACCCCGAACAACCGGAGCGACCGGCCTGGGTTGGCCGCTCCCGAGGGGAGCGTGGGGTCGTCCCACGGCGTGCGGGGCGGGTACTGCGCGCGACGGATGACCGCGAGCAGCGTGTCGAAGGTGGACGGCGCGGCCTCGTTGATGGCCGGATGTTGGGCCGCGCGAAGGTAGAGATAGAGGTACGGCGTGACGCCGATGGCGGCGATGGCGAGGCTCGCCACCGCGAAACCGGCGGCGCCCCCGCGGGCCGCGTACGCCGCCGCCGCCGCGAAGCAGAGCGCCCCGACGATGACCAGCGCGGTGCTGCCGAGCCCGGTCCCGATCAGCAGCGCCCAGACGCCGGCGACCACCGCCGCCTCTCCCCATTCCGCGCGCCGGACCGCCGCATCGGCGGCCGGCGCACGGCGCAGCGTGGCGACCACGAACGCCACGATCGCCGGGCCCGCGAGCAGCGCGAGCAGGTGGTTCCCGATCGAGATGCCCGCCAGGTACACCACCAGCAGCAGGAGCCGGCTCGCGTTCGGCCGGGCCCGGCGACGGCGCCAGCACATCGCGGTCCACGCCATGGCGCCGATGGTGAACGTGGCGACGGCGTAAACTTCGGTTTCGTTCGAGTTCTGCCAGTTGGTGAACGTGAACGCGCCGCACACCGCCGCGGCGGCGGCGACGAGGATGCGGCGGCGCGGCTCGAGCCCGTCCAGCGTCGCGTGCACCGTGAGGAAGAAGCCGCCGGCCCCGGCGGCGCTGAACAGCGCGCTCAGCAGGTTGGTGCGGACGGCGTACTCGCCGACCGGCACGAGCGCGGCCCACACGTGCGCGATCATCACGAACAGCGGCGTGCCCGGCGGGTGCGGAATGCCGAGGGTGCGCGCGGCCGCGATGAACTCGCCCGCATCCCAGAACGTGACGGTGGGCGCGAGCGTGAGCAGGTAACCGGCCAGCACCGCCAGCGCTACCGCCCCCGCGGCGCCATAGGGCGCACCGTCCCGCCTCATGGCGGCGACGCCGGAACCGCCGCCCGTCCCGCGAGAATCGCGGCCACCTGCTCGGCGGTGAGCCCGCGCTCGAGCGTGCCGCCGCGTGCGAGCGACACGGTGGCGCTCTCCTCCGAGACGACCAGCACGAGCGCGTCGGTTTCCTCGGAGAGGCCGAGCGCCGCGCGATGCCGGGTGCCCAGCGACCGGTCCGCGACCGGGTTCTGCGTGAGCGGCAGGATGCAGCCCGCGCCGACGATCTCGTCGTCCCGCACGAGGACAGCGCCGTCATGCAGCGGCGAATAGGGGCTGAAGATGGTCGCGAGCAGGTCGGCGGAGACCGACGCCCGCATGGCCGAGCCGGTACCGACGAATTCGTCGAGCCGCACCTCGCGCTCGATCACGATGATCGCGCCCGTCGCGGTCCGTCGAAGGCGCTCCACGGCCTCCGCGATCTCCGCCACCGCGGCCGGCGCCGGGCCGCCGCCGAAGACGCGGAACACGCGGCTCTGGCCCAGCCGAGCAAGCGCCTGCCGCAGCTCGGGCTGGAACACGACCAGCACCGCGAACACGCCGTAGGTGAACACCACGCCGAGCAGGTAGGTGATCATGCTCAGCTTGAACAGAAAGGCGAGCAGGTAGATGACCGCGAGCACCATGAGCCCGAAGACGATCTGAAGCGCGCGGGTGCCGACCAGGAAGCGAAGCATCGCGTACACGACATACGCGACGATGAGAATCTCGAGCACGTCCCGCCAGCCCGGCGTGGGGAACGGCACCGAGCCCACCACTACGGGCCTCCGACCGCCCGGGCGACGCTCAGCGCGTCGCGAGCGCCGGCGACTTCGTGCACGCGGAAGATCCGGGCCCCGCGTTCCCAGGCGAGCGCGCACGCCGCCGCGGTGGCGCGGTCGCGCGCATCGACGGCCTGTCCCGTGACGACGCCGAGGAACCGCTTCCGCGACGGCCCGACGACGACGGGATGGCCGAGCGCCACCAGCGCGTCCAGCCGGTCGAACAGCTCGATGTTCTGCTCGACGGTCTTCGAGAAGCCCAGCCCGGGGTCGACCGCGATCGAGGCCGCCGGCACGCCGGCCGCCTGGGCGCGACCGATCGCGCCGCGCAGCTCCGCCGCCACCTCGCCGGCGACGTCCGCGTAGGTCGCGTGAGCGTAGGAGGCGATCTCGAGGATGTCGCCCCGCGAATGCATGAGCACCAGCCCCGCGCCCGCGGTGGCGACGGTGGCCGCCATGGCGGGATCCAGGCGCAGCGCCGTGACGTCGTTGATCGCCGCGGCGCCCGCGGCGAGCGCGGCGCGGGCCACGTCGCTCTTCACGGTATCGACGGTGAGCACGAGAGACGGATGACGGGCGGTCAGCCCCTCGATGACGGGCAGGACGCGCCCCAGCTCCACGGCGGCGGGGACGGCTTCCGTCCGGCCCGGACGGGTGGATTCGCCACCGATGTCCACGATCGTGGCCCCCGCCTCGACCAGCGCGTCCGCCTGCGCCAGGGCCATGTCGACGCCCGCGTACCGGCCGCCGTCGCTGAAGCTGTCGGGGGTGACGTTGAGGATGCCCATCAGGACGGGCCGGTCGAGCGGCAGGCTGCCGCGCGCGGTGCGCCAGGCGGGCGCCGGCTCGGCGGGCATCGCCTGCCCGAGATCCAGCGTGAGCTGAATCAGGGCAGCCGGCGCCGTCCAGGGCCGCGCGAAGGCGCTGAGCCGCGCGCGGCTGCCGGCGAGGATGGCCCAGCCGTCCCCCGTGACGACGTCGAGACCCAGCGTGCCGGCGAACGGCACGAGCGCCTCGAGGACGTCCGGCTCGAGACCGGTGCAATGAAAGGCGAGAGATTGAAGGCCGTCGGACGCGGTGGCGGCCAGCCCGGCGTCCCATCCGTGCGCGCGCAGCACCTCCAGCACCGCGCGCGACGAGCGGGCCGCCAGCGGCGTGACGGTCACGCGCCGGCGGGTTCGGCCGGTGGGGTGCCCAGAAGAGGTGCGCGAGCGGGCGCGGCGCCCGGCTTCGTCGGTGCACTGGCCTGCGGCGCCGGCGAATCGGCCGGCGGCAGGTTCCGCGGGGGCAGCGGCAGGTTCTTCACCAGCCGGTCGAGGTCCTCGCGATCGATCGTTTCGCGCTCGAGCAGCGCGTCGGCGATGCGGTCGAGCAGCTCGCGGTTCTCGCTCAGAATGGTGGTCGCGCGGGCGTAGGCCTCGTCCACCAGACGCTTCACCTCGTCGTCCACCATCTGCGCCGTGCGCTCGCTGATCTCGCGGCGCTGAGCGAACTCGCGGCCCAGGAAGATCTCCTGCTCCTTGTCGCCCACGGCGAGCGGGCCGATGAGCTCGCTCATGCCGAACTGCGTGACCATCCGGCGGGCGAGCGCGGTGGCGCGCTCGATGTCGTTCCCCGCCCCGGTGGTCACCTTGTCGGAGCCGAAGACCAGCTCCTCAGCCACGCGGCCGCCGAAGAACATCGCCAGGCTGCCGATCAGCCAGTCCTTGCTGTAGTTGTGGCGGTCGACCTCGGGCAGCGACGCGGTGAGACCCAGCGCCCGGCCGCGCGGGACGATCGTGACCTTATGGATCGGATCGCTGCCCGGGATCTTGATGGCGACGATCGCGTGCCCCGCCTCGTGGTACGCGGTGAGCTTCCGCTCGGCGTCGGTGAGCACGAGGCTCCGCCGCTCCACGCCGAGCATCACCTTGTCCTTCGCGTCCTCGAAGTCCTGCATGTCGACCAGCGTCTTGTTCCGCCGGGCGGCCAGCACCGCCGCCTCGTTCACCAGGTTCGCCAGGTCGGCGCCGGCCATGCCGGGCGTTCCCTTAGCGATGACCTCGAGCCGCACGTCCGACGCGAGCGGGATCTTCCGGGTGTGCACCCGCAGGATGCCCTCGCGGCCGCGCACGTCGGGCGCGTCGACCACGATCTGGCGGTCGAAGCGGCCCGGGCGGAGCAGCGCCGGGTCGAGCACGTCGGGGCGGTTGGTGGCCGCCACGAGGATGACGCCGTCGTTGGACTCGAACCCGTCCATCTCGACCAGGAGCTGGTTGAGGGTCTGCTCCCGCTCGTCGTGCCCGCCGCCGAGCCCCGCGCCGCGGTGGCGGCCGACCGCGTCGATCTCGTCGATGAAGATGATGCAGGGCGCGTGGCTCTTTCCCTGCTCGAACAGGTCACGCACCCGGCTGGCGCCCACGCCCACGAACATCTCGACGAAATCGGAGCCGGACATCGAGAAGAACGGCCGTCCCGCCTCGCCGGCCACGGCCTTGGCGAGGAGCGTCTTGCCGGTGCCCGGCGGCCCCACCAGCAGCGCGCCTTTGGGCAGGCGCCCGCCCAGCCGGGTGAATTTCTGCGGATCCTTCAGGAATTCGATGATCTCCTGCAGCTCGACCTTGGCCTCGTCCGCGCCGGCGACGTCGGCGAAGGTGATCTTGGGCGTGTCGCCCGCCAGCAGCTTGGCCTTCGACTTGCCGAACGCGAACGCCCGGCTGCCGCCGGCCTGGAGCTGGCGCAGGAGGAAGAACCAGAGCCCCAGAATGACGATCCACGGCAGCGCCGCGATCACGATGGCGGTGATGCCGCCTTTGGGCTCCTTGGCGGTGATCGGGACGCCGGCGTCCTCGAGCCGCTTGACGAACTGCTCGCTGTTGGCCACCGGCAGCAGCACCTGGAAGCTCTTGGCGGTCCGGTTGTCCTGGGTGACCGGGTTCTTGAAGTCGCCCTCGAGCCGCTTGCCGTCGTAGATCTCAACCCGCGCGACGTTCCCCTGGTCGAGCTGGTGGCTGAACTCCGTGTAGGAGAATTCCTGGGTCGGATTGCGCTGCCGGCTCATCATCTGGAACAACGCCAGCGCCAGCAGGCCGACCAGCAGCCACAGCGCCAGGTTCTTGCTCAGATTCCCCCAATTGGTGCGCGGGGGCCGGTTGGGAAGACGGTCTGCCATTTATGCCAAGTCCGCGATGAACGGGAGATGCCGGTAGTTCTCGGCGTGGTCGAGTCCATACCCGACCAGAAAGGCCGGTGGCGCCCGAAACCCCACGAAGCGGAGCTCCGGGCGCGATTCCACGGCCAGCTGCTTGTCGAGGAGCGCGCACACGGCAAGGCTCCTCGGCCGCCGGGCTCCGAGCAGCGTCATCAGGCGCTGCAGGGTTTTCCCGGTATCAATTATATCCTCGACCAGCAGAATGTGTTTCCCCTCGAGCCGGGTCTCCGGATCGTAGAGCAGCCGGACCGCTCCGCTCGAGACCGTGCCGTCGCCGTAGGAGCTGGCCACCAGGAAATCGATCTGGACGGGGCGCTCGATGGTGCGGACCAGATCGCTCAGGAAGATGAAGCTTCCCTTGAGCAGGCCCAGGACGAGGAGTTCCCCGTCCGGATAGGCCCCGGTGATCTCGGCCCCGAGCGCCTCCACCCGGGCCGCGATCGTGGCCTCGTCGAAGACGATCGACTTGACCGGCTTCCCGCCTGTGCGACGAAGGACTTCAGGCGTGCTCAGCATCGACGCGAACGGCCTCCGTGCCCGGCTCCGGAAGGAAGGCGTCGCTTCGGCTGACGCCAGGAATCCAGACGACTCCGGCGGGCCCGGCGAGAACCGGCCACGCCCGCCGGCGGCTGCGCGGCACCCGCGCGTCCTGGAAACAACGGACCAGAAGCCGGCGGCCCGCGCCGCCGAGCGGCCGGAGGCGCTCGCCTTCGCGCCAGGCTCGCACCACCAGCGGCGCCGGGGCGAACCACGCCTCGAGCCCGGTGCGGGACTGCCGGGCCGGCGCCGAGTCGTGGCGCCAGTGACGGCGCCAGCGACCCCAGCGAGCCTCGCCCTCAAGGCCTTCGAGCGCCAACGGCGACGGCTCGGCCGCCTCGGGGCTGAGTGTGACGGCCAGGCGGCCGAAGGTGATCTCCGCGGTCCAGCCACGCCCAAGCGGCAGCGTTGCGCCGCTCCCCGAGGCCGCCGCAAAGCGGAGCAGCCGCGCCGCGCGCCCCGGTCCGAGCGGCCATCCGGCGCGACGCGCGGCCGCCATCAGGACGCTCTGTCCCAAGGCTGAATCATACCCGGTAAGCTGGCCAGCAGCAACGGAAAATCCGTCGGTTTCCACCCGAAAATCGAGGCCGGGAAGCTGCGCGAGAACCGCACTCCAGGCCGCCCGTTCGCGGGCGGCATGACCGGCCACGCGAATGAGGGATGCGTCGATGTCCGGCAGGCGCGCCCGAAGGCCGGGGAGCACGTCCACGCGGAGCCAGCTCCGAAGATGGCGCGGGTCGGCGTTGGCGGGGTCGATCCACACCGGCAGTCCCTCGGCTCGGACGTAGCCGAGGATCGCCGCCCGGTGAAACGGCAGGAGCGGCCGGACCAGGGGCCCGGTACGCGCTGCCATGCCGGCGAGCCCGGCCGGCCCCGACCCGGACAGCACGCGCATCAGTACGGTCTCGGCCTGATCGTCCGCGTGGTGGGCGATGAACACGAAGGCCGCGCCGCACCGTTCGCGGGTGAACTCGAGCCAGGCGTAGCGGGCCGACCGCGCCACCGTTTCTCCGGCATCGAACCGAAGCGCACCGCGGCCTTCCTCGTACCGCAGCCCGAGCCGCTCGGCCAGGGCCCGGACGCCTTCCGCCACTTGCCGGCTCGCGGGATGGATGCCGTGGTCGAAGTGCGCCACGATCAGCTCCTGCTGGTGCGCCGATCGGGTGCGCGCCAGCAGGTCGAGCAGCGCGACCGAGTCCGGCCCGCCCGACACGGCCGCCAGGGCGCGTCCCGGGGGCAGCGCCAGCGTCGTGATGTGCTCGCGGAAGGCGGGGAGCAGAGTCATCGGGCGTCGAGCACCTCGCGCACCTTGCGGGAGAGTTCCGCCGGCATGAACGGTTTCTGCAGGAACGGCGCGCCGGGCTGCAGCAGGCCGCGGCGGACGATGTCGTCGTCGGTATAGCCCGACATAAACAGCACGCGAATCTCGGGACGCTCGGCCGCCAGACGCTCGCTCAACTCGCGGCCGTTCAGCACCGGCATCACCACGTCGGTCAGCACCAGGTCCACCGCGCCGCTGGTGCGCCCGAGCAGCTCGAGTGCCTCGGCACCGTTCTCGGCCTCGAGGATCGCGTAGCCCTGTGAGGCCAGCGCCCGCGACGCCATCCGGCGCACCGCGGCCTCGTCTTCGACGATCAGGATGGTCTCCGCGCCTCGCGGCGACGCGGGCGCCGGCACCCCCGGCAGGGCGGGGGCCGGCCCCACGAACTCCGGAAGATAGATCCGGAACGTGGTGCCCTGCCCGACCTGGCTGCTCACCCAGATGTAGCCGCCGCTCTGCTTCACGATCCCGTAGACCGTGGCCAGCCCGAGACCGCTCCCCTTCCCGGCCGGCTTGGTCGTGAAGAACGGCTCGAACGCGCGGGCAGCCGTCGCGGCATCCATCCCGTGCCCGCTGTCGCCAACGTTGAGACACACGTAGCGGCCTGCCGGCATCCGCACGCCGGGCGCGACCTCGGGCTGCCCCTCCCCGACCGTCACGTTCTCCGTTTCGATCCGAAGGATGCCCTCGCCGGCCATCGCGTCGCGCGCGTTGAGGATCAGATTGACGAGCACCTGCTCGAGCTGCGCCGGATCGGCCCGCACCGGAACGAGCTCCGGCCCCGTGGTGAGCCGCACCCGGACGCCCGCGCCCAGCAGGCGGGACAGCACCGGCTCGTTCGCGTGGAGCAGCGCGTTGAGGTCGAGCGCCGTCGGCTGCAGCAGCTGCTGGCG
Source organism: Gemmatimonadales bacterium (assembly GCA_025928645.1). Taxonomy (GTDB): domain Bacteria; phylum Gemmatimonadota; class Gemmatimonadetes; order Gemmatimonadales; family GWC2-71-9; genus CAVVWJ01. The sequence continues at coordinate 7,986 of JAICJD010000074.1, forward strand.
GCTGTAGGCGAGGAGCTGCCGGGTGATGCCCGCGGCCCGGTCGGCGGCGCGGCGGATCTCGGCGACGTCCTCCGCTCGCGGGTCATCGGCGGCCAGCGTGCCCGCGAGGAAGCCACCGAACCCCGAGATGACGGTCATCATGTTGTTCACTTCGTGAGCCACGCCGCCGGCCACGCGGGCGATCGCCTCCATCCGCTCGCCCTGCAGCGCCCGCTCGGCGGCGCGCCGCCGCTCGGTGACGTCACCCACGATGCAGCCCACCCACTCGACGTCGCCGCCCGGCGTGGCGACGGGATAGAAGCTCACCAGCTGGGTCCGTCCGCTTTCGGCCGCCAGCTCGTGCTCGAGACGCGGGCGGCCGGTCCGGAAAACCTCCTCGAACAGCGGCGCCAACGCGTCCGCGCCGGGCCCGAGCACCTCGTGGAGCGTCCGGCCGAGATGCTCGTCGATCGAGCGGCCGTTCATCGCGGCGAGCGCGTCGTTCACCCGCACGAACCGGAGCGCCCGGTCCACGAACGCGAGCCCGATCGGCGCGCCGCGAAACACGGTGTCGAGCAGCGCGAGCGAACGGTCCTTCTCCTGGAGCGCCTCTTCCGCCTCCTGGAACAGCCGGGCGTTGTCCACCGCGGTGGCGGCCCGGCGCGCGAGCAGGTCGGCGAGCAGGAGGTCCGCCTGGCCGTAGTGCCGCCCGGACTCCGCGGTGACGAGCGTGATCGCGCCCAGCGTGCGGCCGCGGGCGACCAGCGGCACGATCAACAGCGATTTGAGCCCGAAGGCGCGCAGCCCCTGCAGATGTTCTTCGTCGCGGGCGAACCGCCGGAGCAGGTCGTCCGGGATCTCGGGGATGATCTGCGGCCGCGCCGACCGGATGACCTGCGGGACCGGATCGTCGGCCAGCTCGCGGTACCGGTGGCTCATGGCCCATACGGCGTCGACCTTCGCCGGGTCGACGTGCGCGATCGCGAGCCGGCGGAGCCGTCCGTCGGCGTCCACGACATCGACCGCGCACCAATCCGCGAGCCGCGGCACCGCCAGCCGGGCCGCGGCGGAAAGGGTCGCGCGGTAGTCCAGCGACCCCGCCAGCACCTCGCTCACCTCCGCCAGGAAGGCGACCTGCTCGCGCGCCTCCTCCGCCCGCCGGCGCGCGGCCACCAGGGACGCGACCAGTCCACTGATCGCCAGGCCGGAGATGCCGTAGGTCATGAGGTCGAGCACGTCGCCGCGCCGCGCGATCCTGAGCGAGCCCAGCGGCTCGATTGTCGTGGCCGCGGCGCCGATCCCGGCCAGGACGAGGGTGAGGAGCCCCGCGGCGAACCCGCCGTACCAGGTACTGAGACCGACCACCACCAGGAACAGCGGGTCGAACGTCCGTCCGAAGTAGCGATGCAGCAGGACGTGCGCGCCCACGGACACGAGAGCGGCCAGCACCGCCACGCCGTAGCGCCGCCCCGCCGCACGCCGCTGCCACTGCCGTCGGAGCGGTCCGTTCGCCGCGCTGCCGCTGGCCCCGCCCCCTCGAGGGAGCAGTGAAGAGGTCCGGGCGGGTGTGGGCGCGGGGCCCGCTCCCGGCGAGCTGGGCTCGAGGGTGGACACGGAAACACCTGAACACAAAGGGGGGCCCGGGAAAGCTGGGATGCTTCCCCCGTTCGCGCAACGCGGGCCGGCCGGTCAGCTCAGTAGGCGAAGCCCGCGCGGAGGTAGAGGGCGGTCCGATCGTCCCCGCGGGCCACGGCGAGACTGATCGTGTTGGCGGGATCCAGATACGCGAACCAGAGCCCGCCGCCGACGCCGGTGTGCCAGGTGTCGGAAGCCTCCCCGTCGAGGTACACCCGTCCGACGTCGGCCAGCGCGAAGACGCCGAACTCTCCGGGAAGCACGACAAAGAACCGTCCCAGGCGGGCGCGGACCTCGGCGTTGCCGTAGACGGCCGCGTCGCCGGCGAAGCGTTGGGTCCGGAGCCCGCGCACGTCGTCGGCGCCGCCGAGGAACGCCGACTCGAAGAAGGGGAACCGGCCCCACAGCTTCTTGGCGCCCGCGCGCAGCGCGAGCGTAGGCCCGAAGGTGGTTCGCGGCGTAAGGTAGGCGGATGCCTCGCCGTGCAGCTCGCCGAACGTCGAGTCTACATCCCACACCGCGGGATAGAAGCTGCCCCCCGCCTCGAGCCGCACCCCGCGGCGCGCGGCGGGGCCATCGCGGGTGTCCCACGCCACACTGGCGGCGGCGCCCAGCTCGCCGAAGCCGCCCACGCCGTAGGGCCGGCTCAGACCGATGAACCGACCGGCATCGGTCTCGGTGTCGGCGTACTTGAGCAGCGGTCCCACGGCGAGCGACCCCGCCTCGCCGACCGGGAGGATGAGCGAGGGCGCCACTACGTACTGCTCCTGGCGCACGCGGTAGAACGCGTCGTCGGCGGTGCGCGGAGTCTCGTTGCCGAACCCGAAGAACCGGAGCACCTCGATTCCCGACGCGCGGAGGAGCACCGAGGTTTGCACGCCGGAATTCACCCGGTGGAAGTCGCCCTGCAGCTCGGCGCGGAACCGCTCCGCCTCGGTCGCGTACCCCACGCGCGCGGAGAGCCGCGAGCTCCAGGGGCGCTTGCGGAAGCCGAAGTTGTACCGCACGACCCCGCCGCCCACGAAGAACCCGACGTCCGGGCCCGAGCTCATCCAGGGACGGAACCGGTAGAACCCGCCCCAGTCGCGCGGCGGATAGGGCGTCGAGTCGCTCATGCGGAACTCGTGGTAGGGCCGCCGGTCGAGCGGCACCCGATGCAGGCCCGCCATCTCGTTCCGGCCGCGCGCATCGTAGAACCGGACCCGACCGCCGCTCGACGAGTCGACCACGCGATCGTCTCCGCCGCCGCCCACCACGCGAAGCAGGGGCGCGCCCCCGCCCGAGCCCGCGACATGAACCGTGTCGTCGCCGCCGTGCAGGTACAGCCTCACCTCGCGCGTGTCGGCCCGGTCGAACCGGCGGCGGACGAGCGGGCGCCGGTCCGCCGATCCCGCGGCGTAGACCGCCAGGTCGAGCGTCCCCGCTCCTTTCGTGGCCTCGACCCGCTCCGGCTTGTCGCTGCCGTACACTTCGGCGTCGGCGGCGAGCAGCTCGTAGAACCGGCGCGCCTCCTCCGGCAGCTGGTCGCGCCGGCTCCTGAGCGCGGCGGCGAGCCATTCGGCATTCCGGTCGCGGAACTCCTTCGGCAGCCGGGCGACGGCGTCGTCGATCACCGCGTCGCTCACCCGCGACTGCAGGGTGCGGGCGATCGAGTCCCAGGCGGCCCACCCGAGCCCGCCGAGCAGCCGGCGGTCGACGACCCGGGCGTTCCAAGTCAGGCCGACGATGCTCGGGTAGTCGGGCGAGAACGCGACCAGCTGCGGGGCGGAGAGCCGCGCCAGCGAGAGGAGGAGCCCGTCGAACCGGGCGAACGCCTGGTCGCGGTCGCGCGGGATCGGCATCCACGGCAGCGAGTCCGCATCGCCCAGGCGGGCCCAGCGCCACTGATCCTGGTGCCGGTCCCAGTCGCCGAGCAGGAGGTCGAGAAGCCGCGCGGTCAGGAAGGCTCGCCCGTCGATCCGCTCGTCCTGATGCTTCTCCAGGCGCTCGAACAGCGTTTCGGTGGAAATGATCTTGTCGGCGCCGGCGAACGCCGGATCATCGTCGCTCGGGCGCTCTTCGATCATGCCCAGCATGCCGCCGAACTCGGCGCGGAACTCGCCGAGCGCCGGGTCGTCGGGCAGGACAACCAGCCTCGGCTCCGCGTGGAGCACACCGGCAGCATCGAGAATCGGGCCGACGACGAGTGGTGCGCCCGGATGACCCGCGCTGATCTGATCCTGGAACACGCGCTGAGCGACGGTGTGCTGCAGCGATTCCGGCAGCAGCGGCGACGGATCCTTGTCCAGCGAGCGGAAGGCGTACTCGCGGCCATCGGCCCCGTCGAAGCGGAGCGAGCGGGTCTGCTTGCCGCCGCCGCGCTCGGTGGGCCGAAGGCCGCCGGCGAAGCGGTGCAGATCGAGGACCGGCACCCGCACCGGCGTCGTCCACAGATCGCGGTAGTGCGCGCCGAAGAGCCACCGGTGCAGCCCCCCGACGGCGTAGTGCGCGCCGGGCGTGACGACCGTGTCGTGCGGTGCCGGGCTCGCGGCCTGCGCACCGAGCCGGATTGGAATCGCGCTGCCGCCGAGGAGCAGCACCCGCGCCGCCCACCACCTCACTGCGCGACCCACGCCGCCTCCTCGGGTGAGGGCGAGTCTGCCGCCTGCGCCTGCGCGGTGGCAGGATCGCCGAGCGCGACATCCGACCGTCGGCGGTAGCCGCCGTCGGGTTCGAGCATCCAGGCGGACGGATCGGCCAGCTCCCGGTCGAGAATCAGGGCGAGCCGGTCCCGGGCGAGGGGATCGAGCACCGGCACCGCCACTTCGACCCGGCGCCGGAGGTTGCGCGAGCGCCAGTCCGCCGACGCGATGAAATATTCGTCGTCGCCGCCGTTGGCGAAGTGATAGATGCGCGCGTGCTCGAGAAAGCGGCCCAGCAGGCTCGCCACCCGAATCCGTTCGGACATGCCCGGCACGCCCGGCTTGAGCGTGCACAGACCGCGGACCAGGAGATCGATCTCCACGCCCGCGGAGGCCGCGGCGTACAGCGCCCGGATGACCTCCGGATCGTCGAGCCCGTTGAGCTTGACCCGAATGCGGCCCGGCCGCCCCGCGCGGGCGTGGTCGGCCTCGCGGGCGATCTTCGCCAGCAGCTCGGTGCGCAGGTGGTCGGGCGCCACCAGCAGCCGCCGCAAGGTCGCGCCCGGCGCGGCGGAGGTGCCGGTGAGCTGGTTGAACAGGTCGCCCAGGTCGTCGGCGATCGCCGGGTCCGCGGTGAGGAGGCCGAGGTCGGTGTAGAACCGCGCGGTCGCCGCGTTGTAGTTGCCGGTGCCGACGTGCGCGTAGCGGCGGATCTCCCCGTCCTCCCGCCGAGCGATCAGCGCCACTTTCGCGTGGTTCTTGAGGCCGACCACGCCGTACACTACCTGCGCCCCGGCCTGCTCGAGCCGCCGCACCCAGGCGATGTTCCGCGCCTCGTCGTAGCTCGCCTTGAGCTCTACGAAGGCGACCACCTCCTTGCCGGCGGCCGCGGCGCGGAGCAGCGCCGCCACCACGGGCGAGCTCTCCCCCGTCCGGTAGAGCGTGAGCTTGAGCGAGATCACCGCCGGGTCGTCGGCCGCCTCGTCGAGCAGCCGGAGCACGGTCGCGCCGAAATCATCGTACGGCTGGTGGACCAGACGGTCGCGCTCCCGGAGGAGGGTCCAGAGCGGGCGGCCCGGCGGGAAAGGGTCGCGCCCGGCGAACGGCGCGAACACGCCACCGGCCAGGGGCAGCGCGGCGAGCTGTCTCAGGTCGCTACCCGCCATGAGGCCGCCGATCTCGTGGATCACCAGGTCCCCGAGCGCCGCGCCACCGGCCCCGCCCTCGAAGCGAAGCTCCTGCACCAGCATGCCCCGGAGCAGCGGCGAGGCACCCTCCTCCAGCTCGACCCGCGCCACCGGATTGACCGCCCGCTGGTCGAGCTCCTCCTCGATCGCCTGCAGCAGATCGCCGGCGCCCGCATCGTCGAGCTCGAGGTCCCCCCGGCGGGTGATCCGGAACAGCGCCGTCTCCTCGACGAGGCGGCCGGGGTACAGCAGCGAAAGATTGGCGCGCACCACGTCCTCGATCGGCACCAGCACGCCGTGCTCGAGCGGTACGAAGCGTGGGAGCGCCGGTGGGAGCCGCACGTAGGCGAAATGGAGCGGTCCGGTCTGTTCGCCCTGGAGCGCCACCGCGAGGGAAAGGGTGAGTGCGGGGATGAGGGGAAACGGGTGTCCCGGGCTCATCGTGATGGCCCGGGGCGTGAGCGCCGGAAACAACTCGCGGCGGAACCGGTCGCGGAGTGCGTCGTGCTCGGCGTCGCCCAGCTCGGCCCAGCGCCGGAGGCGGTAACCCTGCTCCGCCAGGCGCGTGAGACAGTCGGCGGCCGCGGCCTGGTGGCGCGCGAGCAGCCCGCGCACCAGCGGCTCCGCGGTGTGCCGTCCCGACGACATGTAGAACTCGTCGAGGTTGGCGCTCACGATGGCGAGGAACCGGAGCCGCTCGAGCAGCGGCGTACGTGCGTCCTCCGCGAGCGCGAGCACCCGGAGATTGAACTCGATCAGGCTCCGGCGCGGGTCGAGCAGGTCGTCCGCGGCGTCCTCGGTCTCGCTTTCCATCGTGTCCACCGGCGCCTCGGTCCACTCGGGGACGAGCGCGGAGCGGGAGGCGACGCCGAACGCCGCGCGGGTCGGGTGGTCGCGCACGATTGAGGTCCGTACCGCGCGCGCGAAGTCGGCCAGCGGCATCCACACCACGCGGGCTCCGCCGGGCGGCTCGAGACCGCGGCGGACCCGCCGCGCGAGCCAGACCTCGAGGCTCGGCTGCTCGATCGACGCGGCGGCCCGCCCGAGCTGCACGACGTCCGCCACCCGGGTGCCGAACCATTCCGCGAGCCCGTGCCGCACAGCCTGCTCTCCGGCGCCGGCGGTCACCGGCAGCTCGGGGGCGTCGGCCTCGCCGAGCAGCGCCACGCGCCCATCGTCGACCACGATGACGGCGACCGCCCGGCCGAGGTCGAGGTTCCGGGCCGCGCTCTCGCGCCCCATCTGCCGGAGGAGCTCACGGGCGCGCGCCGGCTTGGTCTGCAGGGAGGGCCGGAGGCCATGTCCTTCCTCGAGCGCGCGCGCGATGGCCTCGAGCCGCGGCGGCCCGTTCCCGACGCGCCGGACCTTGAGCTCCTGAAACGTGCGCGCGAGCCCGCCGTTCCGAACCGTGACCCGGTCGTAGAAGAACTCGAAGCGCCCCGAGAAGGGCCATCGGCGCGCGCCCGCGCGCACGATCCGGTCCACCTCGAGCTCGAAGCGCGGCTTGAGCCGGGCGGGATCGACCAGGCCGCGCAGGCGCCGGGCGGGCTCGCTGTCGCCGGTGAGAACCGCGCCGAGTTCTACGGGCGAGGCGTCCGCCGCATACACGTCACGCGCGCCGACGACCGGGAGCCCCGGCTCCGCCACCGCCAGCGTCAGCGTGCGGCGGTCGTCCGCGCCGTAGCGGATGCGGCAGGTGACGCCGCGAGCCGCGAGCGCATCGTCGCCGGTATCCACGAACACGTCCCGGTGCGGCCGCCGCTCGACCGCGCGCTGCACCAGCCCGAGCGGCAGCGGCGCGGCGAGCAGCGTGGCGAGCAGCTCGGGCGTCCGCACGTCGCAGCGGAATTCAGCCGGCGGCACGCGGCTCAGTCTCCGACCGCCGCGCGGCGGGCCCGAACGCGCTCTTGCGCCTGCGCCCGGGCGCGCGCGAACGCGACCTGAAACTCCGGGCGGCGCCGGACCCGGTCGAACAGGCCGGACTCGAGCTGCCAGCGGTGCAGCATGGGCGAATGCGCGAGCGCGCGCTCCATCCAGCGCGCCGAGCTCCCGGCGTCGCCCAGCCAGGCGTAGTAGGCCGCGAGGTCCGCGTACTGATGCACGAAAACGTAGCGCTCGTCCTCGAGCTCGCGCGCGAGCGAGTCGGCCAGCGACGCGGCCTCCTCGTTCCGGCCCAGCTCGTGGAGGCACATGGCGCGCACCGCCACCCATGGTCCGGGGTCACGGCGGGCGCAGGCGTCGGCATGGCCCGAGAGAAGCTGGGCGTAGTTCTGCAGCACGACGGAGATCGGATCCACTCCGCCACCCGCCACGCTCGGCCGCACCTCCCGGAGAGCGACGTCGTATCGGCGGGAGCCGATCGCGAGCGCCACGACCGCGTGCCGTACCCCCGGCGCCAGCGGGTCGAGCGCGAGCGCGCGCCGGGCCTCCGCGAGGGCCGAGTCCGCCCGCCCGGCGCGAAACAGCGTCCAGGCATAGGCCATCGCGACGTCGGCCGAGCTGGGCAAGAGCCCGCGGGCGCGGAGCACGTCGGCGCGCACCGAGTCTTCCGGCACGAACGCGATCGACCGGGCGTCCGCGCGCGCGAGGTACGCCTCGGCCGCCGAGGAGTCGAGCGCGAGCGCGCGCCCGGCGAGCCGCAGCGCCTGCGCCACCTCGGTATACGGATCCGCCTCGGTGCGGTAGCCGTAAATCACCTGGTAGGTGTGGGTGGACGCGAGGCCCGCGAGCGCCTGCGGGTAGATGGAGTCCTGGCCCAGGGCCTCGCCGAACGACGCCGCCGCCAGCCGCAGGGCCTCGGGGGTGCGGCGCTGCAGCCAGTAGAGGCCCTTGAGGTAGGCCTCGTAGGCCGCGGGGCGCGCCGTGCGGATCGGCGGCGCGGGCATCGCGAGCGGGCGCGCGTCGAGCAGCACCGCCGCCACCTCCCGGGCGATCGCCTCGTGCAGGCGCAGCAGGTCGGCCTCGCCCAGCCGGTAGGTCTGCTGCCATTCGATCCGGTCGCGCCGGGTGTCGATCAGGCGCAGCCGGGCTTCGAGTCGTTCGCCCGAGCGCCGCAGCGTGCCGTCGAGCACGTGGGTCACCCGCAGGGTGTCGGCCACCTGGCGGGCGGTGAGCCGGCGGTGCTTGAGCGCAACCATCGAGGCGGGCGAGATGACGCGGAGACCGCGGACCTGGGACAACCGCTCGGTGATTTCCCGGCTCACGCCGTCGCCGAGATACTCCTCCTCGAGGCTCGCGCCCGGAGTGGCGAGCGGCAGCACGGCCACCGAGGGCGGCCCCTCGGGCGCCTTGGTTCGGGTGCCGTCGGCGCGGAGCCGAGTCAGGCCCAGCGCGAGGAGCACGACCGCGGCGGCGACGAGCAGCACCCTGCTCCACAGCGCGCTCGCCGGCGCGGCGCGCGGCGCGGGCGCCCGCCACTCCTCCGGCGGAAACTCGCCCGGGGTGCTGAGCCTGGCGGGCTCGCCCATGACGACCCGCAGGTCGACCGCCAGCTCGCCCGCCGTCTGGTAGCGCTCTTCCGGCAGGCGGGCCATCGCCCGGCTCACGATGCCGACGACCGACGGCGAAACCTCGGGGCGGAGCTGCGCGACCGGCGTCGGGGTGCCGGCCGCCTGCTTGGCGAGCACCTCGCGCAGGTTCACGCCGCCGAACGCCATACGGCCGGTCAGCATCTCGTACAGCACGCAGCCCGCGCTGTAGACGTCGCTCCGCGGATCGCCGCCGCCGCCGCCCTGCGCCTGCTCGGGGCTCATGTAGGCCGCGGTGCCGATGGGCAGGCCCCGCGCGGTGAGCGAGTTCCCGCTGGCCAGCCCGATCGCGCGGGCGATGCCGAAGTCCGACACGATGGCGTGGCCGTTCGAGAGCAGGATGTTTTCGGGCTTGATGTCGCGGTGCACGATGCCGCGGCGGTGCGCGTAGTCGAGCGCCTCCGCCATCTCGCGCCCCAGCAGCAGCGCCTCGCTCACCGGCAGCGGGCCGGCCTGCAGGCGCTCGCGCAGGGTCTCCCCCTCGACGAACGGCATCACCGAGTAGAGCAGCCCCGCGGCGTCGCCCGAGTCGATCAACGGCAGGATGTTCGGATGCTGGAGCTGGGCGGTGATGCGGATCTCACGGAGGAAGCGCTCGCCGGCGACGGCGGTCATGACGCTCGGACTCAGCACCTTGATGGCCACCTCGCGGCCGAGCTTCCGGTCGCGCGCGAGAAACACCGTGGCCATGCCGCCCCGTCCCGCCTCGCGCTCCACGACGTATCGGTCGCGCAGCGCCTCCTTGAGGCGAGTCAGCAGGTCGCTCATCGGCCGCCGTCGCCCAGCTCCACCCCGGTGACGTGCGGCGCCGCGCCGGCCCGGAGGCCCTGGATCAGGCTCTCCGCCGGGACGCTCTTCTTGAGGCGCACGCGGTAGAGCAGGCGCTCCGTGGCACCGCCTTCGCCCTGCACGGCGCGGACGAACTCCCAGCGCTTGGCGGACTGCTCCAGCACGGTCTCGGCGGCCCGGCGCGCCTGATCGGCCGCGCCCTGGATCTGGAGCTCGAGGCGGCGATACTCGGGCGGCGGCTTCTTGGGGGCGCCGTCATCGTCCTCCGCGCGCGCGCGGCGCCGCGTGGCCCGCTTGGCGAGCGCGTCGAGCTGGTCGGGCGTCAGCGACTTGAGGATCTGGTCGTCCACCAGCTCCACGAAGGCCCGGGTGCGGTTCGGCAGCTCGAGCGCGCGCTGCAGCCGCCGCTGCGCCACGTGCCGCTGGAGATCGGCCGGGGCCCGCCCGAAGTCGGTGTACCACAGAATGAGGATCACCACGTTGAAGGTGATCGACAGCGCGGCCGCGAGCGGTACCGACTGGATGCCCGCGGCCAGCCCGACGCCGGTGCCGAGGAAGATGTACACCGCGTCCTTGGTGTCCCGGAGCGTGTTGCGGAAGCTCACCGCCGCCACGATACCGCCGAGGCTGAAGGCCAGGGCCAGGCTGTTCTTCACCATGAACACCACGCCGGCGACGACGATCGGGAGGATGAGCAGCGTCTGCACGACCGACTGGCGGAACCCTTTCCGCCGGCGGGTCATGACGTAGATCCAGGTGACCGGCAGCATGAGCGCGAAGGCGGACGCCATGCCGAACACCTCGGACAGCGGGAGACCGGCGCGGGTCTGGAAGATCGGCGCCTGCACCGTGAAGTCCGGCAGCCCG
>JAICJD010000102.1 GCA_025928645.1 Gemmatimonadales bacterium
CGCCGCCTACGCGCTCGCCGCCTCGGCGGTGACCGAGCTCGCTCGGCGCAACCCGAGCCGCACCCTCACGCCCTTGCTGACGCAACTGGCCCGCGGCGAAGACTTCGACGAGGCCGTTCTCGCCACCACGGGTCTCACGACTGGCCGCTTCGAGGAAGCGTGGCGGCGCGCTGTGCGTCAGCGGTACACGCTGGGCCAGTGGCTCGTCGCCGGCGGCGGCTGGGCCGTGGTCGGCCTGCTGGTGCTGTGGCAGGTGCGGCGCCGGCGCCGGCTGGATGGGGCGCGGCGCGCCGCGCTCGACGTGGGGTGGGTCGTCGAGCCCGAAACCGAGGACGGGCCTGAACTTGACCCGCCTCGAAAACCGTAGTAGCGTCATGTCTTATGCCCAATTCCCGCACCCGCGCCACCTCGCCAGGCAGCGCACCCGTGACGCGCCGGTTCCTGCTGGCGCGCCGTAATCTCGTGATTCTGGCGGCTGCCGTGCTGGTGCTGGTCGCGGGCTATCTCACGCTGGCTGCGGGGCACGCGAGCGCGGCCGCGCTGCTCCTCGTGGTCGGCTATTGCATCCTCTTCCCGATCGGAATCGCGCTCTAGCGCGTGTCCGTCGTCACGGCACGCAGTCTGCATTGAGGCGTATTTCCTCGCCTTCGGGCGGAATGGTGCGTCTTCCGGGCGAATAGCTCAGCCGGTTCAGAGCGCCTGCCTTACACGCAGGATGTCGGGGGTTCGAATCCCTCTTCGCCCAGTGGTATCCGCGCGCACGCGCGGTCGTGGCCGGCTCACGGGCCGAATACTCCTGGAGGCTGAGGCATGTCTCTGTTCCGTCTTGTGACTCTCGCCGTGCTCGGCAGCGCGGTCCTCTCGCCACTCGCGGCACAGGGCATTCCCAGAAACGCGCGGCGGAGCTCCCAAACCGTCAACACATCACCCCGGTTCATGGTGGCGAACCCGTTCGCCTTCGCACCCGCCGACTCCGCCCCCGCCGTGAGGATCGGCACCGGCTTCCGCGGAGAGATGAAGGACCTGGCGGGCGGTGACTATCAGGTCGTCGAGCAGGCCCAGATGAACCAGGCGCTCCAGCAGTACGGCTATCCGGTGGATGCGATTCTGAGCCCGGCGCTCGCCACGACGCTCGCCAAGAACATCCAGGCCCGATTCATCGTGACCTCGACGCTGAGCAAGGGACCCGGCGGCCGGTACACGGTGACGGCCAGACTGACCGGCGTCAACGACGACGCGGGCAACGTCGTCACGCTGACCCAGAACGCGAACGAGACGCCGGAAGATTTCGGGAAGCGGCTGGCCAGGGCGCTCGAGCCGGCGGTCAAGTCGCTGGACGAGGCGAAGGGCTGCATCGACCAGCGCGCCTCCAAGCCGGACAAGGCCGCGGAGGCCGCCAACAAGGCGATCAAGGCGCTGCCGAACAACGGACTCGCGGAATACTGCCTGGCGCTGCTCGCGCAGGACCGAAAGGCGCCGCGGGAGGAGGTCGTGAAGTACCTTCAGGCCGCCACCAAGGGCGATCCGCTCAGCCTCCCGGCGTGGACCGCGCTGGCCACCCAGTACCAGGCCGCGAACGATACGGCGAACACGCTCGAGGCGTTCAAGCAGATGCTGCGCGTCGCGCCGACCAACCAGAAACTGCGCGAGGAGCTGTTCAAGTACTTCCTGCAGTCGGGCCATCCCGAAACCGCGCTCCAGGTGGCCGACGAGGGCCTGAAGCTCGATCCGTACAACGCCGACCTGTACGACCTCAAGAGCAACGCGTGTCTGTTCCTCAGCGACTTCAAGTGCGCGGTGGACGCGCTGGAGACCCTGTACCAGACGGACAGCACCAAGGCGGACACGCTGTTCTTCACCAAGATCGCGGCCGCCGCCGCTGAGCCCGCGGTGCCCGATACCGTCAAGCTGCTAAAGGGGGCCCGGACGCAGGCGGATTCGCAGAAGGTGCGGGCGGAGGCCGCCGCGGGCGGGGTCGCCGACACGGCCCGTCTGCTCAAGTGGACGCAGATCGGCGTGCGGAAGTACCCCGACAATCGCACGCTGCTCGGCTATCTGAACCGGGCGTACACCCTCACGGGGCAGACCGACAGCGTGGTGGCGGTGACCAACCGCATCATGGCGAAGGACACGACGGCGGTGGTCCCGGCCCTGAGCGCCGCCAAGGCTCTGATCGACGCCAAGCGGTCCAAAGAGGCGGTACCGTTCCTGGACTACGCGATCAAGCACGGTGACCCGCAGGCCAAGGAAAACGCGGCGGCGCTGCTCTATGCCGGCGCCGCGCCGTTGCTCCAGCAGCCGCAGGACCTTCAGGGGGCGGCGGAGCTGCTCCGGATGGCGGTCGCGGCGGCCAATCCCGCGGGCAAGGTGGCGCCGGCGGCCAACTATCTGCTCGGGCTCGCCACGCTGTTCCAGGTCCCGCAGATCGACCCGCAGGCCGAAAAGCAGAAGTCGTGCGATCTCGCCAAGCAGGAGGATGCGCTTCTCGCCGAGGCCGAGACGGCGTTGACGGCGGGCCGGGCGGCGAACCAGGAGGCGGTGGCAAAAAATTTGGACATCATCAAGAAGTACAAGCCCCGGACCGCCGCCATGGTGAAGGCGTACTGCAAGTAAGGGGGTTCCACGGGGCGGCGGGGCCGTCTATATTCACCCCGCCGTTCCAAGGGGCTGTAGCTCAGCTTGGTTAGAGTGCCGCACTGTCACTGCGGAGGTCGCGGGTTCGAGCCCCGTCAGCCCCGCTCCCTCTGTTGAACGTGCCACCCCGTCCCCGCGGACGGGGTGTTTCGTTTCCGAGCCATCCCATGCCGAGCCCGACCGACGCCGCCCTTCCCATGCACGTCCCCGTGTTGCTGGCCCCCGTGCTGGCGGCCGCGGCGGGCGCGCGCAGGGCGGTGGACGCGACCCTGGGCGACGGCGGCCACGCGGAGGCGCTGCGCCGCGCCGGTGCCGAGGTCCTGGGCATCGACCGGGATGCGGCGGCGATCGCGGTGAGCCGCCGGCGGCTGGGCGACGAGCGGATGCGCTACCTGCGGGCGCCGTATGCCTCCGAGGAGGCGCGGCGCGCGGTCGCCGAGTTCCGGCCCGATTTCGTGCTGCTGGACCTGGGCGTCTCGTCTCGCCAATTGGATGAGCCGGAGCGCGGATTTACTTTCCGACCGGGCGCTCCTCTCGACATGCGGATGGACGCGGCCGGCCCCACCGCCGCCGCCTTTCTCAACGGGGCCGACGAGACCACGCTCGCGCGGGTGTTCCGCGAGTACGGCGACGAGCGGCAGTCCCGCCGGCTGGCGCGCGAGATCGTACGCCGGCGCGCGCGGCGGCCCTTCGCCGTGAGCGACGATCTGGTCAACGCCGTGCGCGCCTCGCTCGGCCCGCGCGCGGGCGCGCCCGAGTTCGCCCGGCTGTTCCAGGCCGTGCGCATCGCGGTCAACGACGAGCTGGGCGGCCTGGCCCTGGCGCTCCCGGCGTTTCGGGACGCGCTCACCGCGGGGGGCCGCCTGGCGGTGATCAGCTATCACTCCGGCGAGGACCGGCTGGTCAAGCACACATTCAGGGAGTGGGCCAGCGCCTGCGTGTGCCCGCCGGAACAGCCGGTGTGCACCTGCCGCGGCCGGCCGCTCGGGCGGCTCTCGCCGAGGAAGCCGATCGTGCCGGACGCCGCGGAGGTGGCGGCCAATCCTCGCGCGCGAAGCGCGCATCTCAGGATCTTCCAGGCGGGCGATGCGTCTTAAGGGACGGCATTGGCTGATGATCTGGCTGCTCGTCTTCCTGATCGTGCTCATCGCGATCACGACGCGGCAGACCGAGGGATTCCGCACCGCGGCGCGGCTGCGTGATCTGCGCGAGGAGCGGATGGCCCTCGAGGCGCGGCGCGGCGAGCTGGTTCGCCGGATCCGGGTGGCCTCGAGCCGGCAGGTACTCGTCCCCATCGTGGCGCGCGAGCTGGGCCTGCACGAGCCGTCCGATTCGGAGTTCGTACTGTTCGTGGTCCCGCCGGACGCGCCGGGGCCGCGCTGATGGCCAAGCCTGCGGCCCGTATCGGGGCGATCCAGTTCGCGTTGGCGATCGGCATTCTGGCGGTGCTGACCCGCGCGGCGGAGCTCCAGATCGTCGAGACGGAGCGCTGGGCGCGGGAGGCCGCCCGGCAGCGTACCGAGCGCGTCGTGCTGCCGGCGCGCCGCGGCACGCTGTACGACCGGAACGGGGTTCCGCTCGCCATCACCCAGGAGTTCTACCACGTCGGCATCGCGCCGAACGAGCTGGAGGACATCCGCTCGGCGTTCGTGCTCCTGGTGCGCAATCTCGGCGTGCCCGCGGCCTCGCTCAACCGCGAGTTCCAGACGCGGAAGCGCTGGATCTACCTCCACGGTCCCTTCAACGCGACGCAGGTTCAGCCGCTCCGCGATATACGCGGCGTCCACCTGACGGGGGAGTTCCAGCGCTTCTACCCGTCGCGCGATCTGGCGCGCCCCATCATCGGCTCGCTCTCGCCGGACCGGCCGGTGGGCGGGGCCGGCCTCGAGGCCGCGCTCGACTCCTTTCTGACCGGGCGCCCCGGCGAAGCGGTGTTGCTCAAGGACCGCGCGGGACGGGTGTACGACTCGCCCAACCGGAAGACTCGCGACCCGGTCGCGGGCAACGACGTGGTGCTGACGCTGGACGCCGAGCTGCAGGAGATCGCGGAGCGCGGGCTGGACGACGCGATCGCGCAGATGAAGGCGGAGGGCGGGGACGTGGTATTCCTCGACCCGAACTCGGGCGAGCTTCTCGCGCTCGCCTCGCGCCAGGCGGCGAGCGGGGGCGCGCCGAGCGCATCGACGTTCACCGATCCGTTCGAGCCCGGCTCGACGGCCAAGCTGTTCACCGCGGCGGCGCTGCTCATGCGCGGACGGGTGCAGCCGACGGACGCGGTCTCGGCCGAGAACGGCGTGTGGCTCATGCCGACCACGTCCACGGGCGTGACGCGGAAGATCGAAGACGCGCACGCCCAGAAGGGTTCGCTCACGCTGGCTCGCGCCGTCCAGGTGTCGAGCAACATCGCGATGGCCAAGTTCTCGCTCCGGCTGCGGCCGGAGGAGCAGTTCGAGACGCTGCGCGACTTCGGGTTCGGCACCCCGACCGGCGCCGAGTTTCCCGGCGAGTCGCGCGGGATCCTCGCGCTGCCCGACCGCTGGCAGCCGAACTACACGCGCGCCAGCCTGGCCATGGGCTACGAGCTGGGCGTGACCCCGGTTCAGCTCGCCGCCGCGTATGCGGCCATCGCGAACGACGGCGTCCTGCTCACGCCGACCCTGGTCCGCGAGATTCGCGACCCATCGGGCAAGCCGGTCTACCAGCACCGGCCCGAGCCGGTTCGGCGGGTGGTGACGCCCGAAGTGGCCGCGAAGCTCCGGGAGTTCCTGCGTGAGGCCGCGGGCGAAGGCGGCACCGGGGAGCGCGCCCAGCTCACCAACTACACGGTCCTGGGAAAGACGGGAACGGCGCAGCGCTACGTGAACGGGCACTACGTGAAGACAGAGCACACGGCGTCGTTCGCGGCCATCTTCCCGGCCGATCACCCGCAACTCGTGGTCATCGTGAAGATCGACAATCCGCGGGGCAACTACTACGGCGGTTTGACCGCGGCGCCGGTGACGCGCGCCATGCTGCAGCAGGCGCTGGCCTCGCGCCGGGTCGCGATCGACCGCGGCCTGCTCGCGACGCGCGACAGCGCCGCCCCCGAGGCGCCGCGGCCGGTCGAGACGCCGGCCGGCGCACCGCCGGTGGTCGTGTCGCTCCCCTATCGGGCGGCCCGCGACAGCACCCCGCCGCGTCCGGTGCCCGAGGTCGCGGGCCGCTCGATCCGCGAGGCCGCGCTCGCGCTCCACCGGCGCGGCTTTCGCGTGAGTCTCCGCGGGCTGGGCCGCGTCGTGAACACGATCCCCGCCGCGGGCGAGGTAGCGCCGGCGGGATCGCCGGTCGTGGTGATCGCCCAATGACACCCGGGTGAAAGGAATCTCATGCCGCTGACCTGGCGCGAGCTCGTCGACGAGCTCAAGCGGGACGACCTGCTGCTCGCCGCGCCGCCCGCCGGCCCGGCGCCCGTCGGCATCACGGCCGACAGCCGGGCGGTGCGGCCCGGCATGGTCTACGTGGCGGTACGCGGCTCCCAGGTGGACGGCCACCGGTTCGTCGCCGATGCCGCGGCCCGGGGCGCCGCCGCGGTCGTGGTCGAGAGCGCCCAGGGCGGCGCCGCCCCGGAGATCGTCGTGCGCGACGGACGCCGCGCGGCGCTCGCGCTCGGCCGGGCATGGTACGGCGACCCCGGGCGCCGGCTCACGCTGGTGGGCGTCACCGGCACCAACGGCAAGACCACGACCACCGGCCTCATCCGGCACCTGTTCAATGCCGATTTCTCCGCGGGCAGCATCGGCACGCTCGGCGCCTTCGACGGGCGGAACGAGCCGGTGACATCCACGGCCGGCTCGCTCACGACGCCGGGGCCGATCGACCTGCAGGCGACGCTCGCCGACCTCCTGGCCCGCGGGTGCACCCATGTGGCGATGGAGGCCTCATCGCACAGTCTCGACCAGGGCCGGCTGGACGGGCTGGGTCTGGCCGCGGGCGTGTACACCAACCTCACGCGGGACCATCTCGACTATCACGGCACGATGGAGGCGTACCTCGCGGCGAAGCTCAAGCTGAGCGGGCTCCTGTGCCTGGACGGCGTCGAAGTCGTGAATCTCGATGACGGCGCGTGGGACGGGCTCCCGCCGCGCACCCCGCGGGTGACCTTCGGTCTCGAGCCCGGCGCCGACCTGCACGCGAGCGAGATCGCGCTCGATGCGTCGGGCAGCCGGTTCCGGCTCGGCGGCATCTTCGGGACGACCGACGCGTCGCTCCCGCTCCTCGGCGACTTCAACGTAAGCAACGCGCTGGCGGCCGCGGCCTGCGCGCTCGGACTGGGCCGGCCGCTCGACGAGGTCGTGCGCCGCCTCGCCGCGTCGCCCCAGGTGCCCGGCCGCATGGAGCGGATCGGCACCGTACCGTGCACGGTGCTCCGCGACTACGCGCACACCCCCGACGCGCTCGAGCGCGCGCTCGCCACCCTCCGGCCGCTCACCCGGGGCCGGCTGATCGTGGTGTTCGGATGCGGCGGCGACCGGGACAAGGGCAAGCGCCCGATCATGGGGCGGATCGCGGCCGAAGGCGCCGACCTCGCGATCGCGACGTCCGACAATCCGCGCACGGAGGATCCCGGCGCCATCATCGACGACATCGAGCGGGGCATGGGCGGCGCCGCGCACCGGCGGATCGTGGACCGGCTCGAAGCCATTCACGCGGCGCTCGCCGAGGGTCGCGAAGGCGACACGATCCTGCTCGCGGGCAAGGGGCACGAGACCTACCAGGTGCTCGGCACCGACAGGGTGCCCTTCGACGAGAGCGAGATCGTCCGCGCGGCCACCGGCGAGGCCGCGTGACGGCCTGGACGGCGGCGCGTGTCCGCGAGGCGCTCGAGCTGCCCGCGGGCTCCGACGGAAGCGCCACCTTCAGCCGCGTGCTGACCGACACCCGCGCGCTGGTACCGGGAGCGCTCTTCGTGGCGCTTTCGGGCGACCGGTTCGACGGCCACGACTATCTCGAGGCCGCCGCGGCGGCCGGCGCCACCGGGGCCGTCGTGCGTCCGGGAGCCGCGGCGCCGCCCGGACTCGTGACCTTCGAGACGCCGGACACGTTGCGGGCCCTGGGCCGGCTCGCCCGAGCGCGCCGCCGCGAGCTGAGCGGTCCGGTCATCGGCATCACCGGCACCAACGGCAAGACGAGCACCAAGGAGATGCTGGCCGCGGTGCTCGCGACCCGCTACCGGGTGTACGCCACCCGCGCAAACCTCAACAACCTGGTCGGCGTGCCCACGACCATCCTCGAGGCGCCCGACGACGTCGAGGCGCTCGTGGTGGAGGCCGGCGCCAACCTGCCCGGGGAGATCGCGCGCTACCGCGAGATCATCGAGCCCACGGTCGTCATCGTCACGAACGCCGTCGAAGGTCACCTCGAGGGATTCGGCTCGCTCGCGGGCGTGGTGGCGGAAAAGTTGTCGCTGGCGGCGGATGCGCCGCTGGCCATCGTCGGTACCCAGCCGCCCGAGCTGGCGACGGGTGCCCGGGCGCTGGCCCGCGCGGTCCGGACCGCGGGACTCGAGCACGCGGACCTCACGCCGGACGCGGTCGAGCTTGGTCCCGAGGCTCGCCCGGTCATGCGCTTCGGCGACGTGCGATTTACCCTGGCCGCGCGCGGCCTGCACCAGGCCGACAACGCCACCCGGGTCTGGGTGGTGGTGGAGGCGCTCGGGCTCGACCGGGCGGCGGCCGCCCGGGCGCTCGAGGACTTCGCCCTTCCCGGCGGACGGGGCGAGCTGCTGGAGCGCGACGGGCTCACCATTCTGAACGACTGCTACAACGCGAACCCGCAGAGCTTTCGCGCCGTCATCGCGACCGCGCGCGCGCTCCGCGGCGGCCGCCGGCTGGTCTTTCTCGCCGGCACGATGCGCGAGCTCGGCGCCGACTCGGCCGCACTGCACGCGGAGGTCGCGACGGCGCTGGTGGAGCTCGAGCCGGATCTCCTCGGCGCGGTGGGCGACTTCGTGCCCGCGCTCGCGCCGCACGCCGCGCGCCTGGGTGATCGGCTCGTCACCGCGGCCGACCCGCTGCAGCTCGGGCCGATGGTCTCGGCGCGGCTCGAAGGCGGCGAGGTGATCGTGCTCAAGGCATCCCGCGGCGTGGCGCTCGAACGTATACTTCCGGCGCTCACGGCCCGCGCGACCCCACCACGCTGAGGCGAGATGTTCTATCACTGGCTCGCGCCGCTCGGCAAGACGTACATCATCTTCAATCTCTTCAACTACATCAGCTTTCGCGCCGCCGGCGCCACCGTGACGGCGCTGCTCCTGGCGTTTCTCGTGGGGCCGCCGGTGATCGCGCGGCTCCGCGCCCGCAAGGTCGGGCAGATCATCCGCGCGGAGGGGCCGGCGAGCCACCAGAGCAAGCGCGGCACGCCCACGATGGGCGGCCTCATCATCATTCTCGCCACGGTCGTGCCGACGCTGCTGTGGGCCCCGCTCACGAACCGGTTCGTGGTCGTGGCGATGCTCTCGATCCTGTGGATGGGCTGCATCGGCTTTCTCGACGACTATCTCAAGATCGTGCAGGGGAAATCGCGGGGGCTCGTGGCCAAGTGGAAGCTGGCGGGACAGGTGAGCTTCGGCCTGCTGCTGGGTCTCTTCCTCATGTTCTTTCCGCTGGTTCCCCGCGAGACCATCCCGCCCACCGCCACCACGCTGCCGTTCTTCAAGTATCTGGTCGTGAACTTCGCGCCGGTGGTCTATGTCGTGTTCGTGACGCTGGTGATCACCGGAAGCAGCAACGCCGTCAACCTGACCGACGGGCTCGACGGACTCGCGAGCGGGCTGGCCGGCATCTCGGCCGCCGCGTTCGCGACCTTCGCGTACCTCTTCGGACGGGTGGACATCACTTCCTACCTCAACCTGTTCTACCTGCCCGGGGCGGGCGAGCTCGCCGTGTTCTGCGCCGCCCTCATGGGCGCGGCCATCGGGTTCCTCTGGTTCAACGCCCATCCGGCTCAGGTCTTCATGGGCGACACCGGCAGTCTCGCGATCGGCGGCGCGCTCGGCACGGTCGCCATCCTGCTCCACGCCGAGTTCCTGCTGCTCCTCATCGGCGGCGTGTTCGCCGCGGAGGCGGTGAGCGTGATGCTGCAGACCGGCGTGTACAAGTGGTACAAGCGGACCCGCGGGCGCGAGTACGCCGACAGCCATCGGGTGTTCCGCATGGCGCCGCTGCATCACCACTTCGAGAAGCTGGGCTGGCAGGAAACGACCGTGGTGACCCGGTTCTACATCCTGGGGCTGCTGTGCGCGCTCGTGGCCCTGTCCACGCTCAAGGTGCGCTGAGGGTGCCGGTCGCCCTGTTCGAGCGGTGGCGCGCGACAGGCGGAGAGGTCGCGGTGGTGGGTCTGGGGAAGAGCGGCGTGGCGGCCACCCGGCTGCTCCGGCACGAGCGGATCCCGGTGTACGCCTCCGACACCGGCACGGGACCGGCCTACGAGATGTGGGCGGCGGAGCTGCGCGCCATCGGCGCCGCCGCCGAGCTCGGCAGGCACGATCTGGCGCGGATCCGGCGCGCGGCGGCGGTGGTCGTGGCGCCGGGCGTGCCGCCTGATGTGCCGCCGCTCGCGGCCGCGCGCGAGGCCGGCCTCGCGATCTACGCCGAAGTGGATATCGGCTTCCTCGCGCTGCAGGGCACGCGCTGCGTCGGGATCACCGGAACGAACGGGAAGACCACGACGACCTCGCTCATCGCCCACGCGATGGCCGCGGCGGGCCTCCGCACGGAGACCGCGGGCAACATCGGACGCCCGCTGTGCGACGTGGCGCTGGCGCCCCACCCGCCCGAGTGGCTCGCGCTCGAGCTCAGCTCGTTTCAGCTGCACGACGCGCCGGATCTCGCGCCGGCCATCGGCGTGCTCACCAACCTGGCTCCCAACCACCTCGACCGCTACCGCACGCTCGAGGAGTACTACGGCGACAAGGCGCTGCTGTTCCGGAACGCCACGGCGGAAGGCGTCTGGATCAGCAATGCGGACGACCCGGCGGTGCGGGACATGGTCGCGCCCGTCGCGGGCAGGCACCTCCGCTTCTCGCTCGAGCGGGCGGCCGACGCGTGGTTCGACCGTGCGGCGGGCCGCCTGGTGCTCGGGGACCACGCGCTGATGCCCCGGGCCGAGCTCCCGCTCCTGGGCGACCACAACGTGGCCAATGCGCTCGCGGCCGCGCTCGCGGCCACCCGGGCGGGCGGCGATCCCGCGCTGGTGGCGGCGGGACTTCGAACCTTTCGCGCCATCCCGCATCGGGTCGAGCCGGTCCGCGAGGTGGACGGTGTGTTGTGGATCAACGATTCGAAATCCACCAACATCACGTCAACCGAGGTCGCGATTGCCGCGGTGGACCGGCCGTTGGTGCTTCTGCTCGGCGGACGCCACAAGGGCGAGCCGTACACCCGGCTCGCGGGGCCGCTCCGAGGCCGGTGCCGCGCCGTGGTGGCCTATGGCGAAGCGGGACCGCTCGTGGTGCGCGACCTGAGCGACCACGTCCGGGTAGTGCCGGCGGGCGACTTCGACGACGTGGTCGCGACCGCGCGGCGGCTCGCGTTGCCGGGCGACGCGGTACTCCTCTCTCCCGCCTGCTCGAGCTACGACATGTTCAAGAACTACGAGGAGCGCGGCGCGCGATTCCGGGCCGCGGTCGAGGCGCTGTGACCGGCTCGCGGCCGGTCCGCCATCCCGGGGAGCTCCGCTGGGAGACCCGTCTTCTCGGCGTCGTCACCCTCGTGCTCCTGGCCTTCGGGATCGCCGCGACGTATGGCGCGGCCAGCCTGGTCACCGTGAAGGGCCAGAATGTGGGGCTCGGGTTCGCGGTGCGCCAACTGAGCGGCGCGGTCCTGGGCGGCATTCTGCTGCTCTGGGCCTCGCGCCAGGACTACTACCGCTGGCGGCAGTGGGCCTGGCCGCTGCTGATCCTGACGATCGTGTTCCTGGTGATTCCGCTGCTGCCGTTCACCCGATCGATCTCCCCCGTGCTCAACGGGGCGCGCCGGTGGGTCGACCTCGGACCGATCAACTTCCAGCCGTCGGAGCTCGCCCGGCTCGTGGTGGTCATCTGGTGCGCCATGCTCGCGTCCAAGAAGGGGGCGCAGGTGCGCGAGTTCAAGAAGGGCGTCCTGCCGTTCCTCGTGGTCCTGGGCGTGGTGTCGCTGCTCATTCTGCTCGAGCCGAACCTTTCGATGGCCACGCTGGTCGCGCTGCTCGGCGGCCTCGTGCTGTTCACCTCGGGCGCGCGCATCGGACATTTCATCCTGCTGGGAGGAGCCGCCGTCCTGCTCGTGTTCCACCAGATCAAGGACGCGCAATACCGGCTCGCCCGCGTGCTCACCTTCCTCAATCCGGGCGAGGCGACCACCGCCGGCGGGTTCCAGATCTACCAGTCGCTGGTGGGCATCGGGTCGGGCGGGCTGTTCGGCACCGGGTTCGGGGAGGGCCAGCAGAAGCTGGGCTACCTCCCGTACGCGTATTCGGATTTCCTGTTCAGTACCATCGGCGAGGAGTGGGGGTTCGTCGGGGTCCTGGTGGTGGTGTCGCTGTTCGCGCTGTTCTGCTGGCTCGGATTCCGCATCGCGCGCACGGCGGCCGATCCGTTCGGCCAGTACCTGGCGGTCGGGTTGACCGCGACGATCGGGCTCACCGCGTTCATGCACATGGCCGTATCCCTCGGCCTGATGCCGACCACGGGGCTCACCCTTCCGTTCATGTCGTACGGCCGGTCGAGCCAGGTGATCTCCCTGCTCGGGACGGGCATCCTGATCAACATCGGGCGGCTTCGAGGGAAGCCGAGGACGCCGGTCAGATCGCAGCGTGGGGCCGCGGGCGCAGGGAAATGATCTTCATCCCGAGCGAAGCGAGGGACCTGCTCTTCGGGATCGGAACCTCGCGGCAGCCGCACGGCTCCGCGGGCAAGGTCCCTCGCTTCGCTCGGGATGAAGGGTGACGGCGCGCCGCATTCTCATCGCCGGCGGCGGCACCGGAGGTCACCTGATGCCCGCGCTCGCCATCGCGCAGACGCTGGTTGATCTCGCGCCCGATGTCGAACCGGTGCTGGTCGGGGCAGTGCGAGGCGTCGAGGCGCGGCTGCTGCCGACGCGCGAGCACCGCTTCCATCTGCTCCCCTCCGAGCCGATCTACCGCCGCACCTGGTGGAAGAACGTACGCTGGCCGCTGATCGCGGGCCGACTGCTACGCGAGGTGGAGCGGCTGTTCGCGCTGGAGCAGCCGGTCGCTGTGCTGGGCACCGGCGGCTATGCCTCCGCGCCCGTCGTGTGGTGGGCCGGGCGCCACGGCGTGCCGGCCGCGGTGCAGGAGCAGAACGCGTATCCTGGGCTTGCCACCCGGCTCCTCAGCCGCCGCGTGCGGCACATCTACCTCGGACTTCCCGAGGCGCGGACACTGCTTCGCGTGGGCCGGGCTACGGAGGTCTTCGATACCGGCAACCCCATCACGCCGCCGACGCCCGAACGCCGGGCGGAGGCGCTCGCCCGGTTCGGGCTCGGCGGGACCCGGCCGGTGGTGCTCGTGACCGGCGGGAGCCAGGGTGCGCTCGCGATCAACCGGGCCGTCGCGGGCTGGCTGGACGCCGGCGGCCCGCGCGGTGCCGATCTGCTCTGGGTCACCGGGCGAGCAACCCACGCGGAATTCGCCGCGCGGGCGCGGCCACCGGCGGTCCAGGTGATCGACTTTCTCGATCCCATGGCCGATGGCTACGCCGTCGCCGATCTGGTCGTGTCGCG
>JAICJD010000214.1 GCA_025928645.1 Gemmatimonadales bacterium
GAACGGCCGCGCATGTCTCTCGGTAAGCGTTGCAGCAACAGCACTGCTGGAATGTACTGTTCGGCGGGAACGCCCGTGAGGGGGAACCGGCGGGCGCCGCTAGGTACGATAACGCACCGTGGTCAGGCGACGCGCTCGCGGCTCCAGGCCTGGAAGAGCCGCTCGCAGTACTCGTCGTTCGTGGATGTCGCCGTTTTCACCCGGCGGCCGTCCGTGAGGATGGCGAAGGCGCAGAACTTCGCTACGGTCGGCTGTCCGTTGGCGCCGGTGCACTCGGGCACGGCCTTCCGGTTCACCTCCACCCAGACCGACGCGTCCGGGTGGGCGCGCTGCCAGGCCGCGCACCGGCCGCCCCGGTCGGGATCCACCTGCTGTCCGTCCGGCTGGACTACGATTTGGGCCACCGAGGCCGCCGCCGCGGCCTTCGGGCGGCGCCGCGCGGCGGAGTCGGCGGAGGGTACGGGGACCGACGCCGAAGGGCGTACATACTGCCACGGCGTGCAGGTCTCGCGTGAGAGCCGCGCCGCCTGGATGGTCGTGACGCACGAATAGCCCGAGGCCGTCTGGCCGGACGGCGGGATGGGCAGGTGAAGCGTGTCACTCCGCTGCGAGCTGGAGCTCAGCTTGATCTGCGACTCCCGCCCGTCGCCCAGGCCCACCTCGACCCGGACCGAGTCGGGCAGGCCGGCTTCCGGCGCCGGCGGCAGCCCCCAGCTCACGACCACCTCGAGCGAGTCGCCGACGCCGGTGAGCGCGGACCGGACGTCGGACGCCACCGGAAGCACGTAGGCCCGGAACGCCGCGTGCTGCCTCCGCTCGATCATCCAGAGCCCGGCGACCGCCACGCCGATCACGGCGAGCAGGAGCACGACGAACGGCCACCGCCGGGGCTTCGGCGGCTCGATGACGAGCTCGCTCGGCGGCTCCCAGCGCCGCATGCTAGCGCTCCAGCCCCAGCACGTCCGCGCCCTGCTCGAAGATCACGTCGACGGGAATCTTCTTGCCGTCGAGCCGCCGGAGGTCGGCGGTGACGACCGGACTCGGCGTGCCGCGCTGGGCCATGAACCGGCTGACTCCCGCATAGTCGCCGTCGCCCTGATACCGGAGGATCAGGGCGCCCAGCGAGTCCACCGCCGTCCGCATGCGGGGGAAGTCCACCCGGTAGCGGCCGGTCGCGCTGTCGCGCGCGAACGCGCCGTGCTCCTCGAAGTAGGACAGCTGCGCCGCGTTGGCCCGCCCGTGCGCCTCGGCGGCGCCGAAGCGCACGGAGCGGAAGATGCTCGCGAGGAACGTGACGTAGTGATCCTCGAGCACCGTGCCGGTGAGCTCGTGCTGCGCGAGCAGGCGCGTCACCATGTAGAGACCCAGGATGTCGGCCTTGCCCTCCTCGAGGGCACCCGCCTGCTCCTTGAGCGCGTCGCGGACCGTGCCCTTGCCGTCGATGGTACGCTTGATGCCCAGGCCGTGCGCCACCTCGTGGAACATCACGTTGGCGAAGAAGGCGTCGAATTTGATGTGCGCCCGCTGGTCCGGGGCGATGAGCTCCTCGGCGATGGGCACCAGGATCTTGTCGAACTTCGCCTGCATGACGTTCTTGAGCTGCAGGCGCCGGGTGCCCTTCCGGAGCTGCACTTCCTCGTCGTTGGGCAGGTTGATCGCGATCGTCTTGGAGCCTGCGTTCGCGTCGCCGGCATAGTAGAGCGCGTCGTACGCGTTGAGATCGGAATCGGTGCCCGGCCGCTCGCGCTTGTACGCCTCGGGCACCGGCAGTCCGCGCTGCAGCGCCGGCAGCAGCGAGGCGTACCGGGCCAGCCGGGCGCTCCATTCCTGGTCCTTGAGGAGGATGTAGGCCTCGGCTGCGGTCTTCCGGCCGGTGAGCTCGTCGATGTACGTCTCGATGGGGCCGATGACCACGTCCAGCCGATTGCGCTTCATGTCCAGCCAGGCCAAATCGCTCGGCTGGTAGTCGTCGGTCTCGAGCGCACGCGCGCGGAGCTCGAGGTAGCGCCGGAGGCCGGGGTCCTCGGCGAGGGACGCGGCCTCGCGCAGGTGCTTGGCCGCCTCGCGCATCTGGGTCTCGAATGCGCGATGGTACGGGACCGCGACCAGCGCGCCGGCGCTGTCCCGGCGGACGACCGTGTAGGCGCCGAGCAGAGCCGAATCGCCTTCGAGCTGGGCCTTGGTGACGTCCGGCGGGTAGAGCGCCGCGCCGGGCGGGCGCGGGCCGACGCCCGCGAGGAACGGACGGTTGCCGTCGAGCCGGTCCCAGGGGCCGTAATTGATCTGGATGAAGCGGCGGGCGTCGGCGTCGGAGGTCGCCGCCAGGAGCGAGTCGAGCGCCGGATAGTACTGCAGG
This sequence comes from Gemmatimonadales bacterium, assembly GCA_025928645.1. Classification (GTDB taxonomy): domain Bacteria; phylum Gemmatimonadota; class Gemmatimonadetes; order Gemmatimonadales; family GWC2-71-9; genus CAVVWJ01. The sequence goes on from JAICJD010000214.1 coordinate 2,357, forward strand.
CGATAGACCGTATCGATCGCCATCGCCGCCGCGAGCAGACTGGGGATCATCCGCCGCTCGTGATCCGAGAGGCGGCTCAGGTCGGCGGTCAGGCGGACAGGCGTATACTGCGCGACCTTGTCCGCGAGCGAGGGCGCGGCCGCCGACGAATCGCTGGCGGACGCCGCCGCCCGGCCGTCCGCGTCTCGGCAGCCGAACGCGCCGCTCAATCCCACTATCCAAGCCCAGCGCGCCCAGCGCCGCATCGGCCTCCCCGCCGTTCTGAAGGATTCATGAGGCCGGCTACCGGCCGGACCGCCCCACCCCGCCGAGCGGGAAGGTAGCGTCAGCGGCCTTCCAGGTCACGCTCGCCGGGGATGTGTCGTTCCGCGCGACCCTCGCCGGGATGGGACTTGGCCTCGAGAAAACGCTCTCCCTTGAGCCGGATGAAGGTGACGAACTGCTCGTACTCCTCATCGGACAGGGCATCGGCAATGCCGGGGATCAGGCCCTTCACCAGCGTGATCCGCTCCTCGAGCGCCAGGGTCGACGCCTGGTCGATCAGGGAACGGATCACCGGATGGTTCATCCAGTCGGTCGCATCGCTCGTGGTCATCGGTCCTCCGCCGTGGGTCGGAAATGCGGCATGCACGACTCAAGTTTAGCACCGCCCTGGCGCCGTGCGCAGCATGGGCGGCGCCATGACGAAAGGGGGGCGGCCCCGCTGGGCCGCCCCCCTTCGCTCCCCGGCCTCCGCCGGCGGGAATGCCTACTTTTTGGGGTCGGCGAGCTTGACCCGCTCCACCCGGTGCGCCTGCGCCCTGGGGTTGAAGACCTGGAGGGTAACGATGCTGCCGGGCTTCTCGGTGGCGAGCGCCTTCCTGAGGTCGCCCTCGGTCCGCACCGGCTTGCCCTCGACCGAAAGGATGATGTCGGGGCCGCCGCGCTGCGGATCGTCGAACAGCACCTCCCAGGAGGGTCCCCCCGGGATCACATCGGTCACGATCAGGCCGCGGCTGTCGGCCGGGATCTGGAGCTGCTGGGCCGCGTCGGGCGTGACCGGCTCGACGCTTACGCCGAGGCGGGTGATGGACGAGCCGGTCGGCGAGTTCACGTTGTCGCTGTCGCCATTCTCGTCCTCGGCCGCCACCTGGGGGGCGTCGTTGAGCGGCTGAAGCTTGACGTCGAACGTCTTCCGGACGCCGCCCTTGCGGGCCACCTCGACCTTGACCACGTCCCCCGGCTTGCGGAAGCCGATCACCTGCTGGAGCTGGCCCACGTACTCGACCGGCTTGCCGTCCACCGCGACGATGATGTCGCCCGGCTGGATGCCCGCTGCCTTGGCCGGGGAGTCGTCACTGGGAATGTCCTTGACTACCACGCCGCGGATCTCGGGCAGACCCACGTAGGCCGCGTCGTTCAGGGTCACGTTGTCGATCGAGACGCCCAGCGCGGCGCGGTGCACCTTGCCGCTCTGGATGAGCTGGGTCATGACGGTGCGGGCCAGGTTGATCGGAATCGCGAAGCCGTAGCCCGAGTAGAAGCCGGTCTCGCTCGCGATGGCGGAGTTGATGCCGATGACCTCGCCCCGCACGCTCACGAGCGGCCCGCCCGAGTTCCCCGGGTTGATCGCCGCGTCGGTCTGGATGAAGTCCTGAATGCTGCCCTGCCCGCGGCCGGGAAGTCCGCTCAGGGCGCGTCCCTTGGCGCTCACGATGCCAGAGGTGACGGTGAAGGTGAGCCCCTCGCCCAGCGGGTTGCCGATGGCCAGCACCCACTCGCCCACCCGCGCATCGTCGCTGTTGCCCAGCGCCACCGGCGGCAGCGCCTTGGCGTCGATCTTGAGCACGGCCACGTCGGTATTGGGGTCGGTGCCGATCACCCGGGCCTTGAACTCGCGCCGGTCGAGCAGGCGCACGGTGACCGCGTCGGCGCCCTCGACCACGTGATTGTTGGTCAGGATATAGCCGTCGGCCGAGATGATGAAGCCGGACCCGCTCCCCTGCTCGATCTCGGGCTGCTGCCGGAACTTGGGCGAGAAGAAGCGCTCCATGCCGGGCGGGATGCGCTGCTGGGTCGCATGCTCGGTCCGCTGCGAGCGGATGTAGACCACGCTGGGTTTCACGTGCTCCGCGACCGCGGCGAAGGCCTCGCTCAGCTCCTGGAGCGGCCGGGCCGCCGGAATGGAGGGGGCCGGTACCGGAGCGATGGCCGCGGTCTGGCGGCCCTGCTGCTGCGCGGCGCCGCGGTTGGGCAGGTCCAGCAGCCCCGCGAACAGCAGCCCGAGCGCGAACGCCAAGGCCACCAGGCCACCGAACTTGAGCCAGTTCAACGATCGAGCGGACATCGAGCGATCCTTCGGGAAACGTTGGCGAACATCGGCCGGGCGAGATCCCCGGCCACGTTAATAGTACCAAGATGGCCTGGGCGGTGTTTCGGGGCCCAGCGAAAATCATTCCCTGGCAGGTGAGCCCGGTCGGTGCCCGGAGTCACCTTGAGGGACCGGAGTCACCCTTGATGCCAGGATTCCCCTGTAGGGGCCGGGAGTCACCCTGAGCGAAGCGAAAGGGGGCATGCGTTTGGGCATGCCCCCTTTCGCTTC
>JAICJD010000030.1 GCA_025928645.1 Gemmatimonadales bacterium
AGCCGTGAGCGGCACAGGCACACCACACCTTCATCCCGAGCGCAGCGAGGGACCTTGCCGGGGAATGGTTCGAACCATTCCCCGGCAAGGTCCCTCGCTGCGCTCGGGATGAAGGTGTGGTGTGCCTGTGCCGCTCACGGCTCACCGCCGCTCTGACCTGATTCTGTCATTCAGCATCTAGCCCACCCGGCGGGACCACCGCAACTATGGTCCCATGTCCCTCTCCACTACCCGCAGCATCGCCGATCTCCAGGACGAAGCGCGGCGCCCGGGGCTCCGGCGCGCGCTCGGCCCGCTCAACCTGACCGCGCTGGGGATCGGGTCGGTCATCGGCACCGGCATCTTCGTGTTCACCGGCACCGCCGCGAGTCAGAACGCGGGGCCAGCGCTCGTTCTCTCGATGATCGTCGCCGCGACGGCCTGCGCGCTGGCCGGGCTGTGCTACGCGGAGCTCGCCTCGATGATCCCCGTGGCCGGGAGCGCGTACACCTACGCGTACGCCTCGTCGGGCGAGCTGGTGGCCTGGATCATCGGCTGGGACCTGATCCTCGAGTACGCGCTCAGCTGCTCGACCATCGCGGTCGGCTGGTCGGGCTACTTCGTGAGCCTGATGCACGACCTCGGCGTGCGGATCCCGCCCGCGTTCACCGCGGCCTACGGCACGATGGCGGTGGCCGCCGACGGCACGATGGTACCCGGCGTCTTCAACCTGCCGGCCTCGCTCATCGTGCTGCTGGTAGCCGCGCTGCTCGTGATCGGAATCAAGCAGAGCGCCGACGCCAACACCGCGCTCGTGGTGCTCAAGGTCGCGGTGCTGATCGCGTTCGTGGCGCTGGGCGCGGCCTACGTGCGGCGCGAGCATCTTACCCCGTTCATCCCGCCCAACACCGGCGAGTTCGGCCACTTCGGCGTGAGCGGGATCATGCGCGGCGCCGCGGTCATGTTCTTCGCCTACATCGGCTTCGACGCGGTGAGCACGGCTGCGCAGGAGGCGCGCAACCCGCAGCGCGACATGCCGATCGGGATCCTCGCCTCGCTCGCCATCTGTACCGTGCTCTACATCGCGGTAGCGCTGGTGCTGCTCGGAATCGTGCCCTACCAGAAGCTCAACGTGGCCGACCCGCTGGCGGTGGGCATCGACGCCACCGGGCTCACCTGGTTCAGCCCCGTGGTCAAGGTGAGCGCCCTGTTCGGGCTGTTCAGCACGATGCTGGTCCAGCTCCTGGGCCAGACCCGGATCTTCTACTCGATGAGCCGGGACGGGCTGCTGCCCCGGCTGTTCGGCGCGCTCCACCCCCGGTTCCGGACCCCGTGGCTCAGCACGATGCTCACCGGCGGCGTCGTGACCGTGGCCGCCGGGCTCCTGCCGATCGGGCTCCTGGGGCAGCTCGTGAGCATCGGGTCGCTGCTCGCCTTCGTGCTCGTGTGCATCGGGGTGATCGTGCTCCGCCGCACCGCGCCCGACGTCGTGCGGCCGTTCCGCTGTCCCGGCGTCCCCTGGGTACCGATCCTCGGCGCGCTCGCCTGCGTGGCGCAGATGGTGAGCCTGCCGCTCAAGACCTGGGCGCGCCTGGTGGTCTGGATGGCCCTCGGCTTCGTGATCTATCTTCTCTACAGCCGGGGGCGGGCGCGCCGGCGGCGGGAGGTACTCGAGGGCGGCGCGCTCGCGGAAACGGCGGTCCCGATCGGCGGGTGAGTGAAGTCTGCCTCTCGCTATTTGACAGTGCTCCTGGGCCTCACGCTGGGGCTGGCGGGTCTGCTCGGGGTCGAGGCGCTCCGCGCCACCCGCTCGCACCGGGTGACCGCGGAGCGCGCGCTCAGGGACTACGCGACCGTGGCCGGCTGGGAGCTGGTCACCGCGTCGGACGAGCGGCTCCAGCGTGAGGTGAGCGCGGCGCTGGGCCCGGTGGCCGGAAGCCCGGCCGCCTCGCCGTACGACTCGCTCCCCCCGGCCGCCGCGCTCTCGCCCGCGGCCGACTCCCTCCTGCCGTGCCCGATGCCCGGCGCGGAGCGGTTCGCCTTCTCGGTCGACCTCCGCACCGGCGCGCTCGCGACCACGGGCCACCCGTCGCCCGCGCTCACCCGCTGGCTGGCCGACACCGTGTCGAGCGAGGCGCGCTCGGCGACGGGCGAGAGCGGACGGTCGGGGATCGTGTGGGGCCCGCCCCGGAGCGCCGGCGCGGGGACGGTGCTGGCCTACGCCGTGAAGACGGTGCGCTACAACGGCTACGCGGCGCACGACGCGCCGCTCGGGGTGTACGGCGTCGCGAGCTGTCCGGCGGCGGTCGCCGCGCTGCTCCGCCAGGTGCTCGCGAGCCATCCGCTGCTGCCGGCGCGGGTCGCGGGCGGCATTCCGAGCGCCGCCCTGGTCGGACTCGAGGCGTCGGACCCGTCGGGGCGCGTGCTGCTCCGCGCCGGACCGGCGGGCGGTCCCTCGGCCTACGCGGGCGAGGTGGCCGCGGCCCCGGGGTCGATCGCGGTGCGCGCCTGGATCCCGTCGGCCGTCGCCGGCCGGCTCGTCGTAACCCAGCCGAGCGCGCGCCTTCCGCTCCTGCTCGGCCTGTTCGCGCTCACGGCCGGGCTCACCGCCGTCGCCGCGCGCCAGCTCCGGCGGGAGCAGGAGCTGGTGCGGCTCCGCCACGACTTCACCAGCAGCGTGTCGCACGAGCTGCGGACGCCGCTCACCCAGATCCTGCTCTACGGTGAGACGCTCGAGCTGGGACGCGCGGCGGGCGACGACGCGCGCCGGGAGGCGGCAGGCGTGATCGTGCAGGAAGCGCGGCGGCTGGCCCACCTGGTGGAGAACGTGCTGCAGCTGAGCCGGGCCGAGCGGCGGATGGTGCGGGTAGCGCCGTCGCCGGTGACGCTCGCGCCGCTCCTGCGCGAGATCGTGGAACGGTTCGCACCGCTCGCGGGCGCGGATGCCGTGCGGATCCGCACCGAGCTGGACGAGACGCTGGTCGCCCGGGCGGATGCCGAGGCGCTGCATCAGATCGTGATCAACCTGCTGGACAACGCCATCAAGTACGGCGGGCGTGGGCCGGTGACGCTCCGGGCCTGTGCGCGCGGCGGCCGGGCGGTGATCGAGGTGGAGGACCACGGGCCCGGCATCGCCGGGTCGGATCGCGAGCGCGTGTGGGAGCCGTTCGTCCGGCTCCATCGCTCGGGCACGACGCCGGGGAGCGGGATCGGGCTCGCGGTGGTGCGCGAGCTGGTGGTGGCCCACGGCGGCGTGTGCCGCGTGGAGACCGGGAGCCCGGCGGACAACGGCGGGAGCGGCGTGGATGGAGCCGGCTGCACGGCCGTGGTCGAGCTGCCAGGCGGCCGCCTCGAGCCGCCCGCCGTGCAGACGCGCATGTCGGAGGCGACGTGGCCCGCATCCTGATCGTCGAGGACAACCGGAACCTCGCGCACGGCCTCCGCACCAACCTCGAGTTCGAGGGGCACACGGCCGAGGTCGCCGAGGACGGCGCGGCGGGGCTCGCGCTGGCGCGGGGCCGCGCGCACGATCTCATCCTGCTCGATCTCATGCTGCCCGAGCCGGACGGATTCCGCGTGCTCGAAACTATCCGTGCCGAAGGCGTCGAGACCCCGGTGCTCGTGCTCACCGCCCGCGGCGATGAGGCGGACAAGGTGCGCGGGCTCCAGAACGGCGCCGATGACTACGTCACGAAGCCGTTCGCGCTGCGCGAGCTGCTGGCCCGGGTGGCGGCGCTGCTGCGGCGCTCGAAGCCGGCGCCGGGGCAGCTCGCCTTCGGGGAGGTCGTGGTGGACCCCGCGACGCACGGCGTCACGCGGGCCGGCGCGCCGGTGACGCTCCGGCCGAAGGAGTACGAGCTCCTGCGGGCGTTGCTCCGCCGGGCCGGAAGGGTGGCGACGCGGGGTGAGCTGCTGCGCGAAGTGTGGGGGTATCAGGACTGCGTGGTGAGTCGGACGCTCGACACGCACGTGGGCGAGCTTCGGCGGAAGCTGGAGGAGGATCCGGCGAATCCGCGGCACATCCTGACGGTGAGGAAAACGGGGTACCGGTTGGTGGCGGAACAGGATCAAGGCCCCTCTTAGCCGCTTCGGCGCCCGCAGCTCCCAGGTCCACGGGCTGCGAGCCGGCGCACCGCCGCGAACGTGGCCATCGCTCAGCCGGCCTGCCGGCGCTCCCACGCGAGGAACTCGGACAGCGCGGGCGCCACCAGCACCAGGGTCGGCTCTCCGTTCGCCTGCCGGCGGAGAAAGACGGGCCCATCGCCCGAATCGTCCGGCACGAACACGTACGGGTCCCCGTGCTCGTCGTCGGCAAAGGCGACGATACCGGGCGGGAGACGCTCGCCGTCGGGCGCCACCGCCTCCTCGTCCATCGGCAGGAACAGGTCGAGCCACAGCTCGCTCGCGCCGTCGGGCGGGAACACGCGAAAATGCGAGCGGAGAACCCCGTCGGCGGGCTCATAGAGCGCCTGCAGCACGGGCGGCACCGGGCGGCCGAGCTGCGCCGCGATCACGTCCCACTTCGGATTCAGCAGCCGCGCCCGGAACGGCGAGCCGAACGTGGGCGGGGGCTCGTAGAAGCCGCTCATGACGAGCTCAGGCCCGGTCGGCCACGGCGGAAACTCCCTCCTTCCGGGCGCAGTGCGCGCAACAGTAGAACGTGCCGTTTGCTTCGATGCCGTGGCCCACGATCTTGCAGCGGCAGTGCTCGCACACCGGTGCCAGCTTGTGGATGGCGCACTCGAAGCTGTCGAAGGTATGGGTCTGTCCCGCAGCGACGACCTGGAACGACAGGTAGTAATCGTTGCCGCAGACTTCGCACTCGGCCATGGGGCACCTCCGGTAGGGGAGCGGCGACGTGCCGCCCGCTCCACTACAGTGCGTCATAGGCGGCCGGAGCGCCAGACAGAAGGGTGAGCGATACGCGGCAAGCGGGACAGGCACCAGGCTGCGCGCGCGGGATCCAGCCCGGTGTGCCTGTCCCGCTTGCCGCTTGCCGCTCGCCCACTACCGCTCACCGCGTGCCCTCCGCCTCCGCCCCCGCCAGCGACCCGAGCACCACTCCGAGCGCGCCGAACATGGCCGCTCCCTTGAGATAAAGATCCGAGCTCGAGTAGACGTCCTGGCGCAACGCGTACGCGCCGAGCAGGCCCGCGAGGACCCCGACCACACCGCCGACCGCCGCACCCTTGGACTGGGTCCAGCCGGTGTGACGCACCGAGTCGGGCGCGGCGCTGTCGACGGCGGCTGCCATTCGAAGGACCGAGGGCTGAGGCGGCGCGATGGCCTGCGCCTTGGCGCGGATCGGGATGATAGCCAGGAGACCGATGGCGAGGGCAAGCCTGAGAGATCGGCTGAGACTGGGCACGGGGCGGCTCCGGGTAGGGGTACCCGAGGCTACTGCCTGGGCGTTGCCCGCTCGTGACCTGTCAGGCGGACGGTCGAGTGATCGAGGCTTGCGGCCCGTGCAGCCGACACGTAGTGTGACCGCGTCGGTACGAGCTTCCCTCCCTGGAGATCCTGCCATGCACACTATCCCCATCCGCACACTCGCGGCGGCCGTCATGGGCGCCGCGTTCTTTTTCGGCTGCTCCAACGATGAGCCCACCGCAGAGTCGGCCGCTACCCCGACGACCGGCACGGCGGATGCCCTCGCCCTGCCGAAGCTGACCCGCCAGCAGAGCGGCACCACCGAGCGCCTTCAGGCGATCAGCCCCGTGAACGAGAACGTGGCCTGGGCCAGCGGCACGGGCGGCACCTACACCGTCACCACCGACGGCGGCAAGCACTGGCACGCGGCCGTGGTGCCGGGCGCCGAAACCCTCGAGTTCCGCGACGTCGAGGCGGTGAGCGCCACCGTCGCCTACCTGCTCAGCGCCGGCACCGGCACCGACGCGCGAGTGTACAAGACGACCGACGGCGGCAAGCACTGGACGCTCCAGTTCAAGAACCACAATCCCGACGCCTTCTACGACTGCTTCGCATTCTGGAGCCCGACCCGCGGGATCGCGATGGCCGACGGGCTCAACGGGCGGTTCCCCGTGATCCGTACCGAGGATGGCAAGCACTGGGAGCGGATCAGCGGAAATCTGCCGGCGGCACAGCCGGGCGAGGCGGCGTTCGCCGCGAGCGGCACCTGCGTGGCCACGTTCGGCCGGAACCTCGGGTGGATCACGACCGGCGGCGCGGAGCATGCGCGAATCCTCCGCACCGCGGACGGCGGGGACACCTGGAAGGCGTTTCCCACCCCGATCGTGCAGGGCACGCCGGTCTCGGGCGGGTTCACGGTCGCCTTCCGCGACAACCTGCACGGCATCCTGGCCGGCGGCGACCTCGACCATCCCGACCGGCGCTCGAACAACGTCGCGGTCTCGAGCGATGGCGGACGGACCTGGCAGTCCGTCACGCACTCGCCATTCGACGGCGCCGTGTTCGGCCTGAGCTACGTACCGAACGGCGATGCCGGGCCGGCCGAGCGGACCGTGGTGATCACCGGCCCCGGCGGCGCAGCCTGGTCGGGCAACGAGGGCGCCGTGTGGCACCGCCTGCCGAACGTCGAGAACTTCTGGGCAACCGCCTTCGCGAATCGGGTGCGCGGATGGCTGGTTGGAACGGAAGGCAGGATCATCGCGGTCGAGTTCCCGCCGCTGGGGGGCTGAACGCTGGAAGAGTGATCGCGATCGACGGCGCCGGGTGATGCTCCCGCGTCACCCGCGCGCCGTGTCCGACACTTCGACCAGCTCGATCCGGTTTCCGAATGGGTCGCGCACGTGCGCGCGCTCCACTCCGGGAACCGGCACGGCCCGCTCGACCGGATGTCCCGCCTTGGTGCACCTCACGATGAATCCCGGAAGCCCTTCGACCCGGAGCGCGGGATGCGCCCTGGTTGCGGGCCGGAAGTCGCCGTCCACGCCGAGGTGGACCCTGACCGCGCCGGCTCGGAACCAGACGCCGCCGCGGCCGGCGAGCGCGGCCGGCTTCGCCTCCTCCTCGAAGCCCAGCACGTCGCGGTAGAAGGCGCGAGCCTGGTCCTCGCCGCCCGACGGCATGGCGAGCTGGACGTGATCGATTCCGACGATGCGTGAGGACACTGCTACGGGGACCTCGTCGCGGGCTGGGCCACCCGCTCCATCCGGTAGACCAGCGTTCGGGTGCGCCGTCCGAACTTGGCGGGCCACCGGAGCGTCGCGACCCACACGTCGGCCGACTTCCGGCGCCAGGTGAAGGTGTTCCGCGCGCCTGCGACCGGCGCGAAGCGGACGTGCGCGGTGTCAAGGGCAGCCGCCACCCACCGCTTCTTGCCCGATTGACTCACCAGCTCGGTCCCCCGCAGCCGGATCTCGCTGCTGTCGGAGGGGGTGGCGAAGGTCGAGTCGGGGTAGGTCCGCGACGCCAGGGTGGAATCGTTCACGAACGCGTAAGCCTCGTAGAACGCCCGGCCACCGCCGGCCTGTCCCCGCCAGCGTCCCTCGAGCCATGCGAGCGAGCGGAACTGCCCGGGCGTGATGCGGAGCGGCGACTGCTGGGCGCCGGCGGCCGCGCAGAGGCAGGAGAGCGCCAGAGAGGAGAATACACTTCGAAGCAGACGAGGGTGCACCAGTGCTCCTGGACGGCGGGTGCCTATGGGTAATGTTAACGCTCTCCGCTCGGCGCCGTCATCCCGTGACACCCGAACGGAGCAGACGATGCGCATTCCCCGCCCGATTCGCCGCCTGAGCCTTCCTACCGTCCTGGCCCTCGCCGCCGGCTGCGCGTCGTCGCCGCCGCCGGGGCGGGTGTACGTCGTGGACCGACCTCCACCGCCTCGCTACGAGCTGGTGCCGGTTGCGCCCGGACCGCGCTACGTGTGGGTACCCGGCCGCTGGCAGCGGGCCGGGAACGGCTGGGCCTGGGCCTCCGGGCGCTACATCGCTCCGCCCTCACGGTACCGCGGGTGGACGCCGGGCGCTTGGTACCACGGGAGGCGCGGGTGGTACTACGTGGAGGGCCACTGGCAATAGGCGGCCCTGCACTTGCCCGGGTTATGCCTGTGCGCTTCCCGCGGTTCCATCTCCCTCAGTGATCAGCAAACGCCGAAGGGCAGACGGCAGCCGGTATCATCCGGCTGCCGTCTGCCCTTCGTGGGCCGTGCGTCAGCGGCCGAAGTTGATCGCGCCCATCAGACCGAGCGAGGCGTCGCCGCCATCCAGGCCGATCGGGATGCTCACGGCCGGATTCAGGCTGTACCGCGAATTGAACACGAACCCGGTGCCGAGCGTGAGCAGGCCGTAGGTCTCGGAGTCCGAGGGCGACGACGTGCCGTTATCGAGCGTGACGCGGGTGTTGGCGAACTGGAAGCTGGCATTGGGCAGAATGCGCACCTGCGGGTTGCGGCCGACCGAGCCGCCGAACGCCGCGCCGAACGCGAACGTGCGGTTCGACATGTCCACCCCGCTGCCGAGGACATCGTTCGGACCCGAGCCCAGCGACAGGCTCGCGACCGGGCACAGCTCGGCGGCGCGATGCTGCATCCGGATCTGATAGCCGGCGGCGAGGTTCAGGTCGAACGAGGATCCGTCGAAGGCGTCGTACGAGGTGCTGCCGATGCCGGCCTTGCCGTAGAGGCCCTTGGGCGAGCCGTAGCCGAACGACGCGCCGACGCTGCTCGCGCCGTCGGCGAACTGCGCGCCGCCGGACACCTGCATCCGGCCCGCCGCGAACGAGGGCATGCCGACGCAGGTCTGCGCCGCGGCCTGCGCGCTCAGGCACAGGGGAAGGGCCAACGAGAGAAGCACGATGCGCCGCATGGGATCTCCGAGCTGTGGTGGTACCGTCCGTGCTCAGGCAACCGGACGGTCTCGCAGGGCGCGAGACTCCTGGCTTTGCGTCCCCGCCTCGCGACGGGTTTGCCTTGATCTGGGGCTGGTGGTGGGCTTGCGGTCCACCGGCGGCTTGGCGCGGCAACCCTCGTGCCGTCAGAGCCGGCGCCGGGTGTTACACGCTGCACTACTCCCAGCCGGCGGTGTCGCGCTCCTCGACAGCGACCAACTCTCGACAGTTGACGCCCACGCTGTCTTGGCTGACTGTGGAGTGGGTCACCTGGGAGGGCGGGGATGCACAGCCGGGAGTTCTTCTTCCATCAGGGACGCACCTGGTTCGTTCACGCACGCCCGTCGGTTCGAAAGGGCGAGGTGGACACGCATGTCACCCTCGAGCTCATGACCGACAACGACAGCCGCGTGGTGAGTTGCCGGCGGGAGGAGTGGGAGGTGCGGGAGCCGGACTTCGCGGAGCTGCTCGCCCGGTCGGTGGCCACCGGCGCGTCGCGCCACGTTGCGCCCAAGGCCGACCCGGACCCACTGGCGAGCTAGAACGAGGCGGGCGACCGCCCCCCAGTCGCTAGACGTACCGCAGCCATGGAGAGGCGCTCCTCGCCTTGAGCCCGGCGAACCACCGGCACACCGGGTACAGGATCAGGATCGTCACGGCCCAGACGGCGTACAGGAGGCCCAGGCTCCAGGTGTATCCCTCGGGCGGCGGCGGATTGCCCATCGGATGGTTGGCGAAGAGCCACGGGCTCACCGCGCCGAGCCGGATCCACGACACGACCAGCGCGAACGCGTGGATCAGCGGGATGTGGAGCACGTAATAGAAGAATGGTACCCGCCCGAAGACCTCGAGCACGCGGGCCAGCGCGCCCCGCGCCCGCTCGATGACAGGCATGAGCCAGATGGTCGGCCCCAGCGTCATCAGCAGAAAGCAGAGCGACACGGGGTATTTGGTCGTGTTGAGGAACGAGATCGCCGCGGGCACGCGGCCGGCCGTGGTCCACGGGCGCGGGTCGCCGTAGAGATTGGTCGCCCGAAGCACCAGGAACAGCACGACGGCTCCCATGCCCACCGCGCGGCACACGCGGTCGCGCCGGGCCGGCTCCAGCGTCAGCACACGCCCGAACCCGTACCCCGTCGCCATCACGCCGATCCAGGGCACGATCGAGTAGAGCACCACGAGCGGCCCAATGGGCGGGTCGGCGAAGCCGGTGTAGAGCACCGCGCGCACCGCCGGCGGCAGCGCGGGCGCGAGCGCGGGCATGATCGCGTTGTGCAACGCGATGATGCCGAGGCCGAGACCGCCCACCACGGGCACGGGAAGATGGACCAGCCCGGCCATGATCACCATGCACCAGCCGATCGCCCAGATGACGCCGGCCAGCAGATAGTGCGAGAAGTCCAGGTTGAACGTCCACGCGAGACGGATGACGGTCAGCTCGAGCAGGACGAGCCAGAGCCCGCGGGTGAACAGGAAGTGCGGGAGGTCGCGGTGGCGCCGGCCGTAGAGTAAGGCGCTGGTGCCGGCGAGGAAGACGAAGGCCGGCGCGCAGAAGTGGGTGATCCAGCGGGTGAAGAAGATCCCGGGCGTCGGCCCGCCGGCCGGGATGCCGGAGTACACCCGGACGTGGTCGATCGCCATCAGCACCATGACCGCGCCGCGGATCAGGTCCACGGACACGATCCGGGTGCCGGTCGACCCCGACCGGGGGACGGTGGGCTGCTCCAGGCCGACGCTCATCACAGGCCATTCTGCCGGCGGCGCCGGCCGGCGTCAAAGTCCGCGCGGCGAGCGGTCGATTTTGTCCGACGAGCGGCGCAGTGGACTCAGCAGACGTCGGATGCCGGCGGCTCGGCGCCGGCTCAGCGGGAGCGCGGTCCCGTCCCGGAGCACCAGCAGAACCTCGCCGTTCTTTTCCTTCCGAAACTCGCGCACCTGGTCGAGCCGGACGATGGCGGAGCGGTGGATCCGCGCGAAGTGGCCGGGATCGAGTCGCGCCTCGAGTGCCGACAGCGGCTGGCGGACCCGGTGGCGCTCGCCTCCGGCGTGGATCAGCGCGTGGTCCCCCGCCGCCTCGATCCAGTCGATCTCCCCGGCGTCGAGCCATATCGCGCCGTCCGCTCCCGGCACTTCGAGGCGGGCGCCCTCGTCCCGGCCACGCAGCCGCCGGTACACGCGCTCCATCGTGGCGCGGAATCGCGCCTCGGAGAGCGGCTTGACCAGATAGTCCACCGCCTGCGCCTCGAACGCCTGGAGGGCGTACTCCTGGTGCGCGGTGACGAAGACGATGAGCGGCATGCGGTCGGCGCCGTGGACGCCGATCACGTCGAGGCCATCGAGCCCGGGGATCTGCACGTCCAGGAAGACCAGATCGAGCCGCTCCGCGGCGAGCGCGCGCACCGCGTCACGGCCGTTCCCGCACTCGGCGGCAACGATCACGTCGGGGTACGGCGCCAGGAGCTGGCGGATGCCCCGGCGCGCCAGCGGCTCGTCGTCCACGATCAGCGTCCTGATCCCGTTCACGATGCCGGCTCCAGCTCTCGGTAGGGAAGCCGCACGGTGGCCCGGGCGCCGCCCGAGGCGGTCGCCACCAGCTCCAGACGGGCGCGATCGGCGTAGAGTGTCGTGAGCCGCCGGCGGGTCGCGCCCAGGCCGATGCCCTCGCGCGGCTGGGCCGGCCCCGGCCCGTCGTCCGTCACGCTGAGGACCAGCTGGTCGCCATCCCGGTGGGCCTCGATCTGAAGGAGCGTGGCGCCCTCTCGGCGCGCCAGGCCGTGGCGGAGCGCGTTTTCGACCAGCGGCTGGAGCAGCAGCTCCGGCACGGCCGCCCCCAGCACCGCCGGGTCCACGCCGAATGAGGGCCGCAGCCGGTCGGAGAAGCGGACCGTCTCGATGTCGAGGTACTGCCGGGTGAACTCGAGCTCATCCGACAAGGGCACCTCCTGGGAGCGGCCGGGGCGGGCGCGCGTCACCCGCCGCAGCATGTCACCCAACTGCTCGAGCACCCGCACGGCGGTGGCGGTATCCCTGTCGCGCACCACGACGGTAACCGCATTGAGGCTGTTGAGCAGAAAGTGCGGCTGGAGCTGCGTGTGGAGCGCGGCCATCCTGGCCTCCGCGAGCTGGGCTTCGAGCCGCGCCGCCTGGGTCTCGCGCTCCTGCGCCTGGACGAAGAAGAAGATGCCGTGCTCGATGCCCACGATCGCGAAATACACAGCGACGCCGAACGGCAGCGAAGTGAGGAACCAGTTGAACGTGCCGCCGCCGTACGGCGTGGTCCCGAACAGGGCCTGGCTCAGCGCCGAGCCGGCGAGCGCCCAGGCGGCGCATAGCAGCAGCGCCGCTGCGGCATGGAGCGGAAGCCTCCGGGCGAGGGCGCCTCTCGCGAGGGGATATCGCCGGGCGAGCAGGAAGACGATCGGCGTGAGGAAGGAGTAGAGTAGCCAGTCACCGCCCTCGAATGCCGCCAGACGGAAGTCGAGGCGGGGCCGCCCGCTCACGAGGCCGCGGGCGTACTCCTTGAGGACGGCCAGGAGCGCGGGGGCGAGCCAGGCGGCGGAGACGAAGAGCCAGACCGGGCGACGGGCGCGGCCGGAAGGGTCAGGCATGGGCGGCCAAGGTATACGGGGCTGCCCGCCGGCGCCAATCTGTCGGAGGTGCGGATCGCGGGCAGAAATGTGATGCAGGTCCCGGCACTGGCGCGTTCAGGCCCTATCATTCGAACCAGATCTTGCTGAAAGGATGTGTGGCGTGTTGTCGCCGTACGCAGGTCCCGTCGTTGCTGGTTCGATCCTGCTGCTCTCCGTCGTAGGACCCTGGGCTCCGTTTCTTACCCGCCGTTTCCGTCTGCAGCCAATACCTTCGCAGCGTCGTTCGACCCTCGAGCCGCCCCATGTGACGTTTCTCGACTGCCAGGCCGACGCCGGCGGGTCCGGGCTTCGGCGCGGCGGGCACGTTCCCAGGCCCGGCCGGACCGCAGCCTGATCGTGGCGACCCGTGCCCAAGCCCCGCCGCGTCACGGGCGGGGAGCGGGCCGTACGTGTACGCCGGGCGCCCCCGACCAGCGGGCGCCTGCCACAGCTGGAGGTTGGTATGGTTGAGATCGATCGAGGCCTCCCACTGACGCGCGACACCGTCGCGCGCGACACCAGCGTCGGCCAGCCGGCCGGCCGGACTCCGGCCGAAATGGAAGCCGGCTCGATCGGCGAGGCGGTCGGGGGCGCGGCCGCAGTGGTGCTGGCGATCCTCGGGTTGCTCGGGCTGCTGCCGATGACGCTCGGGGCGATCGCGATGATCGCGCTCGGCGTGGCGCTGCTGGCGGGCGGGGCCGCGCTGTCGCGCCGCTACTCGACCGGCGTGCCGACGAACGCCGTCACCCGGGCCCGCCAGGAGATCGTGGGCGCGCTCGGCATGCAGGCGCTCGGCGGCGTCGCCGCGATCGTTCTGGGCGTGCTGGCGCTGCTTCGGGTGGACCCCGCCACGCTGCTCGCGATCGGCGTGCTCGTGCTGGGCGGCGCCCTTCTCGCCGCGGGCGGCAGCATTGCCCGCCTGGCGCGCTCCGCGCGCTGGCTGCGCGCTGAGCCCGGACGGCTCTCCGACGCGGACAGCTGGTCTCCGGCCACCGGCTGGTGGGAGGCCGAGGTTGGCATCGGGGCCCTGGTGCTCGGCATCCTGGCGTTGACCGGGCACAACCCGATGACGCTCACGCTGGTCGCGCTGCTGTGCGTGGGCGCGGCGCTGCTGGTCGGCGGTACGCTGATCGCCGCCCGGCTGTTCAGCTACTTCGGCTGACGGGAACTGTCCCCGGACGGCGAGACGCTCGCGCCGCGGGACGCAACGGAAAGGGAGGAGATTATGCAGATGGCGTTCTATGCCGCGCTCGGCGTCGGATCGCTGATCGCCCTGAGCGGGCCCGCGCATCGGCCCGCTGTGGCGACGACGAACCAGCCGCAGCCGGACTCGGTTGCGCTGGCCTCGAAGCTGGTCGGCAAGTGGTCCGGGACGAGGTTCGAGTCGAACTCGACCACGGGCCAGAAATACACGATGCAGTGGAAGAAGGACACCACCGGCGCGCTGGTCGGAACCATCTCGATGCCGAGCGGCTCGAGCTACGCGACCCGCGTGGTGTGGAGCTCGGATACCGGCTTCATCACCGAGTCGGCGCCGCACAAGAGCGCCAAGCTCGGGGAGAAGGTCGTCACTCGTACCCTCAGCCACTTCAAGGGTGATTCGCTGACGGGCACGTTCGAGGCGAGGCCGATGACGTACAAGGGCCAGTCCGAGACGGGCCGGTTCAGCGCCCGGAAGGGCTGAGTTCCGGGCAGGCGGCCGGTTCTTCACCGGAGCGGGGAGACACCGAAAGGATGTGCGGCGTGTGGAGCGTGGCGCGTCCTGCCGGTGCCTCTCGCGGCCCAGGCGCCTTCGCCCGCCCGTTCGCGGCTCCGCCCGGCCTGGGGCCCGTGGAGGAGCTCGCCCCGGCTGCCCGGTAGGGGGTTCGTGCGCGGCCAGGGGCCGCTAGATTCGTGGCGTCCATGCGACTACGAGAGATCATGTACGCCATACTGCTGCTGCTGTCCGCCCTCGCCGCGTCCGCCGTTCAAGCCCAGACATCCGCTCCATCCGCAAGCGAGCTCGCGCGCTGGGAGCGCGGGGCCCGGGCCGTCATGATCGTCCGCGATGACTGGGGCATCGCGCACGTGCACGGGAAGACCGACGCCGACGCCGTCTTCGGGATGATCTACGCCCAGGCGGAGGACGACTTCAATCGGGTCGAGACCAACTACCTGAACTCGATGGGGCGCCTGGCCGAGGCCGAGGGTGAGCGGGCGATCTGGCAGGACCTGCGGATGAAGCTCTTCATCGACCCGGACGGCATGCGGGCGAAATACGCCGCGAGCCCCCGCTGGCTCCGCCGGCTCATGGACGGCTGGGCCGACGGCCTCAACTACTACCTGCACACGCATCCCTCGGTGAAGCCTCGCGTCATCACGCGCTTCGAGCCGTGGATGGCGCTCACCTTCAGTGAAGGCAGCATCGGCGGCGACATCGAGAGCGTGTCGCTCGACGGGCTCGGCGCCTTCTACGGCGACAGCGCGAGGCGTCCGGCGCCCGCCGTGGGAAGCCGGCCGCCCATGCCGGCCGGCGAGCCGACGGGATCGAACGGGTTCGCCATCGCCCCGTCGAACACGGTGAACCACCGGGCCTTGCTCCTCATCAACCCGCACACCTCGTTCTTCTTCCGCTCCGAGCTCCAGATGGCGAGCGACGAGGGGCTCGACGCGTACGGCGCGGTCACCTGGGGCCAGTTCTTCATCTACCAGGGGTTCAACCCGCGGGCCGGCTGGATGCATACGTCGACCGGCGCGGACGTGATCGACGAGTACGCCGAGACGGTCGTGCGGAAGAATGGCCGGCCGTTCTACCGTTACGGGCGCGAGCTGAGGCCGCTCGTGACCAGCCGGATCACCGTGCCGTACCGGACCGAACGCGGCATGGCGCGCCGCACGTTCACCGTCTATCGCACCCACCACGGCCCGATCGTCCGCTCGGCCGACGGGAAGTGGATCAGCGTGCGCCTGATGGAGCGCCCGGTCGAGGCGCTGAGCCAGTCGTTTCTCCGCACCAAGGCGACCACGCTCGCGGACTACCGCAAGGTCATGGAGCTGCACGCCAACTCGTCGAACAACACGGTGTACGCCGACGCGGACGGGCACATCGCCTACTTCCACCCGCAATTCGTCCCCCGCCGCGACGACCGGTTCGACTGGACCCGCCCGGTGGACGGCAGCGATCCAGCCACCGAGTGGCACGGCGTGCATGCGGTGGAGGAGAGCCCGCACGTGATCGACCCGCCGAACGGCTGGATCCAGAACACCAACGACTGGCCCTACTCGGCCGCCGGCCCCTACAGCCCGAAGAAGGCGGCGTTCCCGAAGTACATGGACGTGGCCGGCGAGAGCCCGCGCGGGCTGCACGCGATCCGGGTGCTCGAGGGACGGAAGGACTTCACACCGGAGCGGCTCAGAAGCGCGGCGTTCGACAGCTATCTCACGGCGTTCGCCCGGCTGGTGCCGGCGCTGCTCGAGGCGTACGACTCGCTGCCCGCGGGCGACCCGATCAGGGCGAAGGTCGCCGGCCCCATCGACGCCCTCCGGCGGTGGGATTTCCGCTGGTCGGCCGCGTCGGTGCCGACCTCGCTCGCGGTCTATTGGGGCGACACGCTCGCCACCCTGGCCCGGGCCGACGCGGAGTCCGAGGGGATGCCGGTGTTCGACTACATGGCGGACCAGACGAAGCCCGCGGAGCGGGTCGGCGCGCTCGCGGCGGCGGTGGGCCGGCTCACGCGCGACTTCGGGACCTGGAAAACGCCCTGGGGAGAGATCAACCGGTTTCAGCGCCTCACCGGCGACATCGTGCAGCCCTTCGACGACGCCAGGCCGAGCATCCCGGTGCCCTTCACGTCCGCCAAGTGGGGATCGCTCGCGTCGTTCGGCGCGAAGACCTACCCCGGCACGAAGCGGATCTACGGGACCTATGGCAACAGCTTCGTCGCGGTGGTGGAGTTCGGGCGGGACAGCGTGCGGGCGATGGCCGTGACCGCGGGCGGCGAGAGCGGCGACCCGCGGTCGCCCCACTTCAACGACGAGGCGGTGCGGTACGCCGCAGGCGATCTCCGGCCGGTGTACTTCTATCCCGGGCAGCTCGCCGGCCACACCGAGCGGACCTACACTCCGGGGAAGTGAAGCGTCAGGCCGGCGGGATCAGCACCAGCTTGCCCGCCGTCCGGCGCTGCTCCAGCGCGCGATGCGCCGCCGCCGCCTCGGCCAGGGGCAGCGTTCCGCCGAGCGCGATGCGGAGCCGCCCATCCAGCACCCGGCGCTGCAAATCCTCCCGGGCCGAAGCCCACCGCTCCGGCGGGTCGGTCGCGAGCCAGAACGCGCTCACCTTGAGGCTGCGCGGATACAGATCGTCGGGATGGATCGGCGCGGGGGAACCGCCGGCCTCACCGAAGAAGACGAGCTCGCCGTACGGCGCCAGGACGGCGAGGCTGTCGGCTTGCGTCGGCCGGCCCACCGAGTCGAAGGCGGCGTCCACGCCGCGTCCTCCGGTGGCCGCCCGCACCAGGCCGGGTAGATCGGGGCCGTAGGGCAGGGGCTCCGCGCCGAGCCGGCGGATGAATGCGCGCTTCGCATCGGTGGAGGCCGTGCCGAACACGCGAACGCCCCGGTCGCGCAGGAGCTGCGCGAGGAGCGCTCCGACGCCGCCGGCGGCCGCCTGGACCAGCGCCGTCCGGCCGGGAGCGAGCGCGGTCGCGGTGTGGCTCAAGCCCCACGCGGTGAGCCCCTGCGCGGGAAGCGCCGCGGCGACGGGAAAGTCGATACCGTCCTGCAGGACGAACAGCGCGCCAGCGGGCGCCGTGACGTACTCGGCATAGGCGCCGCTGGTACGCGGCGCCCAGAACGCGACCCTGCGGCCGCGCCACTCGCCGCCGACTTCCTCTCCTACCTCTTCGACGATGCCCGCGGCCTCGTTGCCCGGGATCCACGGCAGCGCCGGCGGGTCGTAGACGCCGCGCCGCCGTTCGGTATCGGAGAAGTTGACCCCCGCGGCGCGGACCCGCACGAGCACTTCGCCCGCGCCGGGGCGCGGCACGTCGGCCGTCCCCAGGGTCAGGACGTCGGGATCGCCCAGTGCGTGAACGAGGATGGCGCGCAGGGCGCCCTGCTCAGCCTCCGCCCAGCCGGCAGCGGACCTGATAGATGGAGAGGAAGCCGTCCAGGAAGTTCGCCCGCGCGGCGCGCAGATAGAGGCGCCAGACGCGGACCCGCTCCTCCCCCGCGAGCCGGACCGCCTCCTCCCGGCGCTCATCGAGCCGCCGGATCCAGTGGCGCAGCGTCTCGGCGTAGTCCATCTGGAACCCCTCGACGTGCTCGGTCACGAAGCCGGCGCGCTCGAGAGCGAGCTGCACCCGGGAGAGCTGCAACGGGTCCGAGTCGGGGAACACGTACCGCATGGTGAAGGCACCCGCCGGCGCGTCGTACAGCCGCGCGATCCCGTGGTTGAGCAGCCGCCCGCCGGGCCGCAGCATGCCGGCGAGCTGGCGGGCGTAGAGATCGATACGATTCCCGCCCACGTGCTCGACCATGCCGATGCTGGCGATCGCGTCGAACCGCTCGCCGGCGAGATCCCGATAATCCTGCACCCGGATGCTGATCCGGCCTTCGAGCCCGGCGGCACTGACGCGCTCCCGGGCCAGCGCCGCCTGGGGCTCCGACAAGGTGATCCCGACGACCTCGACCCCGTGCCGCGACGCCGCATGGATGGCGAACGCGCCCCAGCCGCAGCCGACGTCGAGCACGCGCTGCCCCGGCTCGAGCGCGAGCTTCTGGCAGGTCAGCTCGAGCTTGGCCGCCTGCGCGGACTCGAGCGACGCCCCATCGCGCGAGAAGAAGGCGCAGCTGTAGGTCATGGACCGATCGAGAAACAGGGCGAAGAACTCGTTCGAGACGTCGTAGTGATGGCGGACGGCGCGGGCGTCACGCGCCCGGCTGTGCAGGGTGCCGCGGGGACGCAGCTCGGCGCTGGGCGCGGGCAGCGAGGAGAGCCGTCCCCGGGCGCGGGCCGCGGCGAGCAGGAGACGGGTCCGCCTCCTCCGCGTGAGCGGCGGCGGTTGCCAGGTCTCCGCCACCTCGACCAGCGCGTCGAGGTCGTCCACGGCCAGGTCCCCGGCGACGTAGGCCCGGCCCAGGCCAAGCTGGCCCGGCGCGTGGAGCACGTAGCCGAGGACCCGGGGAGAGCGGGCGGTCAAGGTGGGTCCGCCTTCGGACGTGGCGGGGATACGCGTGCCATCCCAGAACTGGATGGAAAAGGGTCGGTCGGGAAAGAACCTGAGAACTTGCCGGCGAAGCGGCTCGGTAGTGGTGAACGTCATCGGTCGTCATTGGGCGGCGGGGAGATTGCAGCGCGGCCCGCTTCTGGTGTTTGTGTGGCGCCGCGGCGCCCCTGCACATCCTCCCGAGCGCTTGCGGCGGCCCCAGCCTTCCGATAGTGCAGGATAGCCGGAAAGTCTGCAGCGATGTCGGTCACTCTCCGGTCAGCTCTCGGGACCGACCCGCCGTGTCTCGCGGCCCTGGGCCAGCACCCGCTCGGCGAAGTCGAGACGCTCCTGGGCCTCGCTGAGCTCCCGCCGCAGCTCCCCGACCTCGCCCTCGAGCGAGTCCAGCCGATCGCGGTCGCCGATCGGCTCGGCGGCCGGGGCTCCCTGGAGCCGCTGCGCCCAGAGGCCGAAGCCCAGCGCGAGCGCCGCGTGGATGCCCGCGTGCCACGGCTCCGCCGCGCCCGCGGCGAACCCCACCCCGACGAGGTTGACGGCGCTCACCACGACAGCGATCGGTTTCCAGACCGCGGGCTTGAAGGTCATGTCGAGAATCTAGCGTAGATCCCGCGGCAGGTGGGGGGCGGAGAGCAGGGCGCGGAAGGCGCGCCAGCGTCCCGCCTCGCTCTCACCGCCGACGCGGGCAACCCAGGCGGCCACCAGGTCGCGGCCGAGGTTGTAGTTGATGACGTAGCTCCGGTACGTGTCGATGAAGCGCACGGTCTTGGCCGCGGCCTCGGGCGAGCTCAGCCAGTACCGCCGCATGGCGTCGCGCGCGCCGGCGGAGTCGAGCGCCCCGTCGAGGTAGCGGCGGGCGACTTCGTTCCGCGCATAGTTGAGCCGCTCGATCACCTGCCTCACCGCGGCGTTGCGCTCCGCGAGCGAGCGGTCGAGCCCCGCGAGAGGAAACAGCGAATCCCGCTCGAACGCGGTCCGTTCGGCTGCGGGAAAGGCCATATCGATGCCGTAGTTCGCGCTGCCCTCGGCGATGAGCGACTGCGGGCTGAACAGCGGGTAGATCGAGATCTCGATCCAGCCCCGGCCCCGGACCAGCGCCTCCTCGAGCAGGGTGTTGTAGACGTGGTGGCCGGGGTAGCCCTCGTGGCAGGCGAGGTCGATCGCGCGGTCGAGCGGCACCGGAAAGTCGAGATTCACCTGGATGAGACTGTGGTAGTCGCCCTTGTACCAATTGTAGGCGTTCCAGGACGTCCCCTTCACGTATTCCAGGTCGAAGCGCTCGCCCGGCGGCAGCGGCATGTGCGCCAGCGTCCGGGCGCGGCACGCGGCGATGGCAGCGCGGAACACCGTGTCTACCTTCGCCGCGGGGATGTTCAGCCGATCGCGGAAGCGCTGGTACCGCGCGGCGAGCGGCCCCGCGCCCGGAAGCAGGCTGTCGAGCCGGGCGAGCAGCGAGTCGAAGTGGGCGTCGGGGTAATGGGGCGGATCCGCGTCGTACAGGGACCGTGCTTCCGCGTCGAAGCCGAGGCGCTCGCCGCCGAGCATGCGGGCGCGCGCAGCCATCGCGCCGAGCTGCACGCGGAGGTAGCGGTGGCGCATCCTGACCAGCGAATCGGCGTACGCCGGCTCGGTGTCGCCCAGGACGGCGATGAGCGAATCGGCCGCGGCGCGCACCCGGCCCACGCCGAGCGATTCGGCGTCGGCCGCGCGCTTGAGCGAGTCGGGCCCGTAGTAGGCGTCGACGTAGTTGGGATCGTGGCGGCCCAGCGCGAGGGCGAGCACCACGTACCGGCGGGCGACCGCGTCGAGAGCCGACGGATCGGGAGCGGGCGGGGCGCCTGACCGGCAGGCGGCGACGGACACGAGCAGCGCGCTGAACGCGGGCGTCAGCCTACGGGCGAGCCGCGTCATCGTCTTCTCCGAGTTCGCCGAGGGCCGGCGGTCACCCCGCCTCCGGCGCGCCGCTCGCACTACGCCATGCGAGCGGCCGGCGGGCGAGATTCCACAGCAGGTACCCGACGGGCAGAGCCTCGAGCGCCGCGAAGCGAAGGCTGCCCACGAACAGGGCTCCCCAGGTTGCGACCGGCTCGCGCGGGTCACGCCAGGCCATGACCATGAGCAGCGCGAGCGCCGCCGGGACGCCGGCCGCGAACGCGACGGCCACCGCACCGGCCAGGCGGCGGCTCAGGTGCCGGCCGCTCCGGACGATGACCCCGCTGCACACGAGCGCCTGGACCGCCAGCACGCCGAGCTCCCCGCCAGTCAGCGCGGCGGCGGGCCGGCGCGGCCACCCCAGGGTGGCGGAGATGGCGAGGGCCGTTCCGATGACCGCGAACGTCCCGCGCATCCAGGCGAGCAGGCCGTCCCAGATCAGATCGGGAATCGGCGTGTCGCTGGGCTCGGCGGGACCCGCGTCCGGGGGAGCGTGCTCCGGCTCGTCCATGGAGACTCCGGCTTTCCTGGCGTGGCCGCGTAAGTAAGCGCGGCCTGGGAAACCGCGCCAGCAGTTCCAGGCTGAGTCACCCTGAGCGAAGCGAAGGGGCCATGAGCAGACGCATGGCCCCTTCGCTTCGCTCAGGGTGACTCCGCGCTCGGCGCAACTCCCGCTCGCGCTCCGCCCTCCAGCGCACTCCGCCCCCTTAGTGACTCGCCGCGTGCTGCGGATCGTCGGCCGGGTTCACGTAGGTCAGCGCGAACGGCCCCATGGCGGTGACCGAAACGAGCGCCGCGGTCTTGGCCACCGCGAAGTGATGGTGCGTCGCGGGAATCGTCCCGGAGGCGCCGGCCTTCATGGCCTTGGTCTTCGCCACGTCCAGCGTGTCGCCCATGCCGACGAGGAACGTGCCTTTCTTGACCTTCACCGTCTCGTCGGTGGGATGGAAGTGGGGCGCGATCTTGTACCCTGCCGGCAGCGACAGCTCGACCGTGAACGTGTCCGCCGCGCCCGGGTCGCCACGGACGACGGCCATTTGTGCGCCCTTGGGGAATACCGCTGGTGCGGGACCCCACTTGAGGGCGTGCGCTGCCGAGTCGGACCCTTGGGCGTGCAGGGCGGCGGCCCAGAGCAGGAGGCAGGCGGAAGCGAAGACTGCGCGCATGATCGAACTCCTGTATCGAAAGAAGCTGGCGGTTGCTCGTAGTGGCGGCATCAGGGTACCGATTTGCCCCCGGACCCGACAAGTATCAGATTCGTACCGCCCCCACCCGAGCCGGCCATGACCACCTGTCCTCCCCGGAGCTACGGCTCCTTCTGCCCCGTCGCGCAGGCGTCCGAAGTCGTGGCGCAGCGCTGGGTTCCGCTGATCCTGCGCGAGATCATGGTGGGATACCACCGGTTCAACGAGATCCGCCACGCGCTGCCCCTCATCTCACCCTCGGTCCTGTCGCAGCGGCTCAAGTCGCTGGAGGATGACGGCGTCATCCGCCGGCGCCGGGATAGTGAAGGCATCACCTATCACCTCACGCCGGCCGGGGAGGAGCTCCGGCCCATCATCGACGCCCTCGGCCACTGGGCGCGGAAGTGGGTCACGCGGGATTACCACGCCTACGAGCTGGAGCCCACGGTGCTCATGTGGTCGCTTCGACGCCACGTCGCGGTCGGCGCCTTTCCCGTGGGGCGCACGGTGGTGCACTTCGAGCTCGACGGCGAGCCGCGCCCCCGGCGCTACTGGTGGTTCGTGGTCCAGCGCGGCGAGGACGAGGACGTGGACGTGTGCATGACCGATCCGGGGCACCCCGTCATGGTGACGGTGACGGCCGGGCTGCGGGCCATGGTGGACGTCCTGATGGGTGACCTGCGGTGGGCGGACGCGCTCTCGCGCGGGCTGGTCCGGGTCGACGGCGATCGCGGTCTGGCGCGGCGGATTGAATCGCTGTTCTGGTTCCCGGAGAACACGCATTCCTTCGCCGGCGCGCCGCCGCGCACGGCGGAACCCGCGCTGGCGGGAGACCCGGCCTGACCGAGCTATCGCTCGCTCACCGCGCCAGCGCGCCGCGCGCCCGGAGCACGCGGACGACCTCGCCCACGGGAATGGCCTCGACGCTGCCGGTCTTCGAGGTGACGGTCGTCGCCATGAACAGGGAATTGTAGATCGCTTCCTCGGTCGCCTCGATCGTGCCCTGGAACAGGCCGCTCATCTCGTCGTTGCCCAGCTCGGTGGTCGTGAGCCGCGCCGCGCCGTACCGGCGGCGGACGCCGGGGTGGGTCGAGAAGGCGATCACGTAGTCGCCCGACCCGTTGCTCATGGTGGAGCCGGTGCGGGCGAGCCCGGCCAGCGCGCGCACGGCGAGGCGGCGGAGGTTGCGGTCGGACATGGGCGCGTCGGTGGCCACGACCATCATGATCGAGCCGCGGGCTCCCTGGGCGGCGCCGGCATGGTGCACGCCGTCCCGGCCCAGCGCCCGCCCTACGGGCACGCCGAGCACCAGGAGGTCACCACCGAAGTTCGACTGGACGAGCACGCCGACGGTCCACGTGCTGTCGCCCGCCTGCACCCGGCGCGACGACGTGCCGATGCCGCCTTTCCAACCGAACGCCACCGTGCCCGCGCCCGCCCCGACGCTCCCTTCGGCGACCGGGCCGCCCCGCGCGCTGTCGAGCGCGGCGCGCACGTCGCGCTCGCCGATCGGGCGGCTCCGGATGGCGTTGAGGACGTACCCGTCGTTGGTTTCGCCGACTACGGGATTGATCGAGCGGATGTCCGCCATGCCGGGCTGCGCCAGCAGCCAGCCCACCATCGCATCCGCCGCCTTCCATACGCAGAGCGTGCAGGTAAGCAGGATCGGGGTCTCGAGCTCACCCAGCTCCTCGACCTGGCTCACGCCCAGCAGCTTGCCGAACCCGTTGCCGACAAGGATGGCCGCGGGCACCCGGTCGAGGAACGCGTTGCCGGCATGCGGCAGGATGGCGGTGACGCCGGTGCGGACGCTGTCGCCCGCCAGCACCGTGCGCTGGCCGACGCGCACGCCGGCCACATCGGTGATGGCGTTGAGCGGCCCGGGTGGGAGCGTACCGGGGACGATGCCCAGGGCGCGGGCGCGCGCCGGCCGCTGCGCCAGGACGGGCCCGGCGCACACGAGCCCGACAAGCAGGAGGATGGCGAGCGCCCGACCGAAGCGCGCCGAACGCGGAGAGTCGGTCACCAGCCGCGGCCCGCGGTCGAACGCGCGGGCGGCGAGACGGGCGTCGGATCTTCGACGACGAGGAGACCGGTGATCAGGCCGTCGGCGAGCTCGAAGATCAGCGCCAGCTCGCTCTGGACCGGGAGGTCGGCCGGCTGAAGCACGTAGCTCTCCTCGACCCGCGCGACGACCTCGTCGTCGCGCACCTCGTAGGTCGCCTGCCAGAAGCAGAGCAGGTCTCCCAGGGTCTCGAAGTAGTCCAGCACGGCGGTCTTGCCGCCGGCCGACGACGTTGCCGCTTCTGGACCCGGACCGCGCACGAGAAATCGAACGTCGTCGGCGAGATGTTCGAGCAGGAGCTGCGGGTCAGCGGACTCGAGCATCGGGTCGAGGATGCTCCGGACCTGCGCGAGATTGTCCATAGTACCTCATCGTCGAACGGGGACGCCGAATTTCGACAGCGGCGGCGCTCGCCCACCCGCATGGCCACGGCGGTGCGGCTCAGGGTCGCGCGGCCCGCTTGAGCAGACCGATCTGCCCCGCGTGATACAGCTCGTGCTGCAGCACGCCGTGCACCAGGACGTACTTCGTGTAGCTCTTCCCGGGCACCGGGCCGTCCAGGTCCTCGTCGCGGAGCCGTCCCACCGCGGCGGCCAGCCGTTCGTGGGCGCCGGTCAACGCCTGAAGCGTCGCGGCCCAGGCCGCGAAGGTGGGCGCCGGCGAGGCCGGCCAGTCCTCGCCGCCAGTCGGCTGCACGACCTCGCCGCCCAGGCGGCGCGTCGCCGCGCCGAGCCACCAGGCGATGTGGTCCACCAGCTCCCAGATGGTGTGCGCGCCGGCCACCGGCCGGGCCGACGCGAGCCGGGCGTCCACATCCTCGAGCATGGCGCGCACCGGCGTGCCGTGCCATGCGTCGCCCGCGTAGGCGCGCTCGAGCTGGTCGAGCAGTCGGGTGACTTCGCGGCGGCCGGTCGCGGTCATGCATGCCTCGCGAACTTGAGGTGGGTCACGCCCGGCGCGGCCACCGTGTGCACGAGCTGGAGCCCGTGCAGGTCGGTCACGCCCTTGAATACGGCCTCGCCGCCGCCGAGCAGGATCGGGACGAGATGAAGCACCATCTCGTCCACCAGCCCCGCGTTGAGATATTGCTGCGCGGCGTTGGCCCCGCCTGCGAGCGCGACGTCCTGCCCGCGCGCCGCCGTGCGCGCCGCCGCGAGCGCGGCCTGGATGCCCTCGGTGACGAAGGTGAACGTGGTCCCGCCGTCGAGGGTGAGCGGCGGCCGCGGGAACCGCGTCAGCACGAACACCGGATGGTGAAACGGCGGGTTGTGGCCCCACCACCCATTCCACGGCTCCTTGGCATCCCACGGGCCCGGGTGACCGCCGAACATGTTGCGGCCCATGATGGTCGCGCCGACGTTGTCGAGCAGCTCTTCCACGACGGCCGTGCTCGCGTTCACCTCGCCGCCTTCGAGCCCGTGCGGCGCACGCCATGCCGCGAGCGGGAACACCCAGTCGTGCAGGCGCTCGCCGCCGATGCCGAGCGGGTTCTCCCGGCTCTGGCTCGGTCCGGCGCCGTAGCCGTCGAGCGACATCGCGATTCTGAAGCGCAGTGCTGCCATCATGCCTCCGATAGGACCGGCATGCAGCGTAGCGGTGTCCGCCGCCGGAGGCCAGCGCTGTCGCCGCTTGGGACATAGGGTTGTCCGCGGGCGAGAATTACTCGCGCGTCCTTGGTGTCCCGGCGTGATGCGTCATCTCAATGTCTCCGATGCTGCGCGAACAGCCAGGTGACGAACGCGCGCGACGCGTAGGCCGCGTCCCAGGCGTCGTGGTCCAGTCCGAGGAGCTCGCTGTAGCGCACGTTGCCGCCGGCCGCCCGGAGCGCCGCGGCCGCCTCCCGCGACGCCGCGACCGGCACCACCTGATCCATCTCGCCGTGGACGATCCAGATCGGCATGCGACGCAGCCGCCTGGCCAGCGCAGAGAGCGGCGGCCCGCTGTCCTGCGGCACGACGGGCACCGATCCCGGCAGCTCGGGCCGCTCGGTCACCCACCCGCAGATCGGCGCGACGGCCGCGAACAGCTCCGGGTGGCGGAAGGCGAGATACCAGCTGCCGTGGCCTCCCATCGACATGCCGGTGAGATAGATCCGGTTGCTGTCCACCCGAAACTCCGCCACCGTCCGGCGAAGCGCCTCGAGCGCGGCCTCCGCGGGAGCGCCGACCCACTGGGAGTCCTTCGGAAGCTGGGGCATGACGATCAGGGCCGGGAACCGGGTCGGGTTCCGGCGGATGGCAGAGCCCAGGCCGACGGTCGTCTGCAGCAATCCGTCGGCCCCGCGCTCGCCGGCGCCGTGCAGGAACAGGATGACGGGCCAGGCCTTGTCCGATGCGTAGCCGGCCGGCACGAACACCTGGTACGGGTACGCGAGCGCGCCGTGGACGACCGTGCGGTCGAGAAATCCGGTCTCCACCCGCTGCGCGGAGGCTCTCGGCGCGGTGCAGAGGAGGGCGGCTAAGCCGTAGCTGATCGCGCGGCCTATCGTCAACAGGACTCGGGTCACGAGCCTGTGCCCGGCGCCGACGATTCGTAAGCGGCGGCCGGGTCCGGAAACACCGATCCGCCCCGCTTCGTAAATTTGAGACAACGCCATCATGCTCTCATAACCCGACACCGTCCCAACGTGCTCACACTTCTGCTGCTGGTGCAGGCCGTCGTCTCTACCGATCGCCCGGCGGACACCACCTCGTCGACCGGCGCCCTCGTGGTCGAGGGCCGAGGCTCGCCGACCGCCGAGATCCCGCGGCTCGAGCCGGCGGCGATGGTGGTGGACGGCGTGCTGGACGAGCCGGTCTGGCGGCAGGCGACGCGGCTCACCGGCTTCTGGCAATATCAGCCGGTGGATAGCCGGCGGGCGGAAGAGGACACCGACGTTCTCGTGTGGTACGCGCCGGATGCCATCTGGTTCGGAATCGTCGCGCATGACAAGCTCCCCTCGGCGATCCGGGCCACCGTCGCCGACCGCGACAACATCGGAAACGATGATCACGTCGTCATTGAAATCGACACCTTCCACGACCGCCGCCGTGCCTTCTTCTTCGGCGTGAACCCGCTCGGCGTGCAGAGCGATGGCGTCCGCAGCGAAGGCGCGGGGCAGGTGAGCAGCCTGATCCCCGGCGGCGTGGACGAGAATCCCGATTTCACCTGGCAGTCGAAGGGCCGCATGACCGACCAGGGATACCAGGTCGAGATCCGCATCCCCTTCAAGAGCCTGCGCTATCCGGGCACCGGGCCGCAGACCTGGGGCTTCAACGTCCAGCGGGTGACCAAGCGCACCGGGTACGTCGATGCCTGGACCGATCTCCGCCGTGCGAACGCCAGCGTGCTGGGCCAGGAAGGCGCCATCGGCGGGCTGCACGACCTCAGGCGCGGCGTGGCGGTCGAGGCGCAGCCGTTCGTCACCGCCACCGCCGACGGCGCGCGCGACGAGGTGACGGAAACCTTCGACCGCGAGAGCGTCAACCCCGACGCCGGCCTCAACCTCCGGCTCGGCTTCACCAGCTACGCGCTCGATGCGACGCTCAACCCCGATTTCAGCCAGGTCGAGAGCGACCAGGGCCAGGTGACGGTCAACGAGCGATTCGCCCTGTTCTTCCCCGAGAAGCGGCCGTTCTTCCTCGAGGGCATCGAGCTGTTCGGGACGCCGCAGACGCTGGTGTACACCCGGCGCATCGTCGATCCCAAGGCGGGGGCCAAGTTCACCGGCAAGTTCGGCCAGCTGGGCGTCGCCCATCTGACCGCGGTGGACGAAACGGGCGGCGACGACGCGTGGTTCAACATCACGAGGCTGCGGCGCGACTTCGGGCGCAACTCGATTGCCGGCGTCACCTTCACCAACCGCGACCAGGGCGCGAGCCACAACCGCGTGCTGGCCGGCGACTTCCGCTATGTCTGGGGGCTGTACTATACCCAGTTCCAGTACGGCGCCTCGTTTACCGGCGATGCCGCGGGCACCCGCACCGCGCCAATCTGGCAGGCGGAGTACGACCGCACCGGGCGCTCGTGGGGATTCAACTACATGGTGAAAGGGCTGGGCAGCGGGTTCGACGACCAGGCCGGGTTCGTCAACTCGCTCCGCAGCAACGTGGCGTACGCGCACGCCTTCAACCGCTTCACGCTGTACGGCGCGCGCGGCGCGTGGCTCGAGAACCTCACGTTGTTCTTCGGACCCGAGCGGACCTGGGCGTACGAGCACTTCGGCTTCCGGCCCGGGCTCGAAGGCGACGAGCAGGCCGACGCCACCTTCCAGCTCCGTGGCGGGTGGTCGCTCCAGGGGCATCTCGAGCGCGACTTCGTGACGTTCGAAGATTCGACGTACGCCCGCTACACGGTGGGCGCGGCCGACGGCCCGGTCTACCGCCCGCCTGACGACTTTTCCGGCCTGGCCTGGTTCGGCAAGCTGACCACGCCCACCTGGCGGCAGTTCGGCGCCAACCTGCAGTATCGCCGCGGGCGGGTGGCGATCTTTCAGGAAGCCGCGACTGGCCGCGCCTGGCAGATCACGGGAGAGCTGGACGTGCGGCCGGTGCCGACGCTCCGGGCCGCGCTCACCGCGACGGTGCTGCGCATCGACCGGCTGGGAGGCAGCGAGTTCGCCCGCTCGACCATTCCCCGGCTCAACCTCCAGTTCCAGCCGAGGCCCGAGCTCTTCTTCCGCGCGATCGGCGAGTACCGGTCCGACCACACCGCGGCGCTGATCGGCCCCGGCCGCACGCCGCTCTACATCGGCGGCTCGCCCCAGCCCGAAACGTCGTTCAACGGCCTCCGGGTAGACCTGCTCGCGTCGTTCGAGCCGACGCCCGGCACGGTGGCGTTCCTCGGCTACGGCAGCTCGCTCGAGACCGACGACGAGTTCAACTGGTCGCGGCTGCACCGGCAGAGCGACGGCTTCTTCGTGAAGCTGGCGTACCAGGTGCGGCGATAGGGCGGAGCGGCGATCGCGACCCCCGGGTACCGGGGCGGTCGCCGTCCGGTGTCTCACAGCTGAAGGAGCGGACCATGGCCAAGGGCGGCAAGGGCAAACGCGGCAAGCCGAAACGGGCGGGAAAGCGACGCGCGGGTGGGACTCGGAAGAGCGCCACCCGAAAGAGCGCCGCCCGGAAGGCCCTGGCCCCCGCGACGCTTACCCGGCTCAGGCGCGACGTGCTCGCCGCCGTGCCGTCGAATCCCGAACAGGACGTCTCGTTCTCCTGACCCTACTGTCGAGGCCGGCATGGCTCCGGACCGCGTGGATATCGATCCCGACTTCCTCACCGATTTCTTCGTCGTGGAGGAGACGCCGCACAAGGTGATCTACAAGCTGTGGGTGTTCCGCAAAGGCGAGCGGTGGTACCCGATCGGTCCCGAGGACACGAGCGACGACCGGTCGGACCACTGGATCTTCACCCCGCCGCTGCCCGACGGCAGCAAGTTCGCCTACTGGCTTGGCGTCTACGGCCACGCCAACTCGCCCTGGCGGGTCCGCGTGACGGTGCAGCAGCGGGA
>JAICJD010000199.1 GCA_025928645.1 Gemmatimonadales bacterium
GCGGCGGCGGTGGGCTGGCCGCTCCGCGCCCGCGCGCCGCTCGAGCGGGTGCCGCCGCCCGGCGCGGAGGAGCTCCATCTACTGCGCGACGTCCTCGATCCTCACCGCCTCTACCTCAAGGGCTGATCCCCGCCATGTCCGCTCCCGCTCCCGCCCCGCCGGCGACCGCCGCGCGGACCGACCATCCCGAGCTTCCTCGCGCCCTCGGGCTGAGGGATATGGTGCTGTTCAACGTCGTCGCTGTGGTGAGCCTGCGCTGGTTCGCGACGGCCGCCGCGGCGGGGCCGAGCTCCATCACGCTGTGGGTGCTGGCGGCGCTGTTCTTCTTCCTGCCGCAGGGCCTCGCGGTGAGCGACCTCGCCGCCCGCTATCCCGACGAAGGCGGCATCTACGCCTGGACCAAGCGCTCGTTCGGCGAGGGGCACGGGTTCATGTGCGGCTGGTGCTACTGGGTGAACAACATCCTCTACTATCCCAACCTGCTCATGTCCACGGCGGTGGTGGGCACCTACGTCATCGGCCGCGGGGGTACCGCGCTGGAGAGCAGCTGGGCGTACGTGCTGCCCGCCACCCTCGCGGCCCTCTGGATCGCCGTCGCCCTCAACATCGTCGGCGTGCGGGTCGGCCGCTGGCTGCAGAACATCGGCGCCCTCGGCACCTACGTGCCGGGGGTGGTTCTGGTGGCGCTGGGCGTCTACGCCGCGCTCACCCGCCCGTCGGCCACGCCGATGGACGCGGCGGCGCTGGTGCCCGATCTCGCCGACAAGACCAGGCTCAACCTGTGGGCGTCGATCGCGTTCGCGTTCGCGGGGCTCGAGCTGTGCGCCGTGATGGGCGGTGAGGTGAAGGAGCCGCGGCGCACGCTCCCGCGCTCGATCTTCCTCTCGGCGCCGCTCATCGCGTTCATCTACATCGCCGGCACCGCGTCCGTGCTCTGGCTGGTCCCGACCGGACAGGTGAACATCGTCTCCGGCTTCCTGCAGGCGCTCCACACCGGCGCGCAGGACATCGGGTTCGGCGCCGCGTGGATCCCCGCCGCGATGGCGGCGCTCTACGTGCTCGGCAACATCGGCGGCGTGGGCGCGTGGCTGTGCGGGCCCGCGCGCGTGGCCTTCGTGATCGGGCTCGACCGCTACTTCCCGCCGGCGTTCGGGCGGGTCCACCCGCGCTGGAAGACCCCGTACGTCGCGATCCTCACCCAGGCGGTGTTCGCGACCCTGTTCCTCTTCGTGTCTGTCCTGGGGAAGGGCACCACGGTCGAGCGGGCCTACCTGATCATCCTCGACACGATGCTGCTGGTGTACTTCATCCCGTACCTGTACCTCTACGTCACCTTCCTCCGGGTCAGGCTCCGGGAGCCGGCCCCCGCGAACGGGTCGCTGCTCGCGGGCCGGCCGGCCGCGGTGGTCATCGGGGCGTGCGGCTTCGTGTTCACCATCTTCGCCATGATCATGGCGATGATTCCGCCCGAGGCCGACCAGGCGGGGACGTTCCTGCTCAAGGTGGTGGGTGGGGCGGGGTTCTTCGTGCTGCTCGGCGGCCTGATCTACTGGCGGGGACGAGGGCGGTGAGGAGGTGCGGAGTCACCCTGAGCGAAGCGAAGGGGGCATGCCCGAGCGCCTCGCCCCTTCGCTTCGCTCAGGGTGACTCCGGGTTGGCGCTGGCAGGCGGCGTCGTTCTCGGTCTCCTCTGCGCGATCTCCCCCCTCGCCGCCCAGCGCGCCCCCGTCCTGCAGCAGGTCAAGGTCCGCCACCCGTACTACTACCGCGAGATGTTCATCCCCGAGCCCACCAGCGGGCCGAGCGCCGCGGCTTGGTCGCCCGACGGGACCGAGCTCGTGTACTCGATGCAGGGCTCGCTCTGGCGCCAGCGGGTCGGCACCACCGAGGCGCGGCAGCTCACCGACGGCCCGGGGTATGACTACCAGCCCGACTGGTCGCCCGATGGTCGCCGGATCGTGTACGCGTCCTACCAGGACGACGCGATCCAGCTCCGGCTGGTCAACATGTCCACCGGGCGCTCGGCGCCGCTCATCGCGAACGGCGCGGTGAACCTCGAGCCGCGGTGGTCCCCGGATGGGCGGCGCATCGCGTTCACGTCGAGCCTGTACCAGGGACGGTGGCACGTATTCACCGCCGAGGTCACCCCGGACGGCCGGGCGGACCACATCGACCGCGTCACCGAGGATCGCGAGAGCGGCCTGCCCCGGTACTACTACAACACGGTGGACCAGTGGCTGTCGCCGACCTGGTCGCCCGACGGCGCGGAGCTGATCGTGCTCTCGAATCGGGGGCATATCTGGGGAGCGGGCACGTTCTGGCGGATGCCCGCACGCGCGGACGGCGTCCCGCGCGAGATCCGCGACGAGGAGACCACCTGGAGGGCGCGCCCCGACTGGAGCCGGGACGGGCGTCGCGTGGTCTACAGCTCCTACCTCGGCCGCCAGTGGAACCAGCTCTGGCTCATGATGGCCGACGGAGCCAATCCGCTCCAGCTCACCTACGGCGACTTCGACGCGACGGCGCCGCGCTGGTCCCCTGATGGGCGGCGCATCGTCTACGTCTCGAACGAGACCGGCAACACCTCGCTCTGGATCGTCGACGTGCCGGGAGGAGCGCGCTGGCGCGTGCGGGCCGAGCACCGGACGTACCGCGCTCCCGTCGGACGGCTGCACCTCCGCGTGGCCGGGCCGGTGAGGATCTCGGTGACGGGCGCCGACGGCCGAAGCTTCGCGCCCGACGACGCCTGGCGCCACGCCGACGACGGGTTCGACCGCTCCGAGCGCCGCTTCGAGTACGGATACTTCCACGCGAACAGCCGGGCGGATCTGGTCCTGCCGGCGGGACGGTACGACATCGAGGTGACCCACGGCCCCGAGTGGCGAGTCGAGCGCCGCACGGTGACGGTCCGGGCCGAGCGCGATACCACCGTGCGCGTGACGCTGCACCCGCTCTCCGACCTCGCCGCACGAGGCTGGCGGAGCGCCGACCTCCACGTCCACATGAACTACGGCGGGGCCTACCGCAACACGCCGCGCCACCTCCTGTTCCAGGCGGAGGCCGAAGATCTGGATCTGGTCGAGAACCTGATCGTGAACAAGGAAGGGCGGATCCCGGACATCGCCTATCCCGTGGGACGCGATCCGGTCTCCACCCCGAGCACGGTCATCGCGCACGACCAGGAGTACCACACGAGCGTGTGGGGGCACTTCGGCCTGCTCGGCCTTCGCGAGCACGTGCTGCTGCCCGGGTACGCCGGCTATCAGGGCACGCCGGCGGCGAGCCTCGCGCCGACCAATGCGGACGTGGCCGACCTGGCCCGCGCGCAGGGCGCCACCGTGGGCTACGTGCACCCGTTCGACAGCGACCCCGATCCGGCCGACACGTCCCACGCGCTCACCGATGAGTTTCCGGTGGATCTCGCGCTCGGCAAGGTGGACTACTACGAAGCGCTCGGCTTCGTGGACGATCCGATGGCGACGGCGCACGTGTGGTACCGCGCGCTCAATTGCGGCTTCCGGCTGCCCGCCGGCGCGGGGACGGACGCGATGGCCAACTTCGCCTCGCTGCGCGGTCCGGTCGGCATGAACCGGGTGTACGTGCACGTCGGGCCGGGACCGGTGAGCCGGAGCCGGCTGCTCGACTCGCTCCGGGCAGGCCGCACCTTCGCGACCAACGGGCCGCTGCTCGAGCTCTCGGTCGGCGGGCGCGGGCCGGGCGGGGAGCTCCGGCTGGGGCAGGATGGTGGTGACGTCGCGGTGCGGGTCCGGGTGCGCTCCAACGTCCGGGTCGATCACCTGGAGCTGGTGCGGAACGGGGCCGTGGCGCTCGACATCCCGCTGGCCGGCGATCGCACCGGGATCGACACCACAGTGCGGCTGCCGGTGGACGCGAGCGGCTGGATGCTGCTCCGCGCCCGGAGCGACCGCGCGATCTACCCCGTGCTCGATCTCTACCCGTACGCCACGACGAGTCCGGTCTACCTCATCGTCGGCGCACGCCCGGTCGGGTCCCGCGACGACGCCGAGTATTTCCTGCGGTGGATCAACCGACTCGAGGCGTTCGCCACGGAGAACCGGGACTGGAACTCGGACGCCGAGCGCGCGCACGTGCTGGACCAGATCGCGCGGGCGCGGGTGGAGTTCGAGCGGAGGGCGCACTGACAGGCGGGCAGGCGAGCGGGCGAGCGGGCGAGCGGGCGAGCGGGCGAGCGGGCGAGCGGGCGAGCGGGCGAGCGGGCGAGCGGGCGAGCAGGTGGACGGCCGGGCGGTCAGCCAAAGCGACACGGCCATCTGTCGTGACGGTCGTTGCTCCTAGTCGCCTGACCGCCCGGCCCCCTGTCCGCCCACCTGCTCGCCCGCTCGCCCGTCCACCTGCCCGCCTGCCTCCACCACCATCGCGATCCCCTGACCGACCCCGATGCACATCGTCGCCAGCCCGTACCGTCCGCCGGTGCGCCGAAGCGCGTGGACCAGCGTCGTCAGAATGCGCGCGCCGCTCGCGCCCAGCGGGTGGCCGAGCGCGATCGCGCCGCCGTAGAGATTGACGCGTGCCGGATCGAGCGCAAGCTCCCGGATGCAGGCGAGGGCCTGGGCGGCGAATGCCTCGTTGAGCTCGATCAGGTCCAGGTCCGCCGCCGTGATCCCCGCGCGGCTCAGCGCCTTCCGCGTGGCGGGCACCGGGCCCAGGCCCATGCAGCTCGGGTCCACGCCCGCGACCGCGGACGACACGACGCGCGCAAGCGGCGTGAGCCCCAGCTCGCGAACGGCCCCCTCGCTCGCCACCGCCAGCGCGGCCGCGCCGTCGTTGATGCCGCTCGAGCTGCCGGCCGTCACGGTGCCGCGCTCAACGAACGCGGGCGCCAGGCGGGCGAGGCCTTCGAGCGTGAGGTCGGGGCGGGGAGGCTCGTCGCAGGCGACCGGGACGCTCGCGCCGGCCGCCCCTCCCTTGCCGCCGCCCTGGCGGCGCACCTGGACCGGGACGATCTCGTCCGCGAACGCACCCGCGGCGATCGCGGCCTGTGCCCGGCGCTGGCTTTCCAGCGCGAAGGCGTCCTGCGCCGCCCGGTCGATCCCGTACATCGACGCCACCCGCTCGGCGGTCTCGCCCAGCGAGATGGTCCACTCGCGCTTCATGCGCGGGTTCACGAACCGCCAGCCGACCGTGGTGTCGGCGGTCTGCGGCGCGGCGCGGTCCCACGGCTTGCCGGATTTGAGCGTGACGTACGGCGCGCGCGTCATGCTCTCGACGCCGCCGGCCACGAACAGGTCGCCCTCGCCCCCGCGGATCGCGTGCGCGGCGCTCACGACCGCCTGGAGCCCGGATCCGCACAGCCGATTCACGGTCTGGCCCGGGATCTCGATCGGCAGCCCGGCAAGCAGGAGCGCCATGCGCGCGACGTTGCGGTTGTCCTCGCCCGCCTGGTTGGCGCAGCCGAAGATCACGTCTTCAATACGATCGAC
>JAICJD010000054.1 GCA_025928645.1 Gemmatimonadales bacterium
CGCCCTGTCGCTTGACGACTTTGCAGTGCTCGCAGATCGGCTTGACGCTCGAACGAACCTTCACAGTTTCTCCAGGCCGGTTTGGGACTAGCTTGCAAATATACGCGAGCCCGGAAACTCATGCAAGGAGGGGGTTTCGGCCCCGCTCACCCGCCCGCTCAGCTCACCACCCGAAGCTCCACGAGGCTCCACCCCGTCCGACTCCGCCGATAGCCCAGCAGCAGTCCCTGGACCCGAACCTCCTGGGTCCCGGCCACCCGATAGCGGCGCTGCAGCTCGACGTAGCCCCGTCCCGGCTCCGTCTCCCGGGCCGCGCGGACGACGGTCTCGACCTCCTGGGCGCTCGACAGAAAGTCGCGGAGCAGCGCCGCCGCCTGCTCGGGGCCGAGCGCGGCCGACGGGTCGGCGCCGGGCAGCTGGAGCTGGAGCCGGGGGCTGTCCGACACCAGGCCCGCCGCGTCGTGGCGGAACCACGCCTCGCGGGCGTGCTCCGCCGCCGCATCGAGCCCGCCAGACTCCTGGGCCCGGAGGCTGAGCGGCACCGCGAGCAGCGCGAGGATCAGAAACCGGAGCACCGTGCCTCCTCGACGAGACCCCGGAATGCCGCCGCCGGGTCCAGCGCCTGCGTGATCGGACGACCGACCACCAGATGAGTTGCCCCCGAGGCCGCGGCCCGGCCGGCCGTCGCGACGCGCGCCTGGTCGCCGCGCGCGTCACCTTGTCCCCGGATCCCCGGCACGACGATCCAGCGCTCGGGCCCCACGACACCCCGCACGGCCGGCACTTCCTGGGGAGAGCAGACTATCCCGGCCAGTCCAGCCTGCACCGCTTCTCCGCTCTGCCGCTCGACCTCGCGGTCCAGATCCACCCCGCGGCGGCCGACCGCCCTCGAGTACGAGGCCGAGTCGTGTGAGGTGAGCACCGTGACCCCGACAAGCGCAGGCCGGGAGCCGGCGGCCTTGGCGGCCGCTTCCATCATCGCGGCGCCGCCGAGCGTGTGCACCGTGGCCATGGACACGCCCAGCGCACCCGCCGCTGACACGGCCTCCGCCACCGTGTTCGGTATGTCGTGCCACTTGAGGTCGAGGAAGACCTTGAGCCCCCGCTCGACCAGCACCCGGACCAGCTCGGGACCCTCGCGGGTCATGAGAATGGCGCCGACCTTGACCCACTGAACCTCGGCCAGCCGGTCCAGCAGCCTGATCGCCTCTGATCCCGAGGGCAGGTCCAGGGCGACGATCACCTCACTCATGCCCACGCTCCAGGTCTCGCACGATGCGCTCGGGCAGCCTCGGGTCGGCCAGCGCCGCGGTGCCCATGGCGACGAGCGAAGCTCCGACCCTCAGGTACTGCCGGACGTCCGCCGCCGAGCGGACGCCCCCCACGCCGATGACGGGCATGCCGCCGGTGCGCTCGAGCACGCGCGTGACCGCCAGGACGCCGATGGGCAGCAGCACGGGACCACTGACGCCGCCGTTGCCGTTGCCCAGCCGCGGGGTGCCCGCGGCCCCTGCAAGGAGGAGGCCGGGAAGCGTGTTGACCACCGAGATGGCATCGGCGCCCCCATCCCGCGCCACCAGGGCCATGGCCCCGATATCGGGCAGCACCGGCGACAATTTGGCGCTGAGCGGACGGCGGGTGCTTCGGCGGCAGGCGGACACGATCCGGCGCACGCACTCGGCGTCGGCGCCGAATTCGATCCCACCCGCGCTCGTGTTGGGGCACGACAGATTGAGCTCGAAGCCGTCCACGCCGGCGACATCGTCGAGGCCGGCGACCACTCGGGCGTACTCCTCTACCGTGAAGCCCACCACGTTCACCAGCACCCGCGCCCGCCGGAGTCGGCCGGCCAGCCACGGCACCAGCTCTCCGCGGACCCGTTCGAGCCCCGGGTTGGCGAGGCCCACCGAGTTGAGCATCCCGCCCCGGAACTCGGCGACTCGGGGAGGGGCGTTGCCATGGCGCGGCTCGACCGACACCGCCTTGGTGACCAGCCCACCGAGCCGCTCGAGGTCCATGACGCCGTCGAGCTCGCGTCCGAAGCCGGCGGTGCCGGCGGCGAGGAGAAGCGGATTCTGAAACTGGAGACCGAGAACGGTCCGGGAGAGGTCGGCCGTGGCGGCGCTCACTGCTCGACGTGACGTCGATTGCCCGGCGCCGCTTCGCTCGGCGGCGGCGCGCGGCGCTGGCCCCGGGCGGGCACCAGATCCTCCCGCGGTCTCGGGGGCGGCGTGGTCCGCCGGGCGTTCCCATCGGGCTGGCGCGCGGCGAACGCCTTGAGGGAGTCTTCCAGCACGCGATAGCCCGGGGCATCCTCTCCCCGGACGAGCGCGAGGTAGGGGCTGTTCGGGTACAGACTGTCGAGCCGCGCCCGTTCGCTGTCGACGTCGACGGGCTCGATGAGCTGGGCCGCGAGCAACGCCTTGGGAGCGTAGGGCGAGAGGGGCCAGTCGTTCCCGACCTGCCGGAAGAGCGCGGCGGCGAGCTGAGGCGCCCGCAGGCTGTCGCGCGCCGCCTCGGCGCCGAGGAAGAGTCGCAGGTCGCCTTGAGGCACGTCCG
The DNA here is from genome assembly GCA_025928645.1 of Gemmatimonadales bacterium. Taxonomy (GTDB): domain Bacteria; phylum Gemmatimonadota; class Gemmatimonadetes; order Gemmatimonadales; family GWC2-71-9; genus CAVVWJ01. The sequence continues at coordinate 2,560 of JAICJD010000054.1, forward strand.
GCCGCGCCGAGTCGCTGAGCTGGCGCACGCGGGTGATCTCCGCGGCGAGCGCGGTCGCCTCGGCCGCGGCGGAGCTGGTCTGACGGCCGAGCAGGGCGAGCGAATCGGCGAACGGCGCGAGGTCGTCCAGCGTGCTGACGCCGCTCATGGCCTGACGCACGAGATGCAGGCGGGCCCGGGTGGCGCTCTCGGTCGCGCGCGACATGCGCGCCACCTGCAGGTAACGGGCGTTCGCGCCCGCGGAGTCGACCGGCTCGAGGCGGACCGCATCATCGTACAGTCGTCGGGCGCGCGACTCGGGCGGGGCCTTGGGATCATCGCCCAGGCGGGTCACCAGCGCGGAGGCGGCCCGCGGATCCTGGCGGCCGAGCGCCACAACCACGCTGTCCCACACGATGGACGAGTCGTGCAGCGCAACGGCCGAGTCCGCCACGGCGAGGGCGTCCTTCACATGGCCGGTGCCGGCCAGCGAGAGTAGGAGATCGGCGCGCCCGCGCGCATCCCGGTTGTCGCGGAGCAGCGCCAGCGCCTCGTCGTAGCGTCCGCTCATGCGGAGCGCACGCGCGTAGCGGTAGCGGGCTTCCCTGCGCCGCGTCGAGTCGGCGCTGTTGACCACCCGGGCGAAGGCCAGATTCGCCAGCCGGGGGTCCCCCAGCTCGAGCTGGCACCGCCCGAGGGCCAGCGCCGCCTCCTCCGTCAGGTCCGGCGAGAGCTGCACGTTGTCCAGCCGGCCGAGCGGGCCGACGGCGTCGGGACACTGGTTGAGGCGCGCGAGCGCCAGGGCACGAATGACGCTCGCCTGGTCGGCGTACTTGCTCTGCGGGTGGCGCACGATCAGCGAATCGGCACGGGTGATCACCTGGCCCCAGAGCCCCTGCGCCTCCGACGGACGGCCATCGCGCTCCGCCCTCCGGGCGGAATTCGCCAGCCGGTTCGTGTTGTACATCCCATTGTAGTACACGCAGCCCGCGAGCAGTGCCGCGCACGCGAGCAGGCCTCGGCCAGCCAGGCGACGCACGCTCCTCACCGGCCCGCCCCCGAGTCGGGGTTCGCGCCGGTCTTGCGCTCGTATTCGAGCAGGTACTCGACGACGGCATCGGCGATCGACGAAGCCATGGCCTTCTGGCTGCTCCTGACCGTGAGGAAATGGCCGTCCTGCGGGTTCGTGCTGTAACCGAGCTCGACGAGGATGGCCGGCCGGCGGGCGGTGGTCAGCACCATGAATCCCGCCTGTTTGACGCCGCGGCTTTCGCCGGTGTGCACACCGCCGAGCTCGTGCTGCACCAGCTCCGCGAGCCGCGCCGACTCGCGCAGGTGCTCGTTGAGCTGCAGGTCCTTGAGGATGAAATCGAGCCCGCCGACAGTGCCGACCGCATCCTGCTGGGTCTCGAACCGCACCGCGTCATTCTCCATCTTGGCCACCCGCGCGGCGTCCTCGGTCCGGGCCTCGGCGAGGAAGTAGGTCTCGAACCCGCGGATGTCGGTATACCCGCGCCGGCGGGCGAGCGAATTGATGTGGAGGCTCACGAACAGGTCGCAGGCTTCGGTGCAGTAGCCGCCGCGATCGCCCAGGGCGATGAGCGTGTCCCTCGTGCGCGTCATCCGGACGCCGATGCCGCGCCGCTGGAGCTCGTCGCGGAGCAGCAGTCCCACCTGCAGGGTCACATCCTTCTCGTGCACACCGCGCGGGAAGAAGGTGCCCGGGTTCCCGGGGTCCACGCCGCCGTGGCCGGGGTCCACCGTGACCACGTGGCCGGGGCGGAGCCCGTTCGGAAGCCGGGCGCCGTCGCCCGCCCCGGCGCGGCCGGCGAGCGACGTCGTCCGTCCGCGCAGCTCTTCCAGCCGGCTGCGCCGGGCGTCCCAGCGGTACTGGTCCGCCAGGTAGTAGGGGATGATCTCGGCCACGAACTGATAGGGAAGGTAGAGCGAGTCGCCCGCGAGGCTGGCGGGGCCGGCCAGCGGAAGCAGCTTGCTGCTGAACTGGAACAGGGGCGCGCCGAGCAGGAAGCGGAACGGCTGCCGCGCCACGACGACGTCGGCCCAGCCGGAGTCCACGTGCAGCTCGCCGCCGAGGGCGGTGAGCAGCGGCGCGGCGGCGACGACGGGAAATCCCGAGGCGTCACGGCGCACCGGCACCCGCGCCTCGCCGCGCAGCGAGGCGACCAGGATCTCGCGCGGGACTGCCGGGCCCGCGCCGACGAGCGACAGGGCGAGCAGCGCCGTCGCGATCACCGGCGGCCCCTGAGGGAGACGGCGCGAGCGGTCTCACGCTCGACCGCCCGCCGCTTGAGGTCCTCGCGCTTGTCGAACTGCTTCTTGCCGCGTCCGAGCGCCAGGGCGACCTTGGCCCGGCCGTTCCGGAAGTACAGCTCGAGCGGCACGAGGGTCAGACCCTTCTGCTCGACCGCGCCGATCAGTCGCTCGATCTCCTTGCGGTGAAGCAGCAGCTTGCGGGTTCGCACCGGATCGTGGTTGTAGCGGTTGCCCTGCTCGTAGGGCGTGATGTTCATGCCGTCGAGGAAGACCTCGCCGTTCCGAATCCTGGCATAGGCTTCCTTGATGGAGGCCTTGCCGCTGCGCAGCGACTTCACCTCGGTGCCGGTGAGCACGATGCCGCACTCCCAGGTTTCGAGAATGTGGTAGTCGTGGGTCGCCTTGGGATTGCGGGCGACGCTCTGTTTGCGCTCGGCTGGCGGGGAAGAATCGGGGCTCACGTCACCATCCCAAGCAAAGGATAGGCCACCACTTCGGGGTGGTCAACCCGAGCGGCGCCGCGCGCGTCGGGCCGCGGCTTCGATTCGCGTCCCGGCGCACGGCCGGGCGTTGACCCTGCCATTCCAGCGCACTAGGTTTGCCGCTTCGCCGAAGTGGTGGAACTGGTAGACGCGCTGCGTTCAGGGCGCAGTGGGCGCAAGCCCGTGCGGGTTCGAGTCCCGCCTTCGGCATGGCGAGGACGGAGACGGCGGAGAGGGCGTTGAGGGCGGAAACCGAGGCGCAGAGGGGACGGAGGGGCCGACAGGCCCGCTCCGTCCCCTCTGCTTCTGTACAGCTCCCACTCCCTCTCCGACCTTGCGAGCCTTTCCGTCTTCTCCGTCCTCTCCGTCCTCTCCGTCTTCTCAATACCTTGCCATCCCGGGCTCGATCCGCTCGGCCCAGGCATCGATCCCGCCGGCCAGGCTCCGGACCTTGTTGAATCCCGCCCCGCGCAGGATCTCGAGCGCCTTGAGCGAGCGCGAGCCATGGTGGCACTGGGTCACGATCTCGGCATGCCCGTCGAGCTCGCCGAGCCGGTCGGGGAGCTGGCTCAGCGGAATCAGGCGCGCCCCCTCGATGTGCGCGATCTCCCACTCGTGCGGCTCGCGGACGTCCACCAGGATCAGGTCGTCGCCCTTCGACGCGCGCTCACGGCGGAACTCCTCGACCCCGACCTCAACGCCATCGTATGGCGGTTCGGCGCCGATGCCGCAGAACGCCTGGTAGTCGATCAGCTCGTGGATCGTCGGGTGGTCGCCGCAGATCGGGCAGCTCGGATCCTTGCGCAGCTTGAGCTCGCGGAAGCGCAGCTTGAGCGCGTCGAACAGGACGAGCCGGCCGACCAGCGAATCGCCCGCGCCGATGATCCACTTGATCGTTTCGAGCGCCTGAAGGCTGCCGATGATACCGGGCAGCACGCCCAGCACGCCGCCCTCGGCGCAGCTCGGCACCAGTCCCGGCGGTGGCGGCTCAGAATAGAGGCAGCGGTAGCACGGCCCCTCCTTGGCGTAGAAGAGCGAGGCCTGCCCCTCGAAGCGGAAGATGCTGCCGTACACGTTCGGCTTGCCGAGCAGGACGCACGCGTCGTTCACCAGGTATCGCGTCGGGAAGTTGTCGGTGCCGTCCACGACGATGTCGTAGTCCTTGATGATGTCGAGCGCGTTCTCGGACGTGAGCCGCACCTCGTGCCCGACGACGTCGATGTTCGGGTTGAGATCGAGCAGGCGCGCCTTGGCCGACTGGAGCTTCGGGTGCCCCAGCGTCGAGGTGCCGTGCACGATCTGCCGCTGCAAGTTGGTCAGGTCGACGTTGTCGAAGTCGACAATCCCGATGGTGCCGACGCCCGCGGCGGCAAGGTACAGCGCGAGGGGCGATCCCAGACCGCCCGCACCGACCGTGAGCACGCGGGCCGCCTTGAGCTTCCGTTGGCCTTCGACGCCCACCTCGGGCAGCAGCAGGTGCCGCGAGTAGCGGAGCACCTCGGCGTGGCTCAGCTTCGGCAGCGCGGTCTCGGTGGCCGGACTCCCGCCGGCGATGCTGGGCACGATCGTGAGCACGTCGCCCGCGCTCACCGGCGTCGCGGTGGACGAGAGCTGCCGGATGTCGGTGTCGTTGAGGTACAGGTTCACGAACGTGCGGAGCCGCCCGTCGTCCTGGACCAGGTGGCGCTTGAGCCCCGCATGCGCCGTGAGCAGCCCGTCGAGCACTTCGCCGACGGTGGCGCCGGAGATGTCCACGGCGTCGCGCCCGCCGGTGAAGTTCCGGAGCGGCGTGGGAATGGCAACGGTTACGGGCATCGTCACACCTCGCTGAAGACGTCGAGCGATTCGGATTGCATGGCAGTCGAGTGGTCGTCGAGCACCCAGCTCGCGAGCTCGGCGCCGCGGCCGCGGTCGATCCGCACGATCACGTAGCTGTACCAGGGCCACGCGTGATCGGCGTCGAACCGCGACGGCGCCGCCGGGTGGTCCGGATGCGAGTGGTAGTATCCCACGATCTCGAGACTCTCGCGCCGAACCTCGGCCTCGAGCCGGCGGAGGTCGTCGGGGGCGATGAGATAGCGGTGCGGATCGTCGGTCCGGCGGTTCACCGCCGGCGCCAGCCGGACGACCTCCTTCGCCTCGCCCTCCACCCGACCGATCAGCGCGCCGCAGCATTCGGCGGGATACGCCGCCTCGCCATGGCGGCGGATCTCCTCGGCCATCGCGCCGGGCAGCCTCAGGCTCACGATTCGACCCACCGGTGCGGCTCGCTCAGGTAGCGCGCGCCCGTGTCGCATCCGATCGCGACGACGCACGCCTCCGGGTTCTCGTGCACGAGCTCGATGGCCGCGGCGACGGCCGCGCCGGCCGACCACCCGACGAGAAGCCCGGTACTCCGCGCCAGCCAGCGCGCGTGGCGGTCGGCGGCCTCGGTCGGAATCTCGGCCACCCGGTCGGGCAGTCCCGGGTCGTACAGGGCCGGCGGCTGGCTGGTGGTGGCCAGGTGCTTCAGTCCCTCGAGCCCGTGGTACGGCGAATCGGGCTGCACGCCGACCAGCGTCACGGAAGGATTCCGCTCCCTCAAGTACCCGCCCGTGCCCATCATGGTTCCCGTCGTCCCCATGGCGGCTACGAAATGGGTGATCCGGCCGCCGGTCTGCGCCCACAGCTCGGGGCCGGTCGTGTCGCGGTGCGCCTGCGGGTTCGCCGGATTGCTGTACTGGTCGGCGTAGTAGTATCGGTCGGGATCGGACTCCGCCAGCTCGCGGGCGCGGCGAGCCGCCCCCTCGGTGCCCTCCATGCGGTCGGTCACCACCACCTCGGCGCCGTGGACCTCGAGCAGCGCGCGGCGCTCGGGACTCGCGTTGCCCGGCAGGCAGATGGTGACCCCGACCCCCGCGGCGGCGCCCAGCATGGCGTAGGCGATGCCGGTGTTGCCGCTCGACGCGTCGAGCAGCCGCCGGCCTGGCAGGAGCCCGCGCCGCAGGCCGTCTCGGAGAATGGCGCGGGCCGCGCGGTCCTTGACGCTGCCGCCGGGGTTGAGCCACTCCGCCTTGAGCCAGAATCGCCCGGCGCCGTCCGGCAGGGCCACCGGCAGGAGCGGAGTGTTGCCCACCGCGTCCCACAGCGCCGGCTCCCTGGTGCTGGTGCGTTGCTCGACTGCCGTCATTCCGTCTCCCATCCCGAAAATGAAAAACCCGACCGGAGAGTCGGGTTGCGTGCCGCGGCCGCGAGCGGATATCACCCCGCGGACGAGATCCCGACCAGCTCCTGGACCTGCGGCTCCTGCTTCATCAGATCGGCGAGGGAGATGCTCGCCAGCAGCTCGTCCACACGCTGCTGGAGCGCGTGCCAGACGGGCCGGATGCTGCAGGTGGAGTCGGGGCTACATCGCGCGGCGTCGACGGGATGGGTGTCGCAGTTCACTTCGAAGGTCTGGTGCTCCGAGGCGGTCATGACGTCACGGACGGAGATGGCCGACGGCTCCTTGGCGAGAAAGTACCCGCCCTTGGCGCCACGGACGCTTTCCACCAGGCCCGCGCGGCGGAGGCGCAGCAGGATCTGCTCCACGTAGTCGGCCGGCAGCCGCTCGGCGTCGGCCAGCTCGCGCGCGGCCACGGGACCGCCGCCGGTGCGGCCGCGGCGCGCGAGGTGAATGGAGATGATCAGGCTGTACTCGGTCCAAGTGGTGACCCGCATGGCTGGAATATGGGCGTCCGGCAGGCCGTATTCAATGGCCCTCGCGTCGGGGGGCCGCCGCGGCCGGCGCTCATTTCTTGTCCGCCGAGGTCCACCGCGCGACCTCCTCCGCGGTGAGCGAGCCGTGGGGTCGGATACGCGCGTCGCGGAAACTTCCGCCGAACACGTCGCCCAGGTACTGCGACCACGAGAGCAGCGTGCCGTAACACACGGGCTCCGCGGCGTCGGGCGCGTCCACCTCGGGCTCGAGCCGGCTCAGCAGCTCGCGCATCACCCACCCCGGCACCCGCGAGCGCGCGCTGGGGAAGATGAAGCCGAACAGAACCAGGTGCGCGAGCAGGACCCGCCAGTGCGGACCGAACCGGTCGACCAGCCGCCGCCAGTCGAGCCGGTCGCCATAGGCCAGGATGATGTGCACCACGTCGGCCCCGTCGAACCGCTCGCGTTCCATGACGAACGCCTTCGACCAGACGGTTTCTTCGGCAGGCGCCACCAGCACGGTGAGCCCGAGGACGTTCTGCTCGGTCGCATGCTCGAACCAGTGATCGTCCACGACGGCGACGCCGTTTCCAGAGCTGAAGATCACGTCGATGAACGAGTCGCCCGAGCGGATCTTCGCCAGCCAGTGCGAGAACACCAGCTCCGACTCGTAGCCCGCGGCGGCGCACACCTCGAGCAGCCGGTGCACGTCGGCCGGCCGGACGAAGAGATCCAGGTCCTTGGTGGACCGGTCGATGCCCGCCTGGTGCACGAATGCAAAGGCGCCCCCCACGAGGAAGGGGACGTCGCCCCGGCGCAGCACTTCCATGGCCTGTCGATAGAAGGCGCGCGACGGGGTATCGACCAGCGACTGGGTTGGCGCGAGGGCCATGCGCTGCCTCCTGGAACAGGAATCATATTCGCCGCCCTGCCGGACGGTTGTGCGGGGGATCACCGCTCCGTCTCCCCGGGGCGGCTTGATTGGGCCGCATGACCAAGCACCCCGGGAAGTTGCGCATCGCCGCCGTGGCCGACCTCCACTTCGGGCGTGCGGACGGACCGCCGCTCCGGAACCTGTTCGACGGGCTGAGCGAGCGGGCCGACGTGCTCGCCCTGTGCGGCGACCTCACCGATACCGGTCTGCCCGACGAGGCGCGCGGGCTCGCGCGGGTGCTCGGCGCTGCGGCCGTCCCGACGGTGGCCGTGTTCGGCAACCACGACTACGAATCCGGCAAGACGTCGGAGCTGAGCCGCATCCTGTGCGACGCCGGCGTGCACATGCTCGACGGCAGCACCTTCGAGCTCCACGGCGTGGGGTTCGCCGGCGTGAAGGGCTTCGCGGGGGGATTCGGCCGGCGCGCGCTGGGACCGTGGGGCGAGGACGTGATCAAGCAGTTCGTGCAGGAGGCGCTCAACGAGGCGCTGAAGCTCGAGACGGCGCTCGCGCGCATCCGCTCCGAGCACCGGGTGGTGTTGATGCACTACTCACCGGTCGAGGGCACCGTCGAGGGCGAGCCGCGGGAGATCTATCCCTACCTCGGCTCCAGCCGGCTGGAGGAGCCGCTCACCCGCTATCCGGTCGACGCGGTCTTCCACGGCCACGCCCACCATGGCTCGCCGGAGGGACGGACCAAGACGGGCACGCCGGTCTACAACGTCTCGATCAACCTGCTGCAGCACCTGTCGCCGGACCGCTGGCCCGTGCGGGTGCTGGAGCTCCCCTCGGACGGCGGTCCGCCCGATTGATCACCCGCCGGCGGGCACGCCCTTCCCGCCCGGCACGCCCGGCTCGGTCATCGCGCGGAGGTCCAGCACCTCGTCGAGCTCGGCGCCCTCGAGCAGGCGCTTCTGCGTGACCAGCTCCTTGACCGTGAGTCCGGTCGCGAGCGCTTCCTTGGCGAGCTTGGCCGCCTCGGCGTAGCCGAGCTTCGGCGCGAGCGCCGTGACCAGCGCGGGGCTCCGCTCCAGCCAGTAGGCGCACTGGCGCTCGTCGGCCTCGATCCCGTCCACGCAGCGCTCGGCCAGCACGCGGGTCGCGTTGCCGACGATCTGCAGGCCGAACAGGATGTTGTGGGTGATGACCGGCATCATCACGTTGAGCTCGAGCTGGCCTGCCTCCGCCGCGAGCGCGACGGTGGTGTCGAGCCCCAGCGCCTGGAAGCAGACCTGATTCACCATCTCGGCGATCGACGGGTTCACCTTGCCCGGCATGATGCTGCTGCCCGGCTGCACCGCCGGCAGCACGATCTCGGCCAGCCCGGTGCGGGGCCCCGAGGCCAGGAGCCGGATGTCGTTGGCGATCTTGTTGAGATCGAGCACGTAGGCGCGGAACACGCCGCTCAGGGTGGCGATGTCGCCCATGCTCTGCATCAGCTGGATGCGATCGCGCCCCTCACGCAGGTCGAGGCCGCTCACCTGCCGCAGGTGCTTGACCATCAGTGCCGGGTATTCCCGCTCGGCGTTGAGCCCGGTGCCCACGGCGGTGCCGCCGATGTTCAGCTCCCGCAGCCAGTCGGCCGCCTGTGCGAGCTTCTCGCGGTGGCGCTGCACCGTGTGACCGTACGCGGTGAATTCCTGCCCCAGGCGGATCGGCGTCGCATCCTGCAGGTGGGTCCGGCCGGACTTCATGACGTGATCGAACTCCGCGCCCTTGGCCAGGAGCGCGGTGGCCAGCCGGTCGAGCGCGGCGAGCGTGGCAGGCAGCGTGGCCAGCACTGCGAGACGCATCGCCGTGGGAATCACGTCGTTGGTGCTCTGAGCCATATTGACGTGATCGTTCGGGTGCACCGGCGCGTACACGCCGCGCGCCTTGCCCAGCAGCTCGTTGGCCCGGTTCGCCAGCACCTCGTTCACATTCATGTTGTGGCTGGTGCCCGCCCCTGCCTGATACACGTCCACGATGAACTGGTCGCGATACCGCCCGCCCAGCACCTCGTCGGCCGCCTTGACGATCGCGTCGGCCAGCTGCGCCTCGAGCCGGCCGGTCTCCTTGTGGGTGAGGGCCGCGGCGCGCTTGATCCACACCACCGCGTCCACGAACGCGGGCAGCGCCCGGAGGCCCGAGATCGGAAAATTCTCCGCGGCGCGCAGCGTCTGAATGCCGTACAGCGCGTCGGCGGGCACCGGCTTCTCGCCGAGCGGATCGCGTTCGATGCGGGGGCTGGTCATGGTCGGCAGCGTGTCCTGTGGGGGCGGACGGCCGGGGGCCGGGTGAGCGACGGACGAGGCGGAATGATATCGGGCCGTGCGGGAGGCGACAACCGAGCGCCTAGTGGGGATCGCTCCACCGCCCGGCGAGCTCGCGGAGCGCCGGCCACCCGTACACCTGCGCCGCGAGCGCGACGCCGAGAATCACGCCGATGCCGTTGGTATAGAAGCGCCAGGCGAGGAGCAGCCAGCCCTCGTCGCCCCCCAGATCGCCCGCCGCACCCCCAAGGAAGCCGAGCTCCACCGCACCCGCCCCGGACGGCGTGGGCAGGATGAGCTGGCTGTACAACAGCGCGAACGAGCCCAGGACCAGGGGGCCCATGGGCGGCGGGCTCGGCAGCGTGAGCGCGAGCACCGGGAGAATGGCGACGCGGGTGGCCAGGTTGATGAAGCTGAGGGGGATGCTGGCGATGAGCGGCCAGCGCGGCATCCGCCGCCAGTAGACCATCGCCCGCTTGACCGGGCGCCCGAGCTGGCGCGCCGCCGGCGAGCCCACCGCGCGCCGCGCGGCCCTCCACGCGAGCAGGCTCAGGATCGCCACCGCGAGCACCCACGGCCACGCGCGCTCCACGGCGCCCGTGAGCCGCGGCCCGACCTCCGCCCACCAGGCCGGCGCGTAGCGCCATGCCAGCCATCCCGCCGCCACGATGATCACCGGCCAGGCCGCGAGCACCTCGAGGCTGATCGCCACGAACGCCGCCGGCGCCGGCACCCGGCTCCGCAGCATGCCCGCGAGCCGGGCCGGCTCCCCGCCGAGGCGGAGCGGCGTGAGCGCGCAGGCAGCGTCGCCGAAGGCGTTGAGCACGAACGAGTCCCACAGCGAGACCCGGCGGCCGAGGCCCTGCACGATCCACTGGATGCGCCAGGCGCGCGCCAGCAGGTCCGCGCCCACCAGGCCGACGCAGAGAAGATGCGCCTGGAGCGCCGTCATCCGGCGAGCGCGGCGTAGGTCAGAGGACGGTGGCGAGCGAGCCAGCGGTCGAGCGTGGGAGCGATGGCCGCGGTCGTCGCCGGGTGACCGAGGTCCTGCGGGTGGAGCGCGATGCGCGCGAGCGGCGCGCGGCCCTGCAAGGTCCAGCGCGCGCGCGCCACCGCCACCGAGCCCCAGGCCCGCACGGCGCCTCGCGCGCTCCAGCGCACGACCGGCGCCGGGACGCGGCGCCCCGACGGAAAGAGATGCACCGCGCGGTCGTCTTCGCTGAAGGCGAGGCCGTTTTTCCCGGCGGCCGCGTGGCCCGCGGGGCGCGCCAGCCAGGCTGGCGGAACGAAGCCCACCGGCTCCAGGCCGAGCGCCGCGAGGCGGGCGCGGCCGCGCGCGATCCGGTCGTGGGCGGCAGACGCATCCAGCGTGAGGAACTCTCCCTCCGCCGCGGTGCGGCCCCAGGCGCGGAGCGCGTCGCCCAGGCGGCGAGGGAGGCCGTCCTCGTCGTGCCGCTCCCCGTGCAGCACGATCTCCGCCCCCTCGGCGGCGCGCGCGCGCAGCCCGCCGACGAAGTCGGGATGCCGCTCGAGCGGCCACCGGCCGTGCCAGTCGGGCACCACGAGCAGCGCGGGCCGGAGGCCCCGCCCGGCGCAGAGAGCCCACAGCCGCTCGACACCGCCGGCGAGCGCCGGGGTCACATCGTGGATGGAGACGAGCAGGCTCACGACTCGAGAATGCCGCGATAGACGTCGAAGATCCGCGTCAGGACGGCATCCCAGCCGTGGTGCGCCTCGGCATAGCGGCGGCCGGCCGCCCCGAGCGCGCGGAGGTCGGCGCCGAGGAGCCGCACGGCCGCCTCGGCGAGCGCCCCCACGTCGCCGGACGCGAATACGGACCCCGCGCCGGACCGGTCCACCGTCTCGGCGACCCCACCGCGATCGGCGGAAAGAAGCGGCGTGCCGCAGGCGAGCGCTTCCAGCGCCGAGAGACCGAAGGTCTCGATCGAGCACGGCGACACTGCGAGATCCACCGCGGCCAGCAGGTCGGCCAGGTGGTCGCGGTCGTGCTGGTAGGGCAGCCAGAAGCACCGCTCGCTGCCGGCTCGCCGCCGAAGCCGCCGCCGCGCGGGACCGTCGCCCACCAGCGCGAGCCGGGCGCCCGTCCGGCGCTCGACGTCCTCCCAGGCGTCGAGCAGGAGCGCGACTTCCTTCTCGGCCGCGAGGCGGCCGACGTAGATGGCGAGCGGTCCGTCGGGCAGCCCATGGCGCCGGCGCATTGCCGCCGCGCGCTCTCGCCGGCGGGGATGGAACCGATCGAGATCGACGCCGAGCGAGACGCGCACGACCCGCTCGACGCCGGCCCGCGCCAGCTCGCCGGCCACGAAGTCCGACGGGGCGAGCGTCGCGCGGACCATCCGGCCCAGCCGCCGCACGTAGCGCCACGCGAGGTCCGCCGCCCGCCGGCGGGCCGCGCCCGCGCGCTCCGGCCAGGGCGCCACCACCCGCGGGAAGTTGCTGTGGTAGAACCAGGCGACCGGAACGTCGGCCCGCCGGGTCGCCAGATGCACCAGCCACGGCGCGAACCAGGTGCTCCCGACCTCGATCAGGTCGGGTCGCTCGTGGGCCACGATGCGGCTGGTGGATCGGGTGGCGAGCATGAACCGGTAGGGCTTCTGGGTGGGCACCGATGGCCCGTGGAGCCGGTAGCAGCGGACGCCGGTGGCTTCGAGGATCTCGTCGCGGGCCCCGGGCACCACGATGGCCTGCCGCAGCTCGGCGCGGCGCTGGACGTAGCGGGCCTTCTGCAGCAGGTAGGTGCGCACCCCGCCCGTCGTGTCGCCGAAGAACTCGGTGATGTCGAGCACGCCCAGCTCCGCTCCCGGCCGGAGCCGCGGCGGCAGCTCCAGCCGCGCGATATCGAGCGAGGCGCGGGTGCCGGCCGGCGCGACCACTTCGAGGTTGAGCATCCCGCCGGCCGTCGCGTCAGTCAGAGCAGTCCCCGAGCGGATAGATCGTGCCGCAGTTCGGGCACGGGTTCTTGCATCCCCAGGCCCGACTGGGCACCTCGAAATGGCACCGGTTGCAGGTCGGACGGGCGGACGCCCGAACGGGCCGACGGTCAGTCGAACCCATGCCGGGACCATGCGCCACCCGCCCCGCCGCAGGCTTGGCTGTCCGGTCCGTCTGATCATCTGACCGTCCGGCCGTTCGACCATCTGGCCGTCCGACCCTCTGCCCGTCTGCCTGCCCGGCCGCCCGCTCATCCAATGGGAAACGCTCCGCTCAGAAACGGATTGGTCAGCCGCTCGACCCCGATGGTCGTGTCCGGCCCGTGGCCGCTGTGCAGGATCGTCGAATCGGGCAGCGAAAGAAACTGCGACTGGATGCTGCTCATCAGCGTAGCGTAGTCGCCGCCGGGCAGATCGGTCCTGCCGATCGACCCGTTGAACAGCACGTCGCCGCCGAACACCCGGCCCTCGCCGACGAAGCTCACGCTGCCGGGCGAATGCCCCGGGGTGAAGCGCACCTCGAACTCGAGCCGGCCCACTCGCAGCGGGCGGCCGGGCTCGAGCGGGACGTCGGGCGGCGGCGGGTCCTCGAGCGCCATGCCGACCCACGCGCCGAACTGGGGCAGCGCGTCGTAGATCGGGCGGTCGAGCGGGTGAAGATGAATCAGCGCGCCGGTGGCCCGCCGGACCGCGCCGACTCCCATGATGTGATCCACGTGCGCGTGGGTCAGCCAGATGGCGCGGAGCTGCCAGGCCCGCGTATCCAGCTCGGCGAGGAACATGGTGGGCTCCTCGCCGGGATCGATGATGACGGCCTCACGGGTCCCGCGGTCGGCCACCAGATAGCAGTTTTGAGCGAACTGGCCGTTCGGAATCGAGACCACTTCCAGGTCAGACACCGACCTGCGCTCCCACCGCTCCGCTCCGCCTGTCCTTGAGGAACTTCTCCACCGCGATGGCGGCGGTGGTCGCGTCGCCGACGGCGGTGGTCACCTGCCGCGTGAGCTGCACCCGGAGGTCGCCGGCCGCGAACAGGCCGGGAATGGAGGTCATCATGCGGTCGTCGGTGATCAGGTAGCCGCTCGCGTCGTGCGCGACGTGCTGCTTGATCAGCCCGGAATTCGGGCTGAAGCCGATGAAGATAAAGCAGCCCGTGACCGGGAGCGTGTGGCGCTCGCCCGTGACGGTGTCCTCCAGCTCGAGGTGCCGGAGGCCGGCCGGCCCGCCCACGAGCTCGAGCACGCGCCGGTTCCAGATGACCTCGATCTTCGGGTTGGCGAAGATCCGCTCCTGGAGGATCTTGGACGCGCGGAACTCGTCGCGCCGGTGGATCACGTACACCTTCTCCGCGTAGCGCGTGAGGTAGTCGGCCTCTTCCACGGCCGCGTCGCCGCCGCCCACCACCGCGATCGTCTCGCCCTTGAAGAACGCCCCATCGCACACGGCGCAGTACGACACCCCGCGGCCGGCATATTCCAGCTCCCCGGGGACGCCGAGCTTGGTGGGCGTGCCCCCCGCGGTGAGAATCACTGCCGGGGCCTCGTACACCGTGCCCATGCTCGTGGCCACCTCGAAGATCCCGTCCTCGCGCCGGACGATGGACTCGACGTTCTCCTGCCGGATGTCGGCGCCGAACGCCACGGCGTGGGCCGCCATCTTGTGCGCCAGGTCCCGGCCGAGGACGTGCTCGAAGCCGGGGTAGTCGTCGACCCATTCGGTGTTGAGCAGCTCGCCGCCCGGCACGCCGCGCTCGAGCAGCACGGCCCGCAACATGCCGCGGCCGGCGTACATGGCGGCGCAGAGACCGGCCGGCCCGCCGCCGACGATGATCAGCTCGAACTCCTCGATACGGCTCATCGATTCCCCGTCGAGTGGATGGTCAAATATAGAACGCTCGTGGGTTCCGGTCAGATGGTTCAGACGGTCAGGTGGCGGAGGGCCGGACGACCGCCAAGCTGCCCGCCCGCCAGTCGGTCTGACCGTCCCACCGTCCGAGATGAAGCAGGCTCGCCGCTCCGTGGCAGCCGGAAATCGTGCCGACCAGCACGTCCGTGGCGTCGCCCGCGGCACCGGCGCGCGCCACGGTGGCGTCGCCCTCGAGCACCGTGGCGACGTCGAACATCCCGACACCGTAGACCCGGTGGCGGCAGGCGAACAACACCGGCCCCGCTGTCGGCCCTCGGAGGTCGAGGCGGCGGGTCAGCGCGTCCATCGCCTCCGCCATGTCCCAGGTTCTCGGCGCCCGGATGACCGGGCACGTCGCCGGCTCGATGCAGTGCGTGGGGCACAGCCAGTCGGCGTAGGAGACGTAGCGGGTGCCGTCGGGCGCCTGAACGTCATAGGGCGTGCCCGGGCCGAGCGGCACCGGCCGGGTCTCGACCTCCCGGCGGGGCCACCGCGCCCGGGCACGGCGCACCAGCCACTCGTACATGAGATGAGGCATGAGCGGGGA
Organism: Gemmatimonadales bacterium; assembly: GCA_025928645.1. Lineage (GTDB taxonomy): Bacteria > Gemmatimonadota > Gemmatimonadetes > Gemmatimonadales > GWC2-71-9 > CAVVWJ01. The sequence continues at coordinate 17,562 of JAICJD010000054.1, forward strand.
GGGGACGACGGCGTCGGGCGGGTCGGAACGTGCAGGGGCGGCGGCGAAATAGCGGTCGAAGAACGCGCTCCAGTCCTCGACCACCAGCTCGACGCCGGAACCGACCCCGATCTCGCGCGCCACGAGGCAATGGGGATCCCGGTCCACCACGAGGACGCGGCGCCAGGTGGCGGCGCCGCGCCGGCGGGCCAGCAGCAGCTGGCCGGCGTAGAACCGGCCGTAACAGCCGCCGCCCACGATGACGACGTCGCCGAGCGCGACGCTAGGCGATGTGTCGCCCGCCATCGACCGCGAGCACTTCGCCGGTGACGAAGTCGCCGCCCTCGAGCAGGTAGAGCAGCGCCGCGATCACGTCCGCGGGCGCGCCGAGCCGCCGGAGCGGCGCCGCGCGAGCCAGCCGCTCGCGCTCCTCGGCGTCGTACTCCTCGGGCACGAGCACGGCGCCGGGCGCGATCGCGTTCACCGTCACCTCGGGCGCCAGCGTGCGGGCCAGCACCCGGGTGAGCATCACCACGCCCGCCTTGCTCACCGAATGCGCGGCGAAGCCGGGCCAGGGCTCGAGCCCGCTCAGATCCGCCATGTTGACGACCTTGCCGCGCGCCGCGCGCAGCGCGGGCGCCGCGCCCTGGGTGCAGAAGAAGACGGACCGGAGGTTGAGATCGAAAACCGCGTCGTAGTCGGCGGGGGTGGTCTCTTCGAGCGACTGGCGCCGCATGATCGCGGCGGAATTCACCAGGACGTCCAGCCGGCCCAGTTGGTCCGCCACGCGCCGGGGGAGCGCGATCGCCGCGTCGGCATCAGTCAGATCCGCCGGGAAGCAGGCCGCGCGCCCGCCGGCCGCGTTCACCTCGTCGCGGAGCGCCGCCGCGCCCGCCGCCGACGCATGATGGTGGATGGCCAGCGTCATGCCCCGCCCCGCCAGCGCCCGTGCCATCGCCTGGCCGAGCCGCCGGCCGGCCCCCGTGACGAGCGCGACGCGGCCGTGCAGCTCCATCAGGCGCCGCGCGGCGCAATCGGCCGGATCTGGCCGGTCGGCGCGTCGGGACCGTCGGCGGCCAGCGCCATGACGCCCGCCGTCACGTCACCGAGCTCGACGTACGATGCCTTCTCCCCGGCGGCGGCGACGTTGTCGCTGGTGCGGGTCATCCCGGGGGCCACCGCGTTCACGCGGATCTTCCGCTCGGCCAGCTCGAGCGCCAGGCTTCGGGTGAAGCCGGCCACGGCGGCCTTGGCTGCGACGTATACCGCCATCGGGCTCTGCGGCTCGAAGTAGGCGATCGACGCGAAATTGACGATGCAGCCGCGGGTGGCCGCCAGCGCCGTGATGGCCGCCTGGGAGACCAGCACGGTGGTCTTGAGGTTGATCGCCAGCTCGCGGTCGATATCCGCCACCGTCAGCCGCTCGAGCGGTCCGTAGGTGGTGAGCCCGCCCGCCAGGTTCACCACCACGTCCAGCCGGCCGAAGTGGCGGAGGGCCGTCTCCACCGCCAGGTCGGCGACGTCCCGCTGCGTGAGATCGCCGGCCACCGGACGCGCGTCCACGCCGAGCGCGGCGAACTCGCGCACCCGCTCGGCGACGCCGACCGCGTTGAGATCGCAGGCGACGATGCGCGCGCCCGCCTGGCCGAACGCCAGCGCCACCGCGTTGCCGATCTGCCCGGCGCGTCCGACGCCGGTGACCAGCACCACCTTTCCCCCGAAATCGAACGTGGGCGCGCTCATGCTCTCCTCACGGCTTCGAGAACGATTTCCGCGCCGGGCGCGCCGGCCTGACTGTAGGCGACCGAGCCGTCGCGCGCGATCACGACGACCGAGCGCGCGATGGTGAGCCCGTCCGGGCGGACCGCCCCGTACGCCCGGGCGATCCCGAGCCCCGGATCGGACAGCAGCGGAAAGGGCAGCCTGAGCCGCGCGGCGTAGCCCGCGTGGCTCTCCACCGGCGCGGGGTTCACCCCGAACGGCCGGATGTGGCGCTCCCGGTAGAGCGGCAGGTCGTCGCGCACGGCGGACAGTTGCCGGTTTCAGCCCGGGGTGTCGTTGCCCGGGTAGAAGGCGAGGAGCACGCGCGACTCGGCGAGGAGCTCGCGAAGGGAATACCGCCGGCCGTCCGACGCGTCGGCGGTGAAATCGGGCGCCCGGGCGCCGGCCGCGATCAGCGCGCTCACGGGACCGGCGCCGCCCGCCCGGCGCGCGCCTCCTCGAGGCGCTCGAGCCATTCCAGCGGCACCGCTTGCGAGCCGAGCGCGCCGTGGGTCTCGCCCGGCTCGGGATCGCCGTGCCAGTCGCTGCCGCCGGTCGGGAGCAGGCCGAGCCGCACGGCCAGCGCGCCGAGCCGGGCGCTGAGCTCGGCGTCGTGGCTCGGGTGACGCACCTCGAGCGCGTCGAGCCCTTCCTGCTTGAGCCGCTCGAGGAACCCGCGCGTGCCGCGCTCCTTGATGTGGGCCAGCGAGACGATTCCCTGCACCGCGTGCACCACCGCCGCGACGTCCCGAAAGGCGGGCAGCACCTTGTCCACGAAGGCGGGGCGGCCGCGGCCGATGAACCGGTCGAACGCCTGGCCCACGTCGACCGCCCCGCCCTGCCGCACGATGGCCCGGGCGACGTGCGGCCGCCCGACCGCGCCGCCGTTCGCCTGGCGGAGCACGTCCTCGAACTCAAGGCCGACGCCCAGGCGCTGCAGCCGCGTCACCATCTCGCGGCCGCGGCGCACCCGGTCCTCGCGACGGTCCTCGAGGAACTGTTCGAGCTCGGGCGAGCGGAGCGGAAGGAAGTAGCCCAGCACGTGCATCTCGCCCCATGGGGCGGCGCAGCTGAACTCGCAGCCGCCGACGACGCGAAGGCCCGCCCCTTCGCCCGCCTCGACCGCGGCGGGCACGCCGGCCACCGTGTCGTGGTCGGTCAGCGCCATGGCGGCAAGTCCTGCCCGGCGGGCGCGCTCGACCACGGCCTCGGGCGCGAGGCTGCCGTCGGAAGCGGTCGAGTGGACGTGGAGATCCACCACGCGAGCCTGGGCTGGAGCGGTCAGCGGCGGTACCCCATCTCGGGTGCGGTCCAGGACGGCTGCGAGTGGGTGAGCAGGTCGCGCAGTTCCTGGTCGCTCAGCTGGCTCAGCGACAGCTCACGGCTCTTGGCGCCGAGCGGCGTGTAGCGTACCACGCGCTGCTCGCGGTCGGGACCCGTGCCGCGGCTGAAGATGAGCCCGAACTCGTCCTTCGTATACTGGGTGACCCGGCCGCTGACCGCCGCCTCCCAGGGTTCCCCGTCCACCTCGATGATCCGTCTCGGCATCGGTCAGTCGCTCCTTACCTCTTCCCACAGGTCCCAGGCGCCGTCCTCGTACTCGGCCGCGGCCCGGAGCCGCGCCTCGAGCCGGCGCTCGTCCTCGGAGGGCACCGCCACCGCGCGGTGGCTCTGCCCGTCCGCGCTCTCGCTGCACTCCAGGAACTCGCCAGCGCGGTCGGCGCGGCGGAAGATCCACAGCCGGCGGCCGCGGCGCTCGTGCAGGGCGGCCAGCTCGCGGAGAGCCGCCAGGTACTCCGCCTCGCGGCCCGCGCGCACCCTCACCCGCGAGATGGTGAGCGTGCGGGGCATCTCAGGCCGCGCTCTCGGGGAACTCCTGCAGGGTGCGCTTGACGTCGGCCATGAACCGGTCGGCGTCGGCGCCGTCCACGATGCGGTGGTCGAACGCCAGCGAGAGCATGCCCCTGGTTCGGATCGCGATCGCATCCGTCCCGTCCACCGTGATCACCGCGGGCTGCTTCTCGATCGCGCCAACGCACAGGATGGCCGCCTGCGGCTGGTTGATGATCGGCGTTCCGATCACCGAGCCGAACACCCCGGGGTTCGTGATCGTGAAGGTTCCGCGCTGCACGTCGTCGGGGCTCAGCTTCTTGGTGCGGGCTCGCTCGCCGAGGTCGTTGATGGCGCGGGCGAGCCCGGTGAGCGACAGCTCGTCGGCGTGTTTGATCACGGGCACGATGAGTCCCCAGTCGAGCGCCACCGCGATGCCGAGATTGATGTCCCGCCGGAAGACCGTGCTGTCGGCGCTCACGGCCGAGTTCACCACCGGGTGCTTCCGCAGGCCGTCGGCCACCGCCTTGGCGATGAACGCGAGGAACGTGAGGTTCACGCCGCGCTCGGCGTACTCCCGCTTGAGCCGCGCCCGGATCTGGGCGACCCGCGTGTAGTCGATCTCGAAGATCGTGTTCACGTGCGGCGAGACCCGCCGCGACATCACCATGTGCTCGGCCGTGAGCTTGCGGATGCGGGACCAGGGCTCGACCCGGTCGCCCGGCCACGCCTCGACCGCCGGGGCCGTCGGCGACCCGGCGGGCGGCGCAGCGGGCGCGGCCGCGGCGGGACGCGGCACGCTCGGTTCGGGTGTGGCGGCCGGCGCGGTTGCCGCGCCCGACTCGAGATAGCTGAGGATGTCGTTCTTGGTGACCCGGCCGGCGAGGCCGGTCCCGGGAATCGCGCTCAGGTCGACATTGTGCTCGGCCGCCATCTTACGCACCAGCGGCGTGGACTTCCGGCGCAGCCGTTCCTCCGCGCTCTCCCCTCCGTTGCCGGCCGCCATGTCGCCGGGCCGGTTGGCGCCGGCCTCCGCCGCGACGCGGGCGGGGGCCGGGGCCGGCGGTGGCGCGGC
>JAICJD010000219.1 GCA_025928645.1 Gemmatimonadales bacterium
AACGTGGTCACCACCAGCACCATGCGGGTGGACCATCCCTCGCTCCGGATGTCCTGGCCGGTGAAGTACGCCGCCACCGCCGAGGTGAATTGGACCAACGCCGCCTGAGCCTGGCCGGCCTCGTGGTCGTCACGGGGCTCGCCTGGCTGGAGCTGCTCCGGATGGAGGCCGGCATGCGGCATTCCGCCGCCGCGGGCATGGCCGGGATGGCGATGGGGACGCTGCGCGGATGGTCCGCCGCCGATGCGGCCGCGCTGTTCGGGATGTGGACCGTGATGATGGCCGCGATGATGCTCCCCTCCGCGGCGCCCATGATCCTGCTGTTCGCCTCGGTGGAGCGGCGGCGCCGGGAGCGGTCGGCCGCCACCGCGCCCACGGCGGCCTTCGCCGGCGGCTACCTGCTGGTGTGGTGCGGGTTCAGCGCGGCGGCGGCCCTGACCCAGACCGCGCTGCACCAAGCCTCCCTGCTCTCCCCCGCCATGGTCAGCACGACGCCGTTCCTCAGCGGCGCGCTGCTTCTCACGGCCGGCCTCTGGCAGTGGCTGCCGGTCAAGCAGGCCTGCCTGCGCCACTGCCGCTCACCGGTTCACTTCTTTCAACAGGAATGGCGCGAGGGAACGGGCGGCGCCGTCCGCATGGGCCTGGGGCACGGGGTCTACTGTCTGGGCTGCTGCTGGGCCCTCATGATCGTGCTCTTCGTGGGCGGGGTGATGAACCTGCTCGTGGTCGCCGCGATCGCGGGGCTGGTGCTGGTGGAGAAGGTGGCTCGGGCGGGGCCCTGGATCGGGCGGATCGCCGGCCTCGCGCTGGCGGCCTGGGGCGGCTGGATGCTGGTGGCGGCCGCGGCGGGGCGAGGCTGGGTTCGCTGGTAGTCCAAACAACAAGCCATGCCCAATGAGCTCGCAGCTCGGCGTGTCGGCGGCCACGGTGAAGCGCGGCCGGCGGGCCGAAGTACTCCACGAGCCAACGCCGTGAGTCACACGCCTCCCTGCCCAGGCGTGTGTTTTGCCTTCCTTCCTATGTGACCATCCGCGACCGCCACTCGTCTCAGCGCCGGACCCGTTCTTCACCCTAGCAGGCGAGACACGATGGCCGACCGCATCCAGCGGGCGCTCGACGGCGAGCTCCCGATCGACACGCTCACGCCCACGGAGCGCGAGGCGTTGCAGCGCCACCGTGCAATCATTGGCATCGCCCTGGAGCCGATCCGGGGGCTGCCGGTGATCGACGTCGCGCCGGCTGTCATGCGGCGCGTGGCGCCTCGCCCGGGAGTCGTGCACCGCGCCAGACTCGCAGTGGCGGCGGGCGCCGCGGCGCGGTGGCTCTGGGCGCCCCGGGCGCTGACGCTCCGGCCCGCGTACGCGATGGCCGGCGCTCTCGCGTTTGCCGCTGTGCTTTCCATCGCGAACGTCCGCAGCGCTCCCTCGGCACCGGCCGTCGCGACGGCTCCCGCCGCCCGCGCTCGCGTGCTGGTCCAGTTCCGGCTGGGCGACGCCCAGGCCCACGACGTAGCGCTGGTCGGCGACTTCAACGGCTGGCACGCGCGGCACCGGCTGCACCAGGTCGATCCCGGCGTATGGTCGGTGGACGTGGCGCTCGAGCCCGGCGTGTACCACTACGTGTTCGTGGTGGATGGGAAAGCGTGGCGGCTCGATCCGCTCGCGCCCCGGGTCACCGACGGGTTCGGCGGCGCGAGTAGCCGTGTCTCAGTGCTGGCTCCCGAGGCGCGCTCGTGAGCCCCCGCCTCATGCCGCTGCTCGCGGCCCTCGCGATCATCGCCGCGCCGCACGCCGCCCCGGCGCAGGAGTGGCGCGCCTCGGCGCGGGTGGGCCGAGTCACCGGCGAGAGCGCGCCCGCCGGCGCGTCCGGCAGCTCGTCGGCCGTGCTGGGCCTAGCCCGTTCCTCCCCACGCACCTGGCTCGGCCTCAGCGCCGCGATCCCGCTGAGCGATGACCCGTTCTGGGCCGTGCTCGGCGGGTGGCAGCGGCTCGACACGCGCGGCTCGGCCGGCCTGCTGCTCGATCTCAGCGGCCACGGCTTCATCCAGCGGCAGAGCGACGGCGGCCTCGCGCCGGCGCCCTCGCCCGCCCCGGGCCCGCTGCCGTTCCCGTCGCCGACGCCGAGCCCGCTCCGGTCCGATCCCTCGGGGCACGGCGTGAGCGGCGAGGCGATGGCCGGCGCCTTCGCGCGGTGGGCGCCGCTCCGGCTCGAGGCGCGCGCGGGCGTGGCGACCCAGAGCAGCACGCTCGGCGGCGTGGCGCAGGACCGGACGCTCCCGACCGGCGACGCCCGCGTCACCTACACCCTCGCGCCGCTGACCCTCCAGCTCGAGAGCCGCGGCTGGCTCGACGCCCGAATCACGCACGGGTACGCCGGCGCGGGATTGCAGTATGCCCGCGGGCCGATCGCGCTGTGGGGCTCGCTGGGCCGCTGGGTTTCCGGCGGGCTCGACGCGATGGCGTGGACCGCGGGCGCCGGCGCCGAAGTGGCGCCCGGCCTCATGCTGCAGGTGGGCGGCCGTGGCAATGCGTTCGACCCCCTCTACCTCTCCGCCAGCCGGTCCTCGTTCTGGGGCGGGCTGAGCCTTCGGCTCGGCGGGAGCCGCAGCGTTGCGGCCCCGGTGCCGACGCGTCTCCGGGACGGCCGGGCGATGATCGAGCTCACGGCGCACGATGCCGGCGGCGCGCCGTCCATCGCGGGCGACTTCACCGGGTGGAAGCCCGTGCCGATGCGGCGCGAGGGCTCGCGCTGGATCTGGACCGGCCCGCTCGCGCCCGGCGTCTACCACTACGCCTTCGTGGCCGGGGACGGCACCTGGTTCGTGCCCGAGTCGGTGCCCGGACGGCAGAAGGACGGGATGGGCGGCTGGACCGCCGTGCTGGTGGTCTCATGACCGATCTCCTGCACGGCGACTTCGCCGCGCTGGTGCGATCGCACCAGAACGCGCTCTACCGCTACGGGCGCGGGCTCGGGCTCGACCACGACACGGCGCTCGACCTGGTGCAGGAGGCGTTCATCAAGGCGCACGAGCGCCGCGACCAGTGTCGCGACGGGGCCAACGCGCGGGCCTGGCTGTTCCGGATCTATCGCAACGCCATGCTCGACTGGGCCCGGAACGTCCGCCGGACCGAGGTCTCGCTGCTGGACGTGGAGGAACCGCCGCACGACGACGACTTCGCCGAGCGGCACGCGCTGCGCGAGGCGATCGGGGCGGCGCTGGCCTCGCTGTCGCCGCTGCTGCGCGAGGCGTTCCTGCTGCGCCACGAGCTGGGCCATTCCTACGAGGAGATCGCCGCGCTGTCCGACGTGACGGTGAGCGCGGCCAAGATGCGCGTCGCGCGCGCGCACGCCGCGCTGCGCGAGACGCTCGATCCCGACTACGGCAATGTGACCAGTGCCGGTGGCCGCTCGTCGTAAGGGCGGACACCGACACCACCCACAGCCAGGAGGTTGCACCATGCGCACCACGACGATGTGCCTGACGGCCGCCCTGCTGCTCGCGCCCGCCGCCCTGCGCGCGCAGGATTCGACCAGCGCGTCCCAGCCGACCTCGCAGGCCCGGATCGACGCGGCGCTCTCCGCCGCCGCGCAGGCCGGCGTGCCGGCCTCGCTGCTCGAGCGGAAGGTCGCCGAGGGTGAGGCGAAAGGCGTCCCGATGGACCGGATCGCCGCAGCGGTGGAGCAGCGGCTCCACGCGCTCAGCGAGGCGCACGACGCGCTGGTGGACGCGGGCATCGCCAGCACGACGGAGGGCGAGCTGAGCGTCGCCGCCGACGCGGTGCAGGCCGGCGTCAGCCAGAGCGCGCTGGTCACGCTCAGCCGCAACGCGCCGGAGGGAAGCCGCGCGGTGGCGATCGCGGTGCTCGGGGACCTGGTGGCGACGGGCGAGGCGTCGAGCCACGCGCTGGCCCGCGTCGAGGGCGCCTTGGCGACCGGCCCCGAGGCGCTGGCCAACCTGGGCGCCGACGCGGCGGGCAGCGGGCATGGCGAGGCGAACCTGGGCGCGAGCGTGACGGGCGGCGCCGGCAGCGCCGGCGTGCAGGCGGGGGCGGGCGCCGGGGCGGGGGTGGACCTCGGATCGCCCAAGGGCAACTAGCACGAGCGAGGGTGCGCGCACGCGCGAGTATCTGAAGCAAACCCAGAGGGCATGACAGCCTGTCATGCCCTCTTTTGCCGTGTGCGACCCGGCACCGCCTGGCGGCTGTCGGTGCAACCTCCTGGCTCGAGCGGCCGTCCTATCGGTGTGCGCTCCTCGTGCTCGCCGGCCATCTGGCTCACGCTCGCTGGGGTACTCGCTGCCTGCCGGGCTTCGGGGGCCGCGGACCCGCCGTGCTCCTGTCGCTCGCAGCTCGAGTTCGTGATCGGGAAGGTCGAGCGCGACTGTCCCGGATTTCCGGACAAGGTCACACCGGCCAACCGGCCGGCGTTCGAGCGGCTGACCGCGCGGCTTCGGCTGCGAGCGGATAGCGCGCGGGGCGGCGAAGGCTGCCGGGCTGTCCTCACCGAATGGCTCGACTTCTTTCACGATGGGCACCTCGGGCTTCGCAGCTCCACGTCCTCGGCGTCCGCGGGGATGCCGCGACTCGAGCGG
>JAICJD010000222.1 GCA_025928645.1 Gemmatimonadales bacterium
AGGGCAGGAGGTCGATCCCCAGCGCGGGGCTCACGATGTCGGCCGCGAGGGACTCCCGCGAGCCGTCGCGCCAGCGGTGGTCCCAGATGGCCATCCGACCGCCGAGGTCCACCCGGAGCACGCCGGCCGGCACGCCGACCGCCGCGAGCTGCGCGCGCGCCGCGGTCGGCGCGAACAGGCAGGCGACCACCGCCAGGCGCCGCGCGCAATGCCCCACATTCCCTCCCGAGAGATGTCGTGCGACGTGGGTTCGAGTTGTCCACCGTGGGACCCGCAAGTTTGCAGCTTGCCGTGAATCTGACGGGAGAGGAAACCGATGACAACGGTGCGGGGGCGCGGGCTCACCCTTCGCGGGCTAGATTCCTGCAGCCGTCCGCCCGGGTGGCGAAACTGGTAGACGCTCAGGACTTAAAATCCTTTGGCCCTCGGGCCGTGTGGGTTCGAATCCCACCCCGGGCATTCCGCCGTACCAGTGGTGACCCTCGTCACACGGCGCTCCGTGCGCCGGGGCTACCTTCCGCATTCCTGCGGCGCTCCGACAACTCGTGCACGGCGCGCCATGACTCATGCCGAGGACGTCATTTGTCTGCCCCATTCCCCGCGCGGGCTGCCACGATTCTCGTGGTCGACGACCAGCGCGTTGCCAGACGTTTGCTGTACCGGGTGTTGAGCGAGGAAGGATACCGGGTGTTCGAGGCCGCCACCGCCGAGGAGGCGCTGAGCGTACTCGAGTTGGCCCACCGTTACGTGCACCTCATCATGCTCGATGTCGTGATGCCGGCGGTGAACGGGGTCCAGCTCGGCCGCCGCATTCTCGCCCGGTGGCCCTCGCTCCGATTGCTGTACATGTCCGGCCACCCGGCGGAGATCCTCGTCCAGCACGGCCTCGAGGACGCGCAGGTGCACTTCCTGGCCAAGCCATTCACCCACGACGAGCTGATGGGGAAGATCGAGCTGGCGATCGACCGCCGGGTGGTTCCTCACCGCCATGACGCGAAGGGAACGGCCGAGCTGGGTCCCCCGCCGCTCTGATCGGCGCTCCGGCCGGGCGGCCTCTCAGCCGCCCGACGCCGCCTCGTTGCTCCGCAACTCGTAGTGCGCCGAGCGCGCCTCGAACCGGGCGAGCAGGGCCCGCGCGGACGCTGGAACCACGGCAGCCTCGACATCGTCCCCGGCGAACGCGCGAACGGCGTCGAGCGAGTCGAACCGCATGATGGTAACGAACTCCACCTCGCTCCCCACGGTACGCCGCAACAGCTCGATGCCGTGATAGCCGGCAATCGCCCGGCGGGCGATTCCGCGGAAGATCTCGTCCCGCAGCAAGCGTTCATACGCGTCCGCGTTGGCCGGGGAGGTCCAGCCGTGCCACACGCGAACGATCACGGCCGGGCTCCGGGCGCCACACCCTCGAAGGCCTCGCGCGCGGCGGCGCGCCGCTGTTCCTCGATCGCCGAATGCTGGGCCTCGGTCCGGGCCGCCCGGGCCGTAAACGGCAGCCCGGCGAGACGCGGGTCATGCGGCGCCAGTTCCTCGAGCACGCGAAAGAGTCCCAGCTTGCCCTGAAGCCCGAGCGCGATCGACTCGAGCCCTTCGAGCATCGCCAGGGCCGGGTGGTTGCGGGCGGCGAGCGCGAGGCGTCCCTTGTGCACCTTCTCGCCGACGACCGCGGCCGCCTGAGCGAGCCGTCGCTCGCCCGCGCGCAGCCGGTCCAGGACGTCCCGAAGGAGTTGCTGGTCTTCACGGACCTCGCCCGCCACCCTGCGCAGAATGGCCCCGACCTCCGGGTGCTCCGCGCGCTCGGCCAGGGCGTCCATCATCCGGATCGCCGGGACAGAGGCGGTGAGGTGGTCGTTCAGATATGCGGCAAGCGGCTCGAGCGACATGCGACCTCCGGAAGGGTGGCGGGCGGTGACCGGTCACGATCGGTAGAAAGCTTGGCTGCGCCCCGCCCGCCCGCGGTGACGGCTGGCACTTGCTCCCGCCCGGGCCCATCTTCGTTCATCTTCGCTCCGTGACGGCTATACGATCGCCACGTTCGAGGCCGTGGCCCCGCGCTGAAAGGAAGGCGGCTCATGCCCGCTCGACGCTGGTCGCAGCGTGTCACCAGGACGAGCAATGCGCTGGATCTCGATTCGGGCGTGTTCGCCCGCAAGGATCCGCGCAGCATCGCCCGGTCGCTCAAGCGCTCCGCGGAGCGGAGCCGGCGGCGGAAGACCGACCCGTTCCGCTCCGCCATGTCCATGCTCACCTTCTACATCAACCGGGCCGGCAAGACCCTGTCCGCCTCGCAGCGGCGGCGGCTGGAGGCGGCGAAGGACGAGCTGCGCCGTCTGTTCGGGCGGCCGAGCAGAGGCTCGAAGGGAGGCCGGAGATGAACCGGCGCCGTGGCTGGTCGGTGGGCGCGGCGGTGTTGCTCGCGGGGTGCGCGCCGGCGGTGCACGCGACCCCCGCTCGCGTTGCCGACGGGGCGTGCGGCTTCCGCTCGGCGACTTCGTGCTGGACGCTCGGCCCGCGCTACGGTCCGCCTCGTCGGCACCAGGCCGATTCGGCGTCGCGGATTCTCCGGCCGCCCCCGCCCGTCCTGGCCAGCGCGGACGATTCCGCCCGAGGGAGCCCGCCGCGGTGACCGGATTCGTCATCGCCTCGCGGGCAGGGTGCCGTCACCTTGACCGTTGCAATCACGGCAACAGTCATTCTGATGCTCGAGGCTGCGGGGATCGTCCCCATGGCTGAGTTGAGCGGCGCGTCGGCGGAAGGGACGGGAGCGAGGCGATGGATCGCAAGGCGATGATACGCAGCTACCGGGAGCGGCGCCCGACCATGGGCATCTTTCAGGTCCGGAACCGATCCAACGGCAAGGTGCTGATCGGCGCGAGCACCGACGTGCCCGCCATGCTCAACCGGCAGCGCGCGCAGCTGCGCCTCGGGGTTCACCCGAACCGCGACCTCCAGGCCGACTGGACCGCGTTGGGTGACGAGGCGTTCGCGTTCGAAGTGCTCGATACGATCGCCCGGCCGGACCACGCGGCGGGCGACCCGCGCGACGACTTGACGTTGCTGGAAACGATGTGGCTGGAGCAACTCGCGCCGTTCGGCGCGCGTGGCTATCATCGGTCGCCTTGATTCGGAGCCTGCCTCATGCCCGACATCCCGCGATCTCCCGCCATCCGAGGGACCATGCGGTTCCGCTGGACTGCCGGCCCCACGAGCGGCAAAATCCACGAGCATGTGTTCCATGATGACGGCACGGTGGAGTGGCGCGATCCCGGCGCCGCGCCGGCGGCCGGCGCCGAGCGGGTGCCGTTCGCGGCGTACGAGGTCACGCCCGACGTGCACATGGTAAGCTACCTCGCGAAGAAGTCCGGCTTCACGCTGACGGTCGTGCTGGATGCTGCGACCGGGCGGATGGTCGGGATCGCGTCGTCGAGCGACCAGTGGCACCCCGTGGAGGGCACGTTCGAGGTCCTGCCATGACAGGCGAGCTGGGTCCGGGAGGCCGCACCATCGCCGCGGGTCTCGCCGCGCTGTGGGCCGGCGCGGGCCTGACGGGGGTCGTGGTGGGGCTCGTTCTCAGGCCAGGGGTGCTGCCCGTGATCCTCGGCGCGCTCGCGATCGCCTACGCGTCGCTCTGGCTCCGCGTCGCCGTCAGCGGCCGGCGAATCCGGTGGGGCGGCGGCCGCAAGCGGTAGGAGGGTCAACGGTCGAGCGGCCCGGCCGCTCCGGGCGCGAGCGGCAGCGCCGACTGCACCGCCGCAACCAGCTCGGCGAGGCTGGCCGGCCGCCGCAGACGGCGGACGACGCCATGCGCCGCATCGAGGCCCGCCTCCGCCGGCGTGGTGGCGCTCGCGAGCAGGACGAGCGGCGGGTCCCGGTGGCGGCGGCGGAGGGCCATGAGCCGCTCGGCCGCCTCGCGGTCCCGAACGGCGGCTTGGTCCACCACGATGAGACGAACCGGGCCACGTCCCTCCACGATCGCACGATAGCGAAGCCCCGCCGCCAGGCTCGGCGCACCCAGCGCATCGTAGCCCGCTTCACGCAACGCGGCCCGCAGCAGCGCCCTCGGCCACTGCTCCGGCATGATGAGCAGCACGCGGGGCGGCACCCCGCTCTCGGCGCTCGGCATCCCGCATGGTGTGGGAGCCGAGCTCGCTGCCGCAAGGGTGATCGAACGAACCCCGACCGATCTCGTGGAGGAACGATGATTCGCCGTCGCCCGGCCGACGAGCTGCAGACGCTGCCCGGCATCGGGCCCAGCCTGGCCGCCGATCTTCGCGCGCTCGGCG
>JAICJD010000046.1 GCA_025928645.1 Gemmatimonadales bacterium
GGGATCGCCATCGGGGTGGCGGTGCTCGGCTTCAACCTGGTGGGCGACGCGCTTCGCGAGGCGCGCGACCCGGCACTGAGGGACTGACCCGTGTCGCTCGCCCGTCCGGCGTCTCCGTCTTCTCCGGCGTCTCCGTCCTCTCCGTCTCCGTTCGACGTGCTTGCCCTTCGACGCGCCGAGTTCCCCTGGGCCGACGAGACGACCTACCTCAACCATGCCAGCACCGGTCCGCTGCCCGAGCGTACCCGGCTTGCGGTCGAGGAGTTCAATCGCCGGCGAGCGACCCCGTTCCGGCTGCCGGATCGCGATCTCTTCGCCACGCTCGACCGCGCCCGCGAGCTGATCGCCCGGCTCATCTCGGCCTCGGTCGAGGAGATCGGGCTCACGGTCAACACCAGTTTCGGGATCGGCGTGGCGGCGCGCGCCATTCCGCTCAGCCCGGGCGATGTGGTCCTCGTGAGCGATCGGGAATTCCCCGCGAACATGTATCCGTGGCTCCTGCTCCGGGAGAGCGGCGTCGAGGCGGAGCTGGTGCCGACCACGCCCGAAGGCTGGCCCGACGAAGCCCGGCTGCTCGAGCGTCTGGAGGACCCGCGGGTACGGGTGCTCGCCGTCTCGTTGGTCCAGTTCAGCAACGGGTACCGGGTGGATCTCGCGGCGCTGAGCGCGGCGACCCGCCGCACCGGCGCATGGCTGGTGGTCGACGCGATTCAGGCCGTGGGTCAGCTGCCGGTGGACCTGCGCCGGACGCCGGTGGACGTGCTGGCCTGCGGCGGCCAGAAGTGGCTCCTGTCGCCCTGGGGCACCGGATTCGTCTACGTTCGGCGCGAGCTCATCGAGCGGCTGCGCCCGCCGGTGACGGGCTGGATGGCGTTCGAGAACACCGACGATCTCACTCGGCTCACGGTGTACAGCGAGGCGCTGCGGGCGACCGCCCGGCGGTTCGAGCTCGCCACGCTGCCGTACCAGGACGTGACCGGGCTCAACGCGTCGCTCGAGCTGCTCCTCGAGCTCGGCATCGACCGCATTCAGGAGCACCTGCAGCGGCTGCACGCACCGCTGCTCGCCTGGGCTGACCGCCGCGGCGCGCGGATCGTGTCGCCGCGCGGCGACCACGGCTCGGGCATCGTCTGCCTGGCGCCGGATGACGTCGGGGCGGCCTTCCGCCGGCTCAAGGCCGCGCGCATCATCTGCAGCCTGCGCGAGGGCGCGCTCCGGCTGAGCCCCCACGCCTACAATACCGTGGAGGAGATGGAGCGCGTGGTCGCGGTGCTGGACCAGGCCGACGCCTAGAGGCCAAAGCACACCCATACGCGAGCGACATCATGGCTGACTCATTCACCGATATGCTCAAGGCCGGGTACGGCTTCACCGACCCCGCCATCACCCTCGGGGCCGCGCTCGAGCAGGGCGGGGCCGTGCATCAGGACCCGAAGGTCAAGATCCCGCTCGCGATGATGAACCGGCACGGGCTGATCGCCGGCGCGACGGGCACCGGCAAGACCAAGACGCTGCAGCTCATGACGGAGCAGCTCGTGGCGCAGGGCGTGCCCGTGTTCGCCGCGGACATCAAAGGCGACCTGAGCGGCCTCGCGATGCCGGGCGACCCGAGCGAGCGGGTGACGGGGCGCGCGAAGGACGTGGGCTGGGACTGGAAACCCGCCGGCGTGCCGGTGGAATTCGTGAGTCTGAGCGGGAAGCCGGGCGTCCAGCTCCGCGCGACCGTGAGCTCGTTCGGGCCGCTCTTGCTGGGCAAGGTGCTCTCGCTCAACGACACCCAGACCAGCGTGCTCACGATGGTGTTCAAGTACTGCGACGACAGCCAGCTCCCGCTGCTCGACCTCTCCGACCTGCGCGCGGTGCTCCAGTTTCTCACCAGCGACGAAGGGAAACCCGCGCTGGCGCAGTACGGCGGCATGTCGGGCACCACCGTGGGCGTGCTGCTCCGCAAGATGGTCGAGCTCGAGTCGCAGGGCGCGGCGCAGTTCTTCGGGGAGCCGGAGTTCGACGTCAAGGACATGCTGCACGTCGCCTCGGACGGGCGCGGCGTCGTCACCTGCCTCGAGCTGGCGGACGTGCAGGACAAGCCGCTCCTCTGGTCCACCTTCATGATGTGGATGATGGCCGAGCTGTATCACAACCTTCCCGAGGCGGGCGACCTGCCCAAGCCCAAGCTCGCGTTCTTCTTCGACGAGGCCCACCTGCTGTTCCACGAGGCGTCCAAGGCGTTCCTCGATCAGGTGGAGCAGGTCGTTCGGCTCATCCGGTCCAAAGGCGTCGGCGTCTACTTCGTGACGCAGACCCCGAAGGACGTCCCCGGCGACATCCTGGCCCAGCTCGGCAACCGGGTGCAGCACGCGCTTCGCGCGCACACGCCCGATGACGACACCGCGCTGCGGGCCACGGTCCGCACGTTCCCCAAGACCAGCTTCTACGACCTGGAGGAGACGCTGACCTCCCTCGGCATCGGGGAGGCGGTGGTGACGGTGCTCGACGCGCGCGGCACCCCGACGCCGGTGGTGGCGACCCGGCTCATCCCCCCTTCGTCTCGCATGGCCCCGCTGACCCCCGAGGAGCTCCAGGCCGACATCCGCCAGTCGGACCTGTTGGCCGAATACGGCCGGGCCGTGGACCGCGAGAGCGCCCGCGAGATGCTGGCCGCCCGCATGGCGCGCACCCAGCCGGCGGCGCCTCAGGCGGGGACGGCGGCGCCCGCCCCCGCCCGCGGGGGGCGCGCGGCCAAGACGGTGGCCCAGGTTGCGGGCGGCGCGCTCGTCGGCGCCCTCACCTCGACCATCGGCCGCACGGTCGGCCGCGAGATCGTCCGCGGCGTTTTCGGGCTGCTCGGCGCCAAGCCGCCGCGAGGCACAACCCGGTCACGCTGGTAGGCGACCCGCCGGGACCGGCCCGCATCGTGCAGTGCCGGCCGCCCGGCTCCGCCCCGTAAACCTCCGGCGCGGGCAAACCGTCCCTCGTACGGACCGACGTCGGCTCACATCCTGCCGGAGATCCACCCCTGACCGCTCCGCTGCCCGACGCCTTCACGGCCGAAGCCCTCCTCGACGCGTACCCGATCCTCAACTCGGAGGAGCGGCTCGAGGGCTTCGCCATGCTGGACGCGATCGAGGCGGCCGAGTTCTTCCTCGCGCTCAGCACCCGCGACCAGGCGGACCTGCTCGACAGCCTGGGACCCGAGCGGAGCCGCCCCTGGATGCGGCTGCTCGCGCCCGACGACGCCGCGGACCTGGTGCAGGCGCTGCCGGCTGAGGTCCGCGGCCGCTTCATGGCGTTGCTCGATCCGGCGACCCGAGGCGAGGTGACGGCGCTCCTGGCCTACGCCGAGGACGCGGCCGGCGGCGTCATGAATCCGCGCTACATGCGGCTTCGCCCCGAGATCACGGTCGAGGTGGCGATCCGCTATCTCCGGCGGCAGGCGATCCGCGGCATCGAGGTGATCGACTACGCCTACGTGCTGGGGCCGGACCTGCGGCTGCTCGGGGTCGTCTCCTTCCGCGAGCTCTTCGCCGCCCCGCCGGAGAAGCTGGTGCAGGAGATCATGCACACCGACCTGGTCACCGTCACCGAGGAGACCGACCAGGAGGCCGTGGCGCACCTGCTGGTGGAGGAAGGTCTGCTGGCGATCCCCGTCGTGGACGCGAGCGGCACGATGAAAGGCGTGGTCACGGCGGACGACGTGGTGGGCGTGGTGCAGGAGGAGGCGACCGAGGACATCCAGAAGATCGGCGGCAGCGAGGCGCTCGACGAGCCGTACCTCCAGATCGGGTTCAGCGACATGGTGCGCAAGCGCGGCCGCTGGCTGGCCGTGCTGTTCATCGGCGAGATGCTGACCGCTACGGCGATGGGCTTCTTCGAGAAGGAGATCGCACGGGCCGTGGTGCTCGCGCTGTTCGTGCCCCTCATCATCAGCAGCGGCGGGAACTCGGGCTCCCAGGCGGCGACGCTGGTCATCCGCGCCATGGCGCTGAGCGAGATCCGCCTGCGCGACTGGTGGCGCGTGGCGCGGCGCGAGGTGCTCACGGGCCTGGTGCTCGGCCTGCTGCTCGGCCTCATCGGCCTGATCCGGATCCTCGTGTGGCAAGCGATCGGCGACGTCTACGGCGCGCACTATCTGCTCGTGGCGCTGACCGTGGCGGGGAGCCTGCTCGGCGTCGTGATGTTCGGCACGCTGGCCGGGTCGATGCTGCCGTTCGTGCTTCGCCGGTTCGGCGCCGACCCCGCCAGCGCCTCCGCGCCGTTCGTGGCGACGCTGGTGGACGTGACCGGGCTCGTCATCTATTTCACGGTGGCGAGGCTGCTTCTGGGGGGGACGCTGTTGTAGGGCAGGCGGAACGCGCGCTTTTCATCCCGAGCGCCAGCGAGGGACCTGCTCGACCGAGTCGGAGCGTCGCACGAGTTTCCGGTCCGGATGAGCAGATCCCTCGCTGCGCTCGGGATGAAGATCGTGCCGGTGGGGCGCGACGCCCGCCTATGGCTCGAGCACGAGCCGCACGTAGTTCTTCTTGCCTTTCCGCAGGATCACGAACCGCTCGTCCGGCGGCCCCTGCAGCAGATCCTCCCCCACGCGCAGCTCCACGTCGTCGATCGGCTGCCCGTTGAGGTAGAAGCCCTTGCCCTGAATGCCCCGGCGGGCGTCGGCCTTGGAGCTCGCGAGGCCGCTCGCCACCAGCACCTCGATCACCGGCAGACCGTCCGGGAGCCGCGCTCGCGACACCCGGCGCTCGGGCATGTCGGCCAGCACCTCCGGCGGGAGCTCGGCGCCGTCGCCCCGCCCGAAGAGCGCCGCGCTGGTCTGGATGGCGGCCTCCGCGGCGGCCTCGCCGTGCACGGTCGCCGTCACCTCGCGAGCCAGGACCCGCTGCGCCTCGCGGCGCCCGGGGTCGGCCGCGTGGCCGGCGATGACGGCCGCGATCCGCTCCAACGGGAGGAAGGTGAACAGCCTGAGATAGCGCTCGACGTCCCGGTCGTCGGTGTTGAGCCAGAACTGATGGAAGTGGTACGGGCTGGTCCGCGCCGGGTCGAGCCAGACATTGCCGCCCTCGCTCTTCCCGAACTTGGCGCCGGAGGCCGTCGTGATCAGCGGGCACACCAGCCCGTGGACGGTCCGGCCCTCCCGCTTGTCCACCAGGTGGGTGCCGGCCGTGATGTTGCCCCACTGGTCGCTGCCGCCCAGCTGGAGCTCGCAGCCTTCGGTCTTGTGCAGGTGCCAGAAATCGTACGCCTGGATCAGCATGTAGCTGAACTCGGTGTACGAGATGCCGGCGTCGAGCCGGCTCGCCACCGACTCCTTCTGCAGCATGAAGCTCAGGGTGAAGTGCTTCCCCGTGTCGCGGAGAAACTCCATCAGGGCCACGCGGCGCAGCCAGTCGGCGTTGTTCCGGAGCCGGGCGCCGTTGGCGCCCTCGAAGGAGAGGAACCGCTGGAGCTGCCGCCCGATAGCCTGCGCGTTCCGGTCGATCTGCTCGAGCGACATGATCGGCCGCTCGGTCCGCTTGCCGCTGGGATCGCCCACCATCCCGGTGCCGCCACCAACCAGCGCGATGGGAGTATGCCCCAGCCGCTGGAGCCAGGCCATGGCCATCACCGGAACCAGGCTGCCCACGTGAAGCGAGTCGGCGGTGGGGTCGAAGCCGGCGTACGCGGTGACCGGCCCCGCTCGAAGTCGCTCGGCGAGGCCGGGCGTGGCGTCCTGGACGAAGCCGCGCGCGGCCAGCAGCTCGAAAACGTCGCTCATGGCGCGTATCGTACCCGCTGGAAAGGTGCCTCGCAACCGGCTAGCTTGGGGGCATGTCCCCTCGGCAACCCAACGTGCTGCAGCGGCTTTGGTCCTCCGCGCGAGTCCGCCGCGTGGTCCTGGTCTCCTTTCTCGCCGTCGTCGCGCTCGGGCTCGCCGTGCTCACCGCGCTCTGGACCCGGGCCTGCGCGGGCAACAGCTGTCCCTCCATCACCGAGCTGGGCGGCTACGACCCGAACCAGGCGTCGAAGGTCTACGCGGCGGACGGGCGGCTCATCACCGACCTCGGACTCGAGCGCCGCACGGTCGTCCCGCTGGCCGAGATGTCTCCCTACGTCAAGGCCGCGTTCATCACCACCGAGGACAAGCGGTTCTACGAGCACCACGGCATCGACTGGTATCGGGTGCTCGGCGCCATCAAGAACAACATCTTCAAGTTCCGGGTGGCCGAGGGGTTCTCGACCATCACCATGCAGCTCGCCAGGAATCTCTGGCCCGATGACATCAGCGGCCGGGACAAGACTCTGAGCCGGAAGCTCCGCGAGGCGCGCGTCGCCCGGGAGATCGAGGCGAAGTACTCCAAGGACAAGATCCTCGAGCTCTACCTCAACCAGATTGCCCTCGGCAACGGCGCCTTCGGGGTCGAGGCCGCGTCTCAGCGCTACTTCGGCAAGTCGGTCCGCGACCTCAACGTGGCCGAGGCGGCCACGCTCGCCGCCATCCCGAAGGCGCCCTCCCGCTACAATCCCCGGCGCAACCCGAATTTGAGCGTCCAGCGGCGGAACACGGTCCTCAACTTGCTCCGCGACAACGGTCTGCTCTCCGGGGCCGACGCCGAGCGGTGGAAGGCATACCCGCTGCTGCTGTCGTCCCATTCGGACTTCAGCGCCGTGGCCCAATACTTCGTCGAGTACGTGCGACAGCAGCTCGACGCCCGGCTCGGCGCCGACCTCTACAAGTCGGGCTACCGGATCTACACCACGCTCGATCTCGACATGCAGCAGGCGGCCGAGCGGGCGCTCGAGGCCCGGCTCGAGGCCATCGAGAGCGGGGCCGACGGCAAGTTCACCTGGCCCACCTACCAGCAGTACATCACCTCGCGCGCCGACACGCCGGACGACGGCACCCGGAGCACGACACCGTATCTCCAGGGCCTGGTCGTCACGCTGGATGCCAAGACCGGCGACATCCGGGCCATGGTCGGCGGGCGCGACTTCGAGGACAGCAAGTTCAACCGCGCCACGCAGTCGCGCCGCCAGCCCGGCTCCACCTTCAAGCCGATCGTCTACTCCGCGGCGCTGGAGGCGGGCTATCCGCTCTCGCACGTGATGGTGGACGACCCGCTCACCGTCGAGATCGCCACCGACGAGGCGCCCTGGGCCCCGCAGAACTACGACCTCGAGTTCGACGGGCCGATGACGCTGCGCCGGGCGCTCTATTTGTCGCGCAACATCATCGCGATCAAGCTGGGCATGGAAGTGGGCGAGGACGCGGTGATCAGCGAGGCCACCAAGTTCGGCCTCACCACGCGGATTCCGCCGTATCCCTCGATTCACATCGGGTCGGCCGACGTGATCCCGCTGGAGATGATCGCGGCCTATACCACTTTCTCCAACCTGGGCACGCGCACCATCCCGAACGCCATCCTGCGGGTCGAGGACCGGAACGGGAAGATCGTGTGGCAGCCGCAGGTGCGCTCGGTGTCGGTCATGGATTCCGCGCACGCGTGGCTCATCACCGACGCCTTGCGCGACGTGGTGCGTCACGGGACCGCCGTCGGCTCGGTCGGCTCGCGGATCAACTTCCCGGCGGGCGGCAAGACCGGCACCACCAACGACGGTTTCGACGTCTGGTTCATCGGCTTCACGCCCGATCTGGTGACCGGCGTGTGGATCGGCTTCGACCAGCCGAAGAAGATCAAGGGTAACGCCCAGGGTGGCATCCTGGCCGCGCCGGCCTGGACCGCGATGATGCGCGAAGTGTACGAGCGGCGCGCCATCCCGCCGGCGTGGCCCCGGCCCGACGGTCTCACCGCGCTCGACATCGACAAGACCACCGGCTACAAGGCGACGCCGTTCTGTCCCAAGGACGTCCACTACATCGAGTCGTTCATCCCTGGCACGGAGCCCACGGCGTTCTGCCCGATCCACTCGCCGTTCGGCGCGGTCGGCAATACCGGGCCGCTCGGCGGCACGCCGCCCGATGGGGCGCCGCAGCCTACCGCGCCGCTCCCGCCGGGCGTCGGCCAGCCCACGAACGCGCCGCCCGCGCAGCAGCGTCCCGCGCCGGCGGCGCCCGCCCCGGGCGGCACGGCGACGGGAGTCATGGGAGGCACGGGCCCGACGCCGAACCGCTAGGGTGGGTGCTCGCCGGCTGTCTGCCCGCTGGGTGCTGCCGGTCGACCGACCGCCGCTGGAGCACGGCGCGCTGCTCATCGGCGCGGACGGGCGCATCGTCGCGGCCGGTCCGGACGAAGCGATTCCTCGGCCGGCCGGCGTGCCGGCGGAGGACTTCGGGGATGCGTTCCTGCTCCCCGGTCTGATCAATTCGCATACGCACCTCGAGCTCACCGGCATGGGCGGCGAGCCGCCGTCGGCGGATTTCGCCGGCTGGATTCGCCGGTTGCGCGAGGCGAAGGCCGCCCGCGGCGCCGACGACTTCCTCGCGGCGGCCCGCCGCGGGCTGGCGGACTGCTGGGCCGCGGGCGTCACGACCGTCGCCGACACGGGTGACTCCGGCGCCGCCATCCAGGCGCTGGCCGAAGCGCGGGGATCGGGCATCGCGTACCAGGAGGTGTTCGGGCCACACCCGGACCAGTGCGAGGAGAGCCTGCGCGGGCTCCAGCAGCGGGTGGAGGCGCTCTCCGGGTTCGCCGGTGGGCGGGTGCGAATCGGCGTGTCGCCCCACGCGCCCTACACGGTGAGCGGCCCGCTGTACCGCGCCACGGCGGAGTGGGCGAGCGCCACGGACCTGCCGCTCGCGGTGCACCTGGCCGAGTCGCCCGCGGAAAGCGCGCTCCTTGCAACGGGCGAAGGCTCGTTCGCCGAGGCGTGGCGGGGTAGAGGGATTCCCGCGCCGGATCCGCTTGGCGCGACGCCCGTCGAGTGGCTGGGCCGCCACGGCGTGCTCACGCCGCGCACTCTCTGCATCCACGTGGTGCAGGCGACCGGCGCCGACATCGCGCGCCTGGCCGAGCATGATTGCGCGGTGGCGCACTGTCCGCTGTCCAACCGGGCTCACGGCCATGGGGAGGCGCCCCTCGCCCACCTGCTGGATGCCGGGATCAGGGTCGGAGTGGGGACGGATTCGGTGGTGAGCGTCGGCGAGCTCGATCTCCTGGCCGACACCAGGGCCGCCCGGACGCTGGCCTCGCTCGCGCCGGCCCGCGCACTCGCCCTGTGCACACTCGACGGCGCGCGTGCCCTGGGACTCGACGGCGAGATCGGGAGTCTCGCCCCGGGCAAGTGGGCCGACTGCGTCGCGATCCGGATGGCCGAGGGGACTTCGTCGCCCGAGGAGATGGTGCTCGCGAGCGACCCGCGGGACGTGCTGGCCACCTTCGTGGGAGGACGGGACGTGTATCGCAACAGCCGACCGCAGTGAAGATTCAGCGTCACGCCGCCATCCTGCGGGTCGTGCGGGAGCGGCGCATCGAGAGCCAGGACGAACTGCGGGAGGCCCTGGCGACCGAGGGATTCACCGTGACCCAGGCGACGCTCTCGCGGGATATCCGCGAGCTGGGCCTCGCCAAGCTGGCCGATCCGCAGGGCGGCGCGTTCTACACCCACCCCCACCGGGCGGCGGTGCGGCCCGACTTGGCGCAGGTGCTGCCGACCCTGCTGGTGAGCGTCGATGGGGTGGGACCGCTCCTGGTGCTCAAGACCGCGAGCGGCTCGGCCGGGGCCATCACCGAGGCGCTGGACCAGACCGGGTGGGCCGAGATCATCGGCACGATCGCGGGGGACGATACCGTCCTGGTGATCACCCGCAGCCAGCGGCAGCGCGAGACGATCGCGCAGCGTATCCAGGCCCTGGTCAAGAAGTAAGGGGAGTTCGCCGTCCCTTGCCCGCCCCCGCCGGGGGCGTTACGCTTGACAGGAACGGCCCGCGCGAAACGCCCGGCCGTCCATAAGTCTCCCGTCGGGCCCGTTCCCTGCTGGAGCGAGCGAGACGGGATTCGTACGTCCCCCATCCCTCCCGTGTCGGAGACAGCGCGTGCGGTGCTTGGCGTTGAACGCCTCGTTCGAGCCGTTGACGATGGTCCCGGTGCGCCGGGCCCTCCGCCTGGTCATCGAAGGCAAGGCGGAAATCGTCGAAGCGGAGGCGAACGACGTCGTCCGAAGTGAACGGCTCACACTTCCCAAACCGGCCATCATCAGGCTGGTCAAGTTCGTGCACGTTCCCCGCCGCTTCCGTCGCCAA
The DNA here is from genome assembly GCA_025928645.1 of Gemmatimonadales bacterium. Classification (GTDB taxonomy): domain Bacteria; phylum Gemmatimonadota; class Gemmatimonadetes; order Gemmatimonadales; family GWC2-71-9; genus CAVVWJ01. The sequence goes on from JAICJD010000046.1 coordinate 10,175, forward strand.
GTCACCAACACATTCCTCTTCGCCCGCGACAGCTACCGCTGCCAGTACTGCCATCGGGGCCACGGCGACCTCCGGCATCGCGAGTGTCTCACGCGGGACCACCTGATTCCGCTCTCGCGCGGCGGCGACAACGAGTGGACCAACGTGGTGACCGCCTGCAGCTCGTGCAATACGCGGAAGGGCAATCATCTGCCCGAGGAGTGCGGAATGCATCCGCTGGTGCCGCCGCGCGAGCCGCACTTTGTGCACCTCTCCTGGGCCGTCCGGCGGCTCACCTCGGCGCAGGCCAAGTACATCAAGCTGTTCTACGGCGAGGAAGCGCTTCGCGCCCTCGGCGGCACGATCTAGGCGCTATCTGACGTCGAATGTCGGGCTCCGGACCTCGAGCCGGAGACTCGGCAGCCCCGCCAGCCGAAGCAGGAACCGCGTCGCCCCGCGTCCCAGCACGTCGCCCACTCCCTGCTTGCCGTCGCCGTCTCCCAGGTCGCCTTCCAGAAACCGCTGCAGCTCGTCCAGATCGGAGTCGGAAAGCGTCGAGATCTCCAGCGAGGCCGTGTAGTAGTAGCGGCCGGGCTGCTCGGGCCGGACGCTCACCTGATAGGCGAAGGCGAGCGCCGCGCTCAAGGCGTCGAGCGTCGCGTACCGGCGCTCGCGCGCGCGTCCCGCCACCAGCGTGAGCACGGTGTACTGGTCGAGCAGCGGCTCGTGCCGCAGCACCACATCCCATTCGACCTGACGCTCGAACGCGTCGAACCAGCCGCCCCGCGAGCGCCATACGCCCACCGTGTAGTGCAGCCGCACCGGCAGACCGGAGCGGAGGGCGGAGATCCAGCGGCCGTCGTCGAGCAGGTGCTGCGAGCGCACGACCGGCGCCCGCGCTCCCGCGGCGGTGGAGTCCGTGGCGAGCCGCACGGTGAGATGGACCGCACCGGGCGCCTGTGCCCTCGCCTCCCGTACGCCCGGAGCGAGCCCTACCACGAGCAGCCCCACCACGGCGAAGGCCCAGCGGGTCGGCCGGGTCAGGGACACGGTCGGGCGGCGCACTAGAACCGGCGCTGCAGTCTCACGAGGAACCGGACCGGCTCGTCCCCGCTCAGCCCTTTCGCGAGGTAGGCGCCGATCTGGCCCGCGTCCAGGCCGACACCCACGTCGGGCTTCCACTCGTGCAGCGACGGGAGGCGGTCCGACGGCACCTGCCCCGGCCCGCTGCCGGCGAGCCACGCCTTTCCCGCATCGGCGAAGAAGACCAGATCCGCCTCCTCGATGCCGACGAACCGGCCCGGGAGGCCTCCCTCGCTCTCGTGCATCCGGTAGCCCAAGTTGAGCGTGAGCCGGGTCCGGACCTCGAGCTGGGCGGTGATCGACCGGTCGCACAGCGGGGGCAGGGAAGGATCCACGAACCCGCTCGGGGCGCAGGTGAAGGCGCGGAACTCATACCCCGGAAGCAGGTCCGGGCCGCCGAGCGAGACTCGGCGCTGCACCGGCAGCCGGTCGCCGGCCAGCCAGCCATCGGCTCGCAGGCGGCCGTTGACCCGGAGGCTCGGCGACAGCCGGGAGTAACGGCGGAGATCGAGCACGATCCGGTCGAACGCGTAGCCGCCGCCGATCGGGACCGGCGGCCGCACGGTCTCGGGCAGCGCCACCGGCTCGACGTCGTCGCTGGTCGAATGCTCGTACAGCCCGCGCAGGAACCAGCCGGTGGTCGGGACCTCCCGGTCGTTCCGGGTGTCGAGCTCGATCTGGAGGCCGGTCGTGAAGTAGTGCCCGTCGTCGCTCAACGGGTTTCGCCGCCAGCGATCGCTGTTTCTGAACAGCGACCACGGGTCGATGGCCCGGAGCGAGCGCTCGTGGTCCCGCCGGATCGAGACCTCGACCCGCACGCTCTTCGTCGGGTCGACCCAGGCCGAGCCGCCGCCGCCCACCCGCTCGAACCAGTCGCGGTAATCGCGCTGCAGCAGGAACGCGGACCACCCGCTCTCGGCGGCGGAGAGCGGCTGGTCCTCGAACGAGGCCACCTCGTCGTACAGCCGGCCGGCCACGCCGCCCCACGAGTTCCGCAGCTCGGCGCGGATGCCATAGCCGAAGTCGCTGCTCAGCCGGGAGCCTTCGCCACCGGTCCGGAGGAGGCCCCGGAGATCCAGACGCGCCAGCGTGCTTCGTGACGGCTTGATCTCGAACGTGGGACCGAACACGACGGGGAGTCCTTCCACCCGGTTGTACGTCCCGCCCGTGGCGAGGAGAAGCGTCGTGCGCACCTTGCCCGTCTGGAAGCTGGTGCGCGCGGCGGCGAGGTCCGTGAGCGGGCGCCGGCGCTCGCGCGCGACCAGCGTCCCCGCCGCTGACCGGAGGACGGGCGCCGCATCCCAGATGACCCGCTCGCGGCCCACGTGCCGGGCGTTCGGGCTCCGGATCAGCCGTCCTCCGACCACCAGCACGTCGCCCTCGACGTCGGCCCCCGGAAGCAGGTACAGCGTCGCGTTGATGACGGTGACGTCGCCGTGGACCTGGCCGGCGATGCGGAGCGAGCCGCGGAACATCGCGAGCCGGCCGTCGAAGGCGCTGCCCGCCGGAAAGGTCACGTCGCCCTGGAGCCGGGTCGTCGTGCTGTCGTTGTAGTCGCGGAGCAGCTCAGCGACGAGATCGGCCGACGGGCCCGCCCGCACGATGGCGGAGTCGCCGGGCGGCTGGTCCGGATCGATGACGATCACGCTGTCCTGCGCCCGCGCGAGCGAAGGCAGGGTCAGCAGGAGCAGGAGGCCGCCGACGAAAAGTCGCATGCGGAGCTCGAGTGGTGAGGAGGGCGGGATGGACTAGTCCCGGTCGAGTCCCAGCCGCCGCATCCGCCGATACAGATTCGCGCGGTCGGTCCGGAGCAGCCGCGCCGCCTCGGCGATGCTCCCCCCGGCCTGGCCGAGCGCGCCGGCGATGAGGCCGCGCTCGTAGTCGTCCAGCGCCTCGGTCAGCGATTGCCCCGGGGCGATGTTCGGTGGGGACGGCGGCGGCGCGCCCCGAAGCACCTGGCGCACCGCGTTCGCGTCGACCGTCGGCCCGCTCAGGATGGTCAGGCGCTCGATCAGGTTCGCCAGCTCGCGCACGTTACCCGGCCAGGTGTAGCCGGCCAGCGCCTCGAGGGCGTCCTGGGTGAAGACCGGCGCCTGGCGGGGCCGGATCCGTTCGGCGAGATGGGCCACCAGGGGCGGCAGGTCGTCCAGACGCTCCCGGAGTGGCGGAAGGTGGATGGGGAACACGTTGAGCCGGAAAAACAGGTCCTCGCGGAAGTCGCCCCGCTGGGCGGCGTCCTCGAGTGCATGATTGGTCGCCGCGATGACCCGGACCTCCACCCGCTGGGAGCGCTCGGCGCCGAGCCGCTGCAGCTCGCCCGACTCGAGCGTGCGGAGCAGCTTGGCCTGGGCATCGGCGTTGAGATCGCCGATCTCGTCCAGGAAGAGCGTGCCCTCGTGCGCCAACTCGAACCGGCCGAGGCGGCGCTCGGTGGCGCCGGTGAAGGCACCACGCTCGTGGCCGAACATCTCCGACTCGACGAGATCGCGCGGAATCGCGGCGCAGTTCACCGTGACGAAGGCGCGGCCGGCCCGGGCGCTCGCCGCGTGGATCGCGGCGGCCGCCAGCTCCTTGCCCGTGCCGCTCTCGCCGGTCAGGAGCACGCGCGCTTCGGTCGGCGCCACCCGGGCGATGAGCGCGCGCACCTGCTGCATCGCGGCGCTCTGGCCGATCAGCGCGCTCCGCCGGCCCAGCTCCGCCTGGAGCGCGCGGTTCTCGGCGCGGGTGCGGTCGAGCTCGAGCGCGGCGCGCACCGTCACCAGCACCGACTCCGGCGTGAGCGGCTTCTCCAGGAACTGGAACGCGCCGAGCTTGACGGCGCGGACGGCGTCGCCGAGCTGGGCCTTGCCGCTCATCATGATGACCGGCGCCTTGCGGCCGCGGCCGCGCCAGGTCGTGAGCGTCTCGATGCCGTCGGGGCCCGGCGGCATGAGCAGGTCCAGCATGATGACGTCCGGGTCCACCTCGTCGAGCTGGAGCAGGGCCGCGTTGCCGTTCGGCGCCTCCGCCACGGTGAACCCTTCCTCCCGGAGCAACGCCGCCAGCATCCGCCGGATGTTGGCCTCGTCATCCACCAGGAGGACCTGCGCCCGAGGACTCACGCGCGCCCCCTGAGCCGGACCACGAAGGTGGCGCCGCCGCCCGGGGTCTCCTCGACGGCGATAGCCCCCCGGTGCATCTCCACCGTCTGCTTGGCCATCGCGAGCCCCAGGCCGGTGCCGCCGCGCCTGGCCGTGACGTACGGATCGAACAGCCGCGGCAGGAGGTCGGCCGGGACGCCGGGGCCGTGATCGCGGACCTCGACCCGAACCCCGCCGTCCTCGGGCCGGGCGGAGAGCTCGATCTCGCCCTCGGCGTCGCAGGCCTCGACCGCGTTGCGCACGATGTTGGTGAACGCGCGGTGCAGCGGGTCGTAGTGGCCGAGCAGGACGGGGAGCGAGGGATCGAGCGCGAGCCGGACCTTCATGCTCGGCGGCACGCTGGTGCGCGCGAGCTCGCTGAGAAGCTCCCCCAGGTCCACCGGCGCGGCCGGGCCTTCCGGCAGCCGGCCGAACTCGGTGAACTCCCGCGCCAGCTGCTCGAGCCGCTCGGATTCCGTCGTCAGCACCTCGATGGCATCCTGCTGGCCGGGGCTCGCGCTCCGCCCGAGCTGGGCGACTGCGAGGCGGATCGGCGTGAGCGGATTGCGCATCTCGTGAGCGACGCGGCGGGCGGTTTCCCGGAAGGCGCGGAGCCGCTCCGCCTCGAGCGCGCGCGCGCGGCCGCGGTCGAGCGCGTCGGCCATCTCGCGGAGGGCGGTGCGCAACGCCTCGAACTCCGGCGCGCCGCGGCCCGGGCGCGCGGCCGGCAGGGGCTCGAGCCGGCGGATGTGGCCGGTCCAGCCGATGAGCTCTTCGATGGGCCGGCTGAGCTGGCGCGACAAGTGGCCCCCCAGCCGGATCGAGGCGTACAGAAACGCCGCGCCCACGAGGAGGACCACCAGGCCGAGACCGGCGTAGTAGTACCGGGAGAAGGCGGCGGCGCGCTGGAACTGTCCCAGCGCGTGGTTGAGCTTGCTCGCATGGTCGTCCAGCGCCCGCCGCTCCGCGCGGGTGAGCTTGGTGGAGTCGAGCGTCTGGAGCAGCGTTCGGCCGGAGGCGCCGACGTCTTCGATAGCGCGGAGCGCGCCCGCCGCCGGGGTGGTCGACCGCACCGTCAGCGCCCAGCCCACGATCGCGGCCGCGGTTGGCACCGCGCCGAGACAGATCAGGATGAGGAGGATCCGTTGGCGGAAGGCAAGGCGCATCGCCTCTCAAAATAAGCCGCGGCCCCGTGCGCGGCCCAGCCGGCCAGGCAACCGGCCGCCACCGCGATCCATTCCGAGGGGTGCACCGCTGGGAACCCCAGGGCCCGCGGCAGGGCCCCGAGCCCGGCGGCGGCCGTCGCCGCCAGGCACGGTATCGCAAGGCCGGGCCGGCCCGCCCGCGCGGCCCAGTAGCCGAGCGGGATGGCGGAGATGGCCAGGCAGAGCGCGCTGAACCAGCGCACCCGCTCCCCCGCGGCGATCTCGAACGGCGAGATGAGTCTCCACGCGTAGGCCGGGGACAGCGTGAGCCGCGCCTCCCGGGTGGTGTCGCCGGCGGTGGACCGGAGCCGGACGATGCCGTGGCGGGCGACGGCGCTCAGATGCACCGCCGTGCCTGGCTCCGCGGGGATCCCGTCGGGCACGGTCAGCGTCACCGGTCTCAAGCGGAAACGGAGCCCTCGGACAGGCAGCACGATCGCCGCGCGGTCCTTCGATTCGAGCAGCCCGAACACCCAGCTCGACGGCCCGTACATGCCGTAGATCCACGCCGGCACCGCCAGCCGTTCGCCGGTGACGACATCGACCTCGAGCGAGAAATTTCCGGTCTCGAGCCCCCGCCTGAGCCCCGCCGTATCGGGCGGGACACTGCCGTTCGGCATGTGGACGCCGTTGAGCCGGACCGACAGGACCCGCCCGTCGAACGCCCCCGTCTGGGGCACCTTGGGAGCCCACAGACTGAGGAGGCTGCCTCGCGGAACCGACGGCTGGAGGAGCCAGCCGGCGAACGCGCAGCCGGCGATCCACGCCAGGCAGCCGCCCAGCAGCAACCGGCCGGCCCAGCATCGCGTCGGCCGCAAGGCCGTGGGCAGTCCCGCCGCGAGGGCCGCGCCGATGGCGCCGCTGGCCGTGTTGGTCAGAAGATCGCTCAGGCTGGCGTCTCGCCCTGGGATGGCGACGAGCTGCAACAGCTCGATCGTGAACGACGCCGCGGCACACCAGAGCACGCACCGGCGCCACGAGAGTCCCGCCAGCCGAAGTCCCGCGGCGAAGGGCAGAAAGAGAACGAGGTTCGCCGCGATATCGGCGCCGCCGTCGTCTCCGCAGACCAGGCAGCCGGGCCAGGTGAGGCTCGCGAGGTACGTGGAGTCGGGCGAGGGCGTCAGCGTGGCCAGGGCGATGAGCAGGCCGCCGACGACCGCCAGCCCCACGCCGAAGCGGCGCCACGACGCAGCGCCGGACCCCGGGGCGCTCAGCCGGGCCGCCGGTCGGCCCGAACGATGATCGGCGAGCCCAGGAGACGCGTGACCCCCAGGCGGCGCGCCGGCCACTCGACCGCGCGCCCGATTCCCTCCGACCGCAGTATCCGATAGAGCATCATCGGCATGAAGAATTGCGGGACCTCACGCACCACGTGAAAACCGCTGCGTGTGAATGCCTCGGCGATTTCTCCGCGGTCGTACACCGCGTAGGGGCGCGTGAGCGGGCCTTCGATCGACCGCTTCATGGCGAACAGTTGGTCCGCGATGACGTTCACACTCCGGCGCGAGGGATAGTCCGCCACGACCCGATCGGCGGCCACGCGGCACAGCTCCCGGATGAGCCCCTTCCAGTTCACGCTGTGCGCGAGCAGCCGGAAGCAGAGCACGGCGGAAAACGCGCCCGCAGCGTAGGGCAGGCGCTGCAGGTCGGCCACGTGGAATCGGCATTGCCCCGCGGCCATCCAGGGTCCGAGCTTCCGGCCGCACGAGCGGTCGCTCCCGACCACGGTGACGCGGAAGCCTTTCGCGACCAGCACCGGCGCGAGCTGCGCATGGCCCCCGCCGACGTCGAGCACCGGCGCGCCGGGCGGCAGGCCGGCCAGCGCCTCGAGCGTGATGCGCGCCTGAAGCGCCAGGAACCAGCGCCCGACGCCCCCGCTGAAGCGCAGCGCGTACGCATCCGAAGCCGACGCGAGATCGGCGTCCTCGCGCGGTTCGGCGGCGGGAGGCAGAATGGGCGAAGTCATGAGGGCACGGTGTCGGGATTCGGGCGCAGGAATCGGGGAAGCTAGCGTGATCGACGCTGCCGGGCCACGGGCGTGTGACCGGGCTCACCCATGCCGATCGTCGGCTGGCGTACAATGGTCGACGCTTCGACCCACGACCTTCGATGTGCAGGGGATCGTACGCTCCATGTCTGCAGCCACGCGCGCACGAACACAGCGACCGCTCCGGATCGGCATCATGCTCCGCGCCATCGACGAGTACGACGGGGCGGGCGTGTACATCCGTCAGCTGCTCGATGCGCTGCTGCGGCTGGACCACCGGAACGAGTACGTCCTGTTCTACGCGAGCTCGCGGCCGCTCGGCCGCTACGCCCAGCTGCCGAACGTCCGGGAGGTCGTCGTGCGCGCTCCCGGGAAGCTGCTGTGGGACCAGGTGGCCGTGCCGGTCGCCGCCCGCCGGGCGCGGGTGGACGTCCTGTTCCACCACAAGTTCAGCATCCCCGCGGTCGCCTCGTGTCCCACGGTGGTTCAGCAGCGCGGCACGGAGTACTGGACCTTTCCGGAGTACTATTCCACGCTGGACGACCGGCTCAACCGCCGGTACAACGTGCTCACGATTCCTCTCTTCTGCCGGCGTGCCGCCCGCGTGCTCACCAACTCCGACAGTCTCGCGCGCGAGCTCGAGCGGCTCGCCGGCGTGCCCCGTGAGAAGATGGCCACGATCTACGCCGCGGCCGACGAGCGCTTCATCCGCATCGCCGATCCGATGATCCTAGGCCGCGTGCGCGCCCAGTACGGGCTTCCCGCGCAACCGTTTTTCCTCATGGTCGTCAAAGGATACGCGCGGTTCGAATACGAGGGGCAGGCGCTGTGCCCCCGGAAGAACGTGGAAGGGACCCTCGAGGCATTCGCGCGCGCCCGCGGCGCCGACCCTCGCGTTCCCCCGATGGTCATCCTGGGCGCCGGCGTACGGGAGCGCCTCACCCCCGGCCTCCTGACCGAGCGGTTCGGCCTGAGCGCCGAGGCGGTGGTCATCCCCGGATTGATCGACCACGGCGACATGCCGGCGGTCTACAGCCTGGCCGGCGCCCTTCTCTTTCCATCGTACTACGAGAGTTTCGGCATCCCGCTGGTCGAGGCCATGGCCTGCGGATGTCCGGTGATCACCTCGAGCGCGCCGGCCTGCCCCGAGGTCGTGGGCGACGCCGCGCTCGTGGTGGCGCCGGACGACGTGGAGGGCCTCACGGATGCGATGCTGCGCCTGGTGCGCGAACCGACGCTCGCTCCGCAGCTCGAGCGGCGCGGCATGGCCCGCGCTCGATCCTTCTCCTGGGAGGACAGCGCACGCCGGCTGCTCGCGGAGCTCGAGCGCGCCGCCGCGGTGCCATCGGCCGAGCGGTCACGGGTGACCGCGCCGGCCTAGGTCAGGCGCGCGCGGCCCCGTGCCGCCCGCTCGAGCTCCGCGACGAGCAACCGCGCGCTCCGCTCCCAGGAGAATTCCCGTGCCCGAGCCAGACCCCGGGTCCTGAGGCCCTCGGCCAGGCCCGACTCCCGCAGCAGCCGAGTCATGGCCACGGCCATGCCATCCACATCGTCGGGGTGCACGACCAGGGCCGCGTCGCCCACCACCTCGGGACAGGCGGAAACGTTCGAGGTGATCACCGGACATCCGCAGGCCATGGCCTCGACCAGCGGGATGCCGAAACTCTCATAGTACGATGGAAAGAGAAGGGCGCCGGCCATGGTGTAGAACGCGGGCATGTCCGCGTGATCCACCAGGCCGACGACGCGCACCGCGGCGGGGTCAACGTAGCGGCTGAGTACGGACGGCGGGAGCCGCTCGGTCAGCCCGCCACCCAGGACCACAAGGTGCGGGCAGTCCGGAACGGCCCGGCGCACTCGCCCGAAGGCTTCCAGCACGCCTTCGACGTTCTTGAGCGGGCAGATGGTCTCACCGGTATACTCGAGCCGCGCGCCCCCGCGTGCTACCACCAGGAAATAGGGGTCGTCGGGCACCGCGTAGCGCTCCCGAATCTGGCGGAGCCGCGCCTGGTCCGATTCGGGCGTGAAGCGTGCGTCGGCCGCCGCGTGCAGCGTGGTCATCTTTTCGCGCGGCACCCCCGCCAGCTCCTCCAGCTCCCGCGCCAGCGAATTCGAGTTGGTCAGCACCCGCTCGGCGGCCCGGCAGAACAGGGGGATGCTGAGCACGTTGTACCGGCGATTCAGGCGGTCGGCCAGTCCGGGATACCACTCCGGGTTGGTCCAGTAGGCCGTGCAGCGCTGCTGCACCACCGTGGGGCAGGGCGCCAAGAGCGGGATGCTGAACTTGTGGTGAAAAAGCACGTCGAGCCGCTCGCGCCGGGCAGCGAGCGGGACCGCCACCTGGTCCCACGCCAGCTTGCTGGGCGCCCGCACCACGCGCTCCGTGGCGTTGGGCACGCTCGCGTAGCGCCCGGCCTGTTCCTCGGACATGTAGAACAGGACGTACTGGTTGACCCGATCCACCTCGAAGAGCGCGTCGCACAGCTGCCGGGCGTAGACGCCCACCCCGTCAACCTCCCGGATGCCGCGCAGCATGAGGCCGATGCGCAGGGGCCGGCCATTCGGCGTGGAAACCATGATCATGCCGAAAGCAGGGCCGTGGGACCCGGCTCGTGTCCCGCGCGAGCGCGCTCGATCCAGTCGGCGACGTCTTCCAGCGATTGCTCCTCCAGAAAGAGCCGGTGCCACACTTCGAGGTTGAGCAGGATCCAGAGTCGGAAGTTGTGGTCGCGTCGGCCCTGGAGGTGTTCCTCGACCAGCTGCTCGACGTAGGCGTGATTGAAGACGCCGGCCTGCACCAGGCGGGACTCGCCGGCGACGTGCCGCAGCAGGTGCCGCAGGTCGGTCCGCATCCAGCGGGCGAGCGGGAACCCGAAGCCCTGCTTCGGCCGCTCGATCAGCTCGCCCGGGAGATACCGCGCGGCCACGCGGCGGAGGATGTACTTGAGCTTCGTCCCCCGGAGCTTCAGGTCTCCCGGCAGACTGGCCGCGAACTCCACCATTCGGTGCTCCAGCAGCGGGGGCCGCACCTCGAGACCGTGCGCCATCGCCATGCGGTCCACGATCGGGAGGAGATGGTCCGGTATCCGGGTCATCAGGTCCGTGTACAGCATCCGATCGATCAGCTCGCGCGCGTTGGGCGAGTTGAAGTGCGTCAGGATCTTCTCGGTCGAATCGAGGCCGGCGAGGCTCGCTCGCGCGTCGGAGCTCAAGAGCGAGCGCTTGGCGTCCTCGGTAAACCGGAGGAAGCTCATGCTCGCGGCATAGCGCTCACCGCCGTCTAGCAGGGACATTTCGTTCAGCCAGTGCAGCTTCTGGGCGAGGCTCTTGTAGCCGAAGCTCTCGGGCACCAGGCCGATGAGCTGGCGCATCAGCGTCCGGCGAAGCGATCGCGGGAGCAAGCCGTACATGGTTGCCAGCCGCTGCCCGGCGAAGCGATCGTAGCCGGCGAACAGCTCGTCGCCCCCATCGCCGCTCAGGACCACCTTGACGTCGCGCGCGGCGAGCCGCGCCACCAGGTAGACGCCGACGCCGAAGGGATCGGACGGCTCGTCCAGATGCCAGACCATCTCCGGCACCAGGCGGACGAGGTCGGCGGTGACTACCTCCTCGTGGTGCTGCGTGCGGTACCGGCGCGCCACCTGCGCCGCGAAGGGCAGCTCGTTGAAGCCCTGCTCCCGGACGCCGATCGAGAACGTGGGTACGGGCTCGGGCGAGGCCTTCGCCATGAGCGCCGTGACCAGGCTCGAGTCGATCCCGCCACTCAGGAAGCTGCCGACCGGTACATCGCTGAGCAGATGGGCCCGCACCGTCTCCTGGAGCTCGCGGTCCAGGGCGTCGGTGAGCTCCGCTTCGCTGCCGGGCCGCTTGGCGACGCAGGAGAACGACCAGTAGCGCTCCACCCGCACCGCGCCCTGCTCGTACACCAGGCGGTGAGCGGCCGGGAGCTTCCGTACGCCCTTGAAGAGCGTGAGCTGGTCCGGGATGAAGCGGAGCGAGACGTAGTGGAACAGCGCTTCGAGGTCGATGTCGCGTGGGACCAGCCCGCTCGCAAGCACGGCCTTGACCTCGGAGGCGAACACCAGCCCGCGGGCGGTCTCCGCGTAGAAGAGCGGCTTCTGGCCCAGGTGGTCCCGCGCGAGCAGCAGCCGGCGCCTGGGCCGGTCCCACAGCGCAAAGGCGAACATGCCGTCGAGGTGGGTCACGCAGTCGACGCCGTACTTCTGGTAGAGGTGCAGCAGGATTTCGGTGTCCGACCTGGTGCGGAAGCCCCGGCCCTCGGCCTCGAGCGCGCGGCGCAGCGCGGGGAAGTTGTAGATCTCGCCGTTGAAGACGACCGCGAGCGTGCCGTCGGCGGTGAGCATCGGCTGCCCGCCGCCGGCCAGATCCAGAATGCTGAGCCGGCGGTGGCCTAGGGTGGCGGGGCCGAGGCATTCCAGGCCCTCGGCGTCGGGACCCCGGTGTCGCACGGTCGCAAGCATCGCCGGCACCCGACCTGCGGCTGCGGGATCGTCGGAGATGATACCGGCAAGGCCACACATGGCGTCAACGTACCCCAAGCCGGAGAGTCAACCAGCGAGCGCGAACGGGCGAGGACGATGTCACAGCAACCCCATTTGACGGTACCACGTGCCGGTGCGGCGCAGGCCGTCGTCCAGCTCGACCTGCGGTTGATAGCCGAGCTCGCCCTTCGCCCGGGTGATGTCGAAGGCGCGGTTCTGCCGGTACCAGTCCACCCGGCGCGGAAAGATCGGGGGCGTGACCCCGAACGGCTTGCAGACCGCCTCACAGATGTGCCCCGCGACGACTACCGGAAGGACCGGATAGTGCCGGATCCGCACCGGCACGCCGAGCGCCCGGCCGACGGCCCGCACGATCTCCTCGATCGGATAGTACCGCTCGTCCGCGATGAGATACTCCCGCCCCTCGCCGGCCCCCGGAGGCATGCAGAGGAGAAAGGCATCGACGAGGTTATCGATATACAGCGGGTGGTACAGGGTGCGCCCGCTGCCGAACATCGGAAAGCTTCCCTTCGCCACCCGCTTGAAGATCAGGAAGAAGCGCTCGGGATCGCCCGGGCCGTAGATGGCGGCCGGCCGCAGGATCACCGTCTCCATGCCGCTGCGCCCGAACTCCTTCACCAGCGGCTCGGCCTCGTACTTGGTGCGCTGGTAGTAGTCGGCCGGCTGGATCGGCGCGTCCTCGCCGGCGGGTGGATGGTCGATGTTGCCGTGTACGCCACAGGTGCTGCAGTAGACGAACTTCCGGACGCCCGCCTCCCGGGCGGCCTCGAGGACGACTCTGGTGCCGGCGACATTGACCTCGTGGTAGAAGGAGTTCGGCACGTTGAGCTCGCGGAACGCGGCGGCCAGGTGAAAGACGAACTCGACGCCGCGCATGCTTCGCTCCACCGCCGGCCGGTCGGTCACCGAGCCGATGATGACCTCGGCGCCGAGCGCCCGGAGCGCGTCGCAGGCGAGGCCCTCCTTATAGTCGAGCGCCACGACCGCATGACCATCGCGACAGAGGCGCTCGACCAGCGCCGTTCCGGTGAAGCCGGTCCCGCCCGTCACCAGGATTCGCATCGTCGAGCTAGACCCAACCCAGGCGGCGGTAGGAGTTCAGCGTGCGCTGGAGCCCGGAGTGCAGCCGCATTCTGGGGACGTATCCCAGTTCCTTGCGGGCCCGGGTGGTGTCGAACCAGCGGTTGCTGGTGAAGAAGCTCACGCGCCGGCGGTAGATCGGCGGCTCGATCCCGAGCGGCACGCACAGGCGCTCGCACAGCGCGGCGGCGATCGCGAACGGGCGGAGCGGCAGGCGGAGCCGCGGCGGCGGCACCTGGGCGACCTCCGCGATCTCGGTGACCAGCTCCTGAAGCGTCGGCGCCTCGTTCCCGCTGATGATGTAGGTGTGCCCGGCCGCCCCGGGCGTCTCGGCGGCCAGGCGGAAGCCTTCCACCAGATCGTCGATGTACACCATCTGGAAGTGCGGCGACCCGTCTCCCACCAGCCAGAAACGGCGCTTCGCGATCCCGCCGATCAGCTTGAGCAGCCTCCGATCTCCCGGACCGTAGATCGGGCTCGGTCGAACGATGGTGAGCGGTACGCCGGTCCGCCGTGCCGTTTCGCGCGCCATCCGTTCGCCTTCGAGCTTCGTCTGCTGGTAGATGTCCATCGGATTGAACGGCGCGTCCTCGGCCACCGGCTCCTCGTGGTTCACGTCGCCGTGCACGCCGACCGTGCTGCAGTGAACCACGCGACGTACGCCCGCGTGGGCCGATGCCTCGACCAGGTGCCGGGTGGCGTCCACATGGACGCTCCGATACTCGGAGTCCGGCACGCCGGCCTTGCGAAACACCGCGGCGAGATGGTACACCAGGTCCACGCCCTCGAGCGCCTGCCGCACGAGGGCGGCGTCGCGCACGTCGCCGGTCAGCGCCTCGACTCCGGCGGCGGCCAGGGCCTTCGCCCGGGCCGGGTCGTGCAAAAGCCCGCGCACCTGCTGGCCGCGGCGAGCCAGGCTGAGCGCGAGCGCGAACCCGGTGAACCCGCCCGCGCCGGTCACGAACACGCGCGTGGGAGAGGAGGGCTCGGGCGGGCGTCCCGGACGCGGCGTGGTCATGAGCCGGCCCCTACGGCGGCCGCGGCCGTGCCCGTGGAACGCGCCGGTGCGGGCGCCGGGCCGCAGGCCGCCTCGAGCGCCTCGGCAAACCGGCGAGCGATCTCACGGCGAGAGTAGGCGAGTGCCTGCGGCGCGGGCCCGGACGGCGCCGCTCGCGGCTCGGCCGCGAGCCGGACGATGAGCTCGGCCACGCGGTCCGTCTCGTGTCGAGTAACGACGCACGCTTGGGGCGCGGCGGCCAGCACCTCGCGCATCAGGCCGCCCCCGTCGACGAACGCCAGGATCGGGCGGCCGGCGCGCAGGTACTGCAGCACCTTCGAGGGCAGCACCGTGCCGACTTCCTCGGCGAGCAGGAGATCCGCCCCC
>JAICJD010000106.1 GCA_025928645.1 Gemmatimonadales bacterium
GTCGCTAGGGTTCCTGCCCCTAGGCCGGGCGGCGCGCCCGACCCCGGGGGCGGCCGGCGCCGAGCCCGGGACCCCCGCGGCCCGGACCTCGAGCTCGGTGGCCACCGACGCGGCCAGGTCGGTGAGCAGGGAGAGGTCCCGGGGCGCCCAGACCCGGGGCAGCGTGTCGGCCACGGAGAGGACGCCCAGGGTGCGTCCGTCCGCGCCCTGCACGGGGGCGCCGGCGTATGCGATCCAGCGCAGCTCTCTCACCGCCGGGCTCGCGCGGAGCTGCGGGTCGCGGCGCGCGTCCTCCACCATGAGGGGCGAGCCGGAGGCCACCACGTGCCGGCAGAAGGAGTATGCGATCGGGGTGCTGCGCCGGCTGGCCCACGGCTCGGGCAACCCCATCGCGGACTTGAAGTAAACGTGCTCGTCGCCCACCACCGTGACCAGCGCCACCGGCGCGCCGAGGAGGCGCGCCGCGAGGCGGGTCAGGCGGTCGAAGGCCGGCTCGGGGGGATCGTCGAGCGGGCGGGATGCCAGGAGTTGTGCCATAGATGTGCCTATCGGGGGCCGCCCGCTCCCGCGGGAGGGATGCGGGGAATCTGGGCCGGAAACGGAACCCGTCAAGGAATGCCGGTGTACGGTGCGGGGGGCGCGAGTCCCGGTTATCTTGCCGCGGCCCGTTACCCGGATGCGACAATGCGCCTGCTTCCCCGCGACGAGAAGTTTTTCGACCTCTTCACGGCGGTGGCCACGTTCACGGTCGAGGCCGCCCGGCTGCAGCAGGAGCTGCTCCGGGCCGACCACAATCGGCGGGGCGTCATCGTGGACCAGATCAAGCGTCTCGAGCACCAGGCCGACCAGGTCACCCACGAAGTGGTGAGCCGGCTCGACCGGGTGTTCATCACGCCGCTCGACCGGGAGGACATCCATTCGCTCGCCTCGCGGCTCGACGACGTCATGGACCTGATCGACGGCACCTCACGCCGGCTCCACATCTTCCACGCCGGCATCGCGCCCGAGGGCGCGACCCTCATCGCGGACGTCATCGCCCGGGCCACCGAGCAGCTCCAGGTGGCGGTCGGGGCGCTGGAGAAGAACAAGGACGGCACCGTACTCAACGCGTGCGTGCAGGTGAAGCGCCTGGAGGAGGAGGGCGACACCCTGTACCACGAGTGGCTGGGACGCCTGTTCGAGGGTCATCCGGACGCGCTCACCGTGATCAAGTGGAAGGAGATCTACGACAACCTCGAGAAGACGCTCGACTACATCGAGGACGCGGGCAACGTGCTCGAGTCGATCTCCATCAAGCACGCCTGAGCATGCCGCACGACGTCGCCTACGTTCTGGGCATCGTGGCGGTCGCGCTGATCTTCGATTTCATCAACGGCTTCCACGACAGCGCCAACTCGATCGCCACCGTGGTCTCGACCCGGGTGCTCTCCCCGGGCGTGGCGGTGATCTGGGCCGCGGTGTTCAACGTGCTGGCCGCGTTCGTCGTCGGGACCGCGGTCGCCAAGACCATCGGCAAGGGGCTGATCGAGCCGTCGGTGGTCGACGCCAATCTGATCCTGAGCGCGCTGATCGGCGCGATCGTCTGGAACATCATCACCTGGTACGTGGGACTGCCCAGCTCGTCGAGCCACGCGCTCATGGGCGGCCTCGGCGGCGCGGCCATCGCCAAGGCGGGGTTTCCGGCCCTCCAGCTCGGCGGCTGGGTGCTGCCGGTGGCGTTCATCCTCGTCTCTCCCCTGCTCGGCCTCGTGCTGGCGCTCGGATTGACGGTGGCGCTCTCGTGGCTGCTCAAGAGCGCGCCGCCCGGCCCGGTCGACCGCGTGTTCCGCCGCCTTCAGCTCGTTTCGGCCGCGCTCTACTCGCTGAGTCACGGCGCCAACGACGCGCAGAAGACCATGGGCATCATCGTCGGGCTGCTGGTCTCGACCAAGGCACTGTTCGCCCACGCCCCCGGGTGGCTGGGCTACTTCTACGTGGGCACGGCTGACCACATCCCGTTGTGGGTGGAGCTGGCCGCGTACACGGCGATCGGCCTGGGCACCGCGATGGGCGGCTGGCGGATCGTGAAGACGATGGGGAGCCGGATCACCAAGCTCCGGCCGTTCGGCGGCTTCTGCGCGGAGACGGCGGGCGGGATCTCGATCCTGCTCGCCTCGCAGCTCGGCGTCCCGGTCAGCACCACGCACACGATCACCGGCGCCATCGTCGGCGTGGGCTCGGCCCAGCGGGTGTCGGCGGTGCGCTGGGGCGTGGCGACGCGCATCGTCTGGGCCTGGGTTCTCACGATCCCCATGGCCGCGGCGATCGCCGCGGTCTCCTATCTGGTAGTAAGAAGGTAGAAAGGGGCCGGCAGGAAGGGGGCGTCCCCGCTACGCGGCGTCGCTCGCCGCGCGCGTCGCCGCCTCGCGGTAGTCCTCGAGCAGACGGTCGTACACCTCGTCCCAGCCGCGCGCCCGTGCCGTCACGAGCGCTCCGCCGGCAAGCCGACGGCGGAGCCCCGGGTCGCCGAGCAGCCGGCTCAGTCCCTCGCGGATGGACGCCGTGCTGTCCGGCTCCACCAGCCACGCGTTCCTGTCGTGCTCGGCGAACTCGAGCACCCCGCCGGCCGCGGCCGCCAGCGCGGGCAGCCCCGATCCCATCGCCTCGAGCAGCGAGTTGCCGAATGTCTCGGTGCGTGATGGAAAGGCGAAGATGTCGGCCGACGCGTACGCCGTGGAGAGCGCGTCGTGCAGCAGCAGTCCCGTGACATGGACGCCCGGGATCTCCCGCCGCCGAATGTCGTCCTCGAGCGGCCCCCGGCCGACGAGCACGAGCTGCGCCCCGCCCCGCTCACGCGCGAGCGATTCCCAGGCCTCGAGCAGGAGGCCCAGGTTCTTCTCGCGGGCGATCCGCCCGATGTAGGTCACCACCAGGTCGTCCGGCCCCGCGCCCACCGCGGCGCGGAACGCCTCGCTCCGGAACCGCGGCGAGAACACGGCGGGATCCACGCCCCGGCTCCAGATGCCCGTGTGGGTCACCCCGTGCCGGTGGACCGCCGCCTCATAGATGCGCGACGGGCAGAGCACCCGATGCGCCTGACCGTAGAACCAGCGCAGGTAGTGCCACCCGGCCCTGAGCGCCCACGGTACGCCGTAGCGCGCGGCGTACTGGTCGTAGTCGGTGTGCGCCGACGCGATGATCGGCAGCCCGAGTTGGCGCGCGGCCTTGACGCCGGCGATGCCGAGCGAAAATTCGGTCGCCACGTGGACCACGTCCGGCGCGAAGCTCTCGAGGTCCTCGACGACCTCGCGCAGGCGGGGGAACGCCCACTGCACGTCGGGGTACAGGAAGAACGGCACGCTGGGCGAGCGGTGCACCTCCGGCCGGTCGGCCGCGTCGGGCGGCAGCGCATACGTGGCGCTGTACACCCGCACCTGGTGGCCCCGCGCGTGCAGCGCATCGGTCAGCCGGAGCAGGGTGACCCCCACCCCGCTGACCATCGGCCAGTACACCTCGCTGAACAGCGCGATCCGCATGCCTCAACCCTAGGACGGGCCGCCCCGGGCGACAAGGGCGGGCCGGGGATACATTGAGCCGCATGCGATTCCGCGAGCCGGTCAATGCGTGGTCACACCTCCTCGGGCTCGTGCTCGCGATGATCGGGACGGCGCTGCTGCTTCACCTCGCCCGAAGCCCCGCCCAGACCCTCGCCTTCGCGGTCTACGGCGGCTCGCTCATCCTGCTCTATGCCGCGAGCACCCTGTACCACGCGCTGTGCCTGCCGCGCCATCGTCTCCGGAAGCTCAGGACGCTCGATCACATCGCGATCTACTTTCTCATCGCCGGCACCTATACGCCGGTGGCGCTGTTGACGCTCCACGGCCCCTCGGGCTGGGCCCTGCTCGCCGCCGCCTGGGCGATCGCGCTGGCCGGCATTCCGTTCAAGCTCTGGTGGCTCGATGCCCCGGTCTGGCTGTCGACCGCGACCTATCTCGGCATGGGCTACATGGCACTGCTGGCCGCGGCGCCGCTCGCGCGCACAGTGTCGGCCGGCGGGCTCGCTTGGCTCGTGGCCGGTGGGCTGGCCTACACCGTCGGGGCCGTCATCTTCGCGCGCGGGCGCCCCGACCCGTTTCCCGGACGGTTCGGCCACCACGAGATCTGGCATCTGCTGGTATTGGCGGGAAGCGGCTGCCACTTCGCCTTCATGCTGCTGCACGTGGCCGCGGGTTGAAAGGACGCGGCCCCGCCGCCCCTTGCTAGGGACAACAGGGCCTGACTGGGGCGGCTGGGGTCGAACCAGCAACCTCCCGGTTAACAGCCGGGCGCTCTGCCGATTGAGCTACACCCCAAAGGAAGGCACGGCGGGGGACTGACAGGTTACAGGGATGGGTACGGGTGGGTCAAGGCCGAGGGAACCTCTTCATGAGAATGGACTTCGCCGGCTCGCCCGAGATCATCGCTCCTCGCCGGACGGTCTGGGCCAGGCTGACGGACCCCGACTTCGTGGCCGCGTCGGGGCCCGGAGTGGAGTCGGTCGTGCGGATCGATCCGACCCACTACAAGGTGATCTCCGGATTGGGCGTCGGGGCGCTGCGGGTCAGGTTCACGCTGGACGTCGAGCTGTCCGACATAGTCGAAGGACGTCAGCTCACCATGCGGGCGCGCGGCAAGGCGCCCGGTTCGACGGTCGACCTGGTGTCGGCGCTTCGGCTCGAAGACGCGGGCGCCGACCGGACCCGGCTCGACTGGGCGGCCACGAGCGACCTGAATGGAACCGTGGCGAACGTGGGCGGCCGGCTGCTCGAGGGCACGGCGCGCCGGCTCACCGAGGGCTTCTGGACGGACTTCGCCCGCCGGGTGAGCGCCGGGTAGCTCGTTTCACGGAGGGACTGGCCGGGATTCACAGGCCATTCACGCAGCCCCGGTAGTCTGTCCACGTCTCGCAGGCCCACCCCGACAGGAGCGCACCATGTCCGACCAGAAGCACATCCGGCTCGAGCTGACCGAGGAGCAGAAGGCGCAAGTGAAGGCGGCGACGGGTAAGGACGCCCGGGCCCTCGAGCTTGGCGTTCAGGAGCTGGAAGAGCGCATCGCGCCCATGCAGCCGATCCATCGGGGCAACTGAGGACCGGACTTCGCGCGACGCCCCCCGACGCCGCAGCGCGTCGGGGGGCGTAGTGCTTTCGAGCCGGTCAGCCGGTCAGTCGTCGCAGACCGGAATGCCCGGCTGTTCGGACGAGCGCTTCTCGGCGTCCGTGGCCGGCCGCTGCGCCACCGGCCCGAGCCAGATCACGCAGCTCTTCCCCGGCCGCGACACGTGCGTCGCGCGGGCCGACCAGGCGGCATCGTTCGCGCTCAGGATCGAGATCGTGACGCCCTTGTGCCAGAGATACTGGAGCGCGAACGGCTCGGTCCGCCGCGAGTAGATGCCCTGGTTGGCGTAGTAGCTCTCCTGAGACCGAACCAAATTCCGGAGATCCACCCGCATCTGGATCCCCGGGTCCACCGCGTCGAGGGCGCTGCCGGTATCGGCCGTGCCGCCTCGCGGGCGATCCTCGGCCGCGAGGCTCGGCGTCGACGCCGGCGGGGAGGGCGACCGGCGCCGCGGCGGGGCGTCGCACACCGGCGCGCCTTCGCGGCCGGCACGCTGGTCGCGCATCGTCTTCGGCGGCTCGTGCGAGCGGCCCACGAACACGATGCAGTTCCGGCCCGGCACGTCGGCGTGGGCGGCGCTCGCGGCCCAGCCCGTCCGGGTGACCCACAGGAAGCGCACGTCATTCCCCGTCGCCGGCCGGAACCCGAGGCGGGTTGGGTCGTCGGTGTAGATGCCGTTCTCCGCGTAGTACGTCTCCTCGGCCACGACCAGGCGGCGCAGCTCGCGCTGAATGGCATCGAAGCGCCGCGCGACCATCTCGGGGTCCACCTCGGCCGGACGCCGCGAGACCAGCTTCGGCTTCGGCGTCGCGGGCGGCGTCGCCGAGGCAAGCGTGTCGCTCCCTCCCTGGGCCGGCGGCGCCGGGATGTTGAACTTGTCGCAGGCTCCCAGCAGCAGGAGAGCCGTTCCGGCGAGGACGAGACGTGACATGGAGCCTCTGGTCATCGTGTAGTGGGCTTCACCCGCAGATCGAGATCGTCGCTCGCGATCTCCCGCGTGACCGGCGGCGCCGACCGGCTCGGCGCCTCGCTCCAGCCGGCCCGCTCGAGCACGTCGGCGGTCAGCCGATCCACCGTGGCCACCGGCTCGGCGCCCCGCGCCGAAGCGGCCGCCAGGTCGAGCCAGGAAAGCGCCTCGGCGTATGCGTAGCGCGACGCAGCCGCCTCGGAGGCGAGCCGGGCGTAGCGGTAGGCCATGTCGCGCTCGAGGCCGCGTTCCGCGTGGCGCGCCACCGCGCCGGCGGCGTGCGGCATGTCCTCCGGCGTCACCACCCGCTCGAGCGCCAGCGCCAGGGCGCGATGGACCTCCTGCCGCCGCGAGGAGGTCAGCCCGTCGCGAACCAGGTGAGCGATCACCGGGTGCAGGCACCGGTACGCCCCGCCGTCCTCGACGACCAGGTGCCGTTCGACCAGCGCGTCGCCGATGCCGGCGGCGTGCAGGCGGGAGATCCCGTGCACGTGCGAGAGCACGTCGGTCCGGCAGCCGCTGCCGCTCACGGCGATGGTCATGAGCAGGTCCCGGAGCTCGGCAGGCAGGCGATCCACCCGCTCGGCGATCACGTCCTGCACCGTCTGGGATACCGGGACCTCGCGCCCTGTTCCGACCTCCGACGGCACTACGGTCCACTCGCCGGTGCCCTCATCCAGCGTGAACATGCCCTGGGCGAACATCGTCTTGAGCAGCTCGATGACGTAGAACGGGTTGCCCGCGCTGATCCGGAACAGCCGGGCGGCCAGCCGCCGCCCGCCGTTCGGGACGCTCACGCGGGCCATCTCCCGCACCAGGTGCCAGACCCCGTCCTCGTCCAGCGGGCCGACCGTCACCAGCTCGGCCTGGCTCTTGGCACGAAGCACACGGCACAGCCGGGAGGCCGGTGCCTCCCGCTCGACCTCACCCAGGGTGATGAGGCCGATCCACAGCACCGGTGCCTGTTCGAGCCGTCGGGTCAGAAATCGAATGAGGTTGCAGGTATCCTCGTCGCACCACTGGAGGTCGTCGACAGCGATGGCGACCGGCCGCTCCGCCGCGAGCGCGGTGAGCAGCTGGGCCACACCCTCGAACAACCGCCATCCCTCCTCGGCGACCGCCTCGTGTCCCGCCGGCAGCGCCGGAAAGCGTTCCCGCAGCTCGGGCACGACCCGTGCCACCTCGGCCAGCCACCCGCCGGACGTGCCCGCCAGGCCAGGCGCGTCCAGGGCGCACCGAACCGCCTCCACGAGGGGCTCGTAGGGAACGCCGGCGCGTCTATCGTAGCATCGGCCCCGCAGGGTGGTGCCGCCCTCCGCCACCACCCAGCGGAGGAACTCGTCGGTGAGGCGCGACTTCCCGACTCCGGATTCGCCCTCCACCAGAACGATTCTGCCCTTGCCCCGGAGCACGCCCTTCCAGGCTCCGGCCAGCGCCTTCCACTGAACCTCGCGCTCGACGAGGCTCGCCTCGAAGCTGGGAGCGTTGGTGTACCACTCGTCCGTGATCGGTGGCGCCGGCTCGGCGCCGCGGTCGGCTTCCACCCGGCGGGCCAGGGCCTGGAGATTCCGGCCCGGCTCGCGGCTTGCCTCCCGGACGAGAAGCTCCCGATACTCGGCGTAGCGAGACAGGGCGGAACTCCGGCTGCCGGCCAGATATCGGGCCTCTACCGCGAGGTACGCGGCGTCGTCCGACAGCGGCTCGCTCGCGAGCCAGCGGTCGGCCAGGTCCACGGATTCCCGCCAGCGGCACTGGCGCATGGCTTCCCGGCATGACCCGGCGAGCAGCTGGTGATACTGCCGGAGGAGCGAGGCCCGGGTGGCCGCCATCCACTCTTCGAACTGGGGCGCGCGCCGCAGCGATACTCCTTCGAAGAATCGGGGAACGTCGAACCCGGCGGCCCGGGCAGGGTCGGCCTCGACGGCGGCGCGAAACTCCAGCACGTCGCAGGGTACCGGCGGGCTGAGCTCGATGAGCGCCCGGTCGGCATGGACCACCTCCCCGAGAGTCTCGCGCAAATGCTTCAGTGCCTGCCGAAGTGACGCCCGGGCTTCGGTTTCAGGGGATTCGCCCCACAGCAGGGTGGCCAGCGATTCGCGGGTGTGGGGACGCGCCTCGAGGGTGAGATAGGCCAGCAGAGCGATGGGCTTGGCGCCCGGCGAGGGCACGGCCGGCCCTCCCTCGGCGGTGACGAGTGTGGGGGCACCGAACAGCCGAAGCCGAAAGTCCGACACTGGGGTCCCGGGGGGGTGACTGAGCTAACGTACCGGCGATTCCCGGAAGGGCAAGTGCCGAATCACGGTGTTTTCACGGAGCCGGTCTAGCTTGCTCTCCGTCAGTCGGGCCAACCCGTCGCCTTCAACCAGGAGCTCCCGATGTCAAACGCCAAGGACACCTTCCGGATCGATCTCACCCCCGAGCAGAAGGCCACCATCCGCAACGTGACCGGCAAGGACGCCGAGGCCGTGGAGTTGTCGGTGGAGGAGCTCGAGGCGCGCATCGCCCCGTCCAACATCTTCCCCAAGGGCAAGTAAGTCGGAAGCCCACTCTCGACCAACTCTGAAACGAGCGCTATCATGAGCAAGCACGACGAGCAGTCCCGGAGCAAGACTCCCGAACAGCAGCCGAAGAAGCCGGTTCCGGCCAAGGACGTCGAGCTTGGCGTCGAAGAGCTGGAAGAGAAAATCGCGCCGATGAAGTTGGCCTAAGCACCGCGCGATGCTCGCGGCGCCCATCCGGCGCCGCACCAGGCTCCGGCTTCCCGTTCGCGGGAGCCGGAGCCTGTCGTTCATGACCCGCCTCTCACATCCGACATGAGCGCGCCAACCACGTCGAGCGACGAGCTTCGCGAAGAAGTCGAGCGTCTGCGCCTGCTCCAGAGCATCAGCCTGGAGCTCAGCGCGTCGCTCGACTTCGACGAGCTCCTGCCCAAGGTGTTCAACCGGGTGCTCGCCGCGCTGGGGGCGGAGGGGGGCTCGATCTGGATCGCCGAAGGCGACGTGCTCCGCTGCCGCCTGGCGGTGGGCGGCCGGGGCGACCGCCTGGTCGGCGCCCAGATGCCGCTCGGCACGGGGTTCGTGGGCGACGTAGCGCAGCGGCAGCGGAGCACCATCGTCACCCGCGCCCAGGACGACGCCCGGTTCCAGCCCGCGGTCGACGCCGAGGAGGAGTCGCTCGCGCTCAACGTCATGGCGACCGCCATGGTGGCCGCCGGCGAGACGGTCGGCGCGATCCAGGTGACCAACAAGGCCGGCGGCGCCGGGGTGTTCGACGAGCGGGACCGCGACCTGCTCGAGGGCCTGGCCGCCTCGGCCGCGATCGCGCTGCGAAACGCCCAGCTTCACGCCGCGAGCAAGCGGGCGGACCACCTTGCGGTGCTGCTCGACATCAGCCGCGAGATCACCGCCACCCTCGACCTCGACCGCGTGCTCCAGTCGGTGGTGAACCTCGCGACCCGGGCCATCTCCTTCGATCGGGCCGCGGTCGCCCTGTACGAGAAGGGGCGGTGCGACATCCGCGCGGTCGCGGGCGAGGAGACGGTCGACCCCAAGGATCCGAAGCTCCAGGACCTGGTCGCGCGCGCCGAGTGGGCGGCGGGCCAGGGCGAGCCGCTGTACGTGGTCGAGCGGACCGCGCCCGCCTCGGACGCCGAGCGGATGTTCGTGACCATCTTCGGCCAGGACCTGGAGAGCGACGGCGTCGAGAGCGGCCTCTACCTGCCGCTCAAGGACGAAGAGGGCGTGCTCGGCGTGCTGGTCTTCGAGTCGGCCACGGCCGACTTCGCGACGCCGACGCAGCGCGAAGTCGCCGCCATCCTGGCGAACCAGACCGCGGTGGCGCTCCGGAACGCGCAGCTCTACCACCAGGTGCCGATGGTCGACGCCCTCGGCGCGCTCGCGGCCAAGCGGGAAGCGTGGCGCGCCATCCCGCGCGCCCGGCTCCGGATCTACACCGCGGTCGCGGCGGCGGTGCTCGCGGCCCTCGTGCTCATCCGCTGGCCGCTCCGGGTGCCCGGCGAAGGCGCCACGTTCCGCGCCGCCGGCTTCGCCCCCGTGCGCGCGTTCGTGGCCGGCGTGGTCGAGCGGATCCCGGTATCCGAGGGAACGATCGTCGCGCGGGGAACCCCGGTCGCGTACCTGCGTGCCACCGCGCTCCGCGCCGACCGCGAGGTCACGGCCGCCGAGGCGGTGTCCGCCGACCGGCTCGCGTCGGTGGCCGCGAGCCGGGGCGATGCGTCGGAGGAGCGGATGCAGCGGCTCCGCGCCGACGCGCTCCGGCGCGAGGTCGCGCTGCTCGACGAGGAGCTGGAGCTCACCGTGCTGCGCGCGCCGGTCCCGGGCGTCGTGCTGACGCCGCGCGTCGCCGACCGCGTCGGCTCCTCGCTGGAGGAGGGCGACGAGCTGCTGGCCGTCGGCCGGACCGACTCGCTCGAGCTCGACTTCGGCGTGGCGCAGCGTGACATCGAGCGGGTCCGCCCGGGCCAGGAGGTGCGGCTCCGGGTGGACGCCGTGCCGCAGCGAACCTTCCGCGGCCGGGTCGTCTCGGTCGCGCCCATGCCGGCCGACAGCGGCGCCGAGGTGCTGTACCCGGTCCGGGCGCTGGTCGCGAATCCGGACGGCGTGCTCCGGCCCAGCATGGCGGCGTACGCCCGGGTGCTCACCGACCGCGCCTCCGCGGCCACACGGCTGCTGCGCGGACCGGTCCGCTGGGCGCGTCTCTTCTGGTGGAGGATCTGGTCGTGACCCGCTCCTTCCTGCCGCTCGTCCTGCTGCTCGGCGGATGCGCCGGCGGCGGTGACGACGCTTCGGCGCACGACCGGCCGATCGAGACCGCCGCGGCCGCCACGGTACCGCGCCCCGCGACGGGCGCCATCGAGACGGCGGAGAGCACCACGGTGGACCGTCCGCTCTCGCTCCCCTCGCAGCTCTACGTGGAGCACGATGCGGCGGTCGTGGCCCGCTCCTCGGGAGTGGTCGAGGCGATTCTCGCCGACATCGGCACGCGCGTGGCGGCGGGCCAACTCATCGCCAGGCTCGAGAGCGCCGACCAGGAGATCGCGCTGGCCCAGGCCAAGGAGCAGGCGGCCAACGCGACCCAGCGGGTCGAGCGCCAGCGCGCGCTGTCCGCGGCCGGCGTGGTCACCCGGGCCGACTCGGAGCAGGTCGAGTTCGAGCACCGGGCGGCCGATCTCACGCTGCGGAAGGCGCAGCGGGACTACGACCTCACCCGCATCGCCGCCCCGTTCGACGGTGTCGTGACGGCGAGGATGGCGCGGGTCCAGCGGCTGGTCAACGCGGGCGACTCTCTGTTCCGGGTCACCGCTCTCGCGCCGGTGCTCGCCGCGGTGCGCGTGCCCGAAACGGCGGGCGCGGGGCTCAAGCCGGGCGCGCCGGCCCGCGTGCTCGGCGCCGGCGGCTCGAGCGCCGCGGGGCGCGTGGTGCGGGCGTCGCCGGTGATCGACCCGGCGAGCGGCACGCGCGAGGTCGTGGTCCAGCTCGCCCCCGGCTCCGGGCTCACGCCCGGCAGCAGCGTCACGGTACAGCTCGGCGCCGAGCGCCGCCGCGTGGTCGCCATCCCGCGCGCGGCGGTGGCCAAGGACGGGTACGCGCTCGTGTGGGAGGGCACCCACGCGACCCTTCGGGCGGTCACGCTCGGCGCCGATCTCGACAGCGGCCGGGTCGAGGTCGTGAGCGGCATTGCGGCGGGCGAGAAGGTCGTGCGGTCGAGCCCGTGAGCGCCCCCAGGCTCCGGCCGGACCTCACCGTGGTCGAGCAGACTTACCGCGGCGAGCAGAGCTTCATCGTGAAGGATCCGAAATCGCGCAAATACTTCCGGTTCCGGCCGGTCGAGGTGCACGTGCTGCGGCAGTTCGACGGCGAGCGCACCGCGGCGCAGGTCGCGGCCGACCTCACGCAGGAAGGACTCGGGGTCTCGGCCGGCACGGTGGAGAAGTTCGCCGCCAAGCTCAAGGCGATGGGCCTGCTCGAGCGCACCCTGGGCGAGCGTTCGGTGCTCATGATGGAGCGGCTTCGGGCTCAGCGGCGCCAGCGCCTGCGCGGCGGCCCCGGCCAGACCGACATCTTCCGCATCCGGTGGTCCATGGGCGATCCCGACGCGTTCATGGACCGCACCATTCCCCACATCCGCTGGATGTTCACCCGCGGGTTCATCGTCGCGTCGCTGCTGCTGTTCGCAGTGTACCTCCTCGTCGCCGCGGTGAAGTGGACCGAGCTCTCCGGGGCCATCGGAGACATGTACCACTTCCGGTACTCGGCGGCGCAGCTCGCCACGCTGTGGATCACGGGCACGATCATCATCGTGATCCACGAGCTGGGGCATGGGTTCACCTGCAAGCACTACGGCGGCCAGGTGCACGAGATCGGCGCGATGCTGCTGTACTTCGAGCCGGCGTTCTTCTGCAACGTGAACGACGCGTGGACCTTTCCCGAGCTCAAGGCGCGCCTGTGGGTGACGGCCGCCGGCTCCTGGATCCAGCTCGTGGTGGCGAGCCTGGCCGCGATCGTGTGGTGGGCGGCCGCGCCGGGCACGCTGGTCTCGGAGGTGGCGCTCGACGCCGTGCTGATCGGCGGGGTCACCACCATCCTGATGAACGCGAACCCGCTGATTCCGCTGGACGGCTACTTCGCCCTGAGCGACTGGCTCGAGGTGCCGAACCTGCGGCAGCGTGCGTCCGGCTACCTGACCTGGCTGGTCAAGCACCGGGTCCTTCGACTCGACGCGCCCGAGCCGCCGGCCGACGACCGCGAGCGGCGGATCTTCCTCATCTACAGCCTGCTCGCCGCCTGGTACATCACCTCGATCCTGCTCATCGTGGCCGGCACCGTCTATGGATGGCTCGATCGGGCGCTCGGCGCGGCCGGAGTCGCGCTGTTCGTGGCGGGCCTGTGGCTCATGTCGCGGAGCGCCCTCCGGAGCGCCGCGCAGGCGCTGACCGCGGCGTGGCGCGATCTTCGCGCCCGCGCGGCCGGGCGGCGGCTCCGGGATCGTCTCGTGCTGGCGGCCATCCTGGTGTTGGCGATCGGCGCGGTGATCCCGCGACCCCTCACCATCACGGGGCCGTTTACCGTCGCAC
>JAICJD010000282.1 GCA_025928645.1 Gemmatimonadales bacterium
CATGCACGAGGGCAAGGCGTTCGCCTGCCAGGTGCACGCGGGCCGGCGCGCGGGCCCGCAGCCGAAGCCTACGATGCCGTTCGCCCCCTGGCCCACCCGCGAGCGGACGCCGGACACGCCCGAGGCGGCGCAGCCGGAAGGAAGATTCCGTTCGCACGTGAGCGAGGGGAGAGGCAAACCATGATCCGTGAAAAGCAGCTCTCGAGCCTGCCGCCCGGCGCAGACGGAGCGCCGCCGCCGCCATCGCTGCTCGAGCGGGTCGTCGCCCCGTTCCGGCACGCGGACCCGCCGCCGGCCCAGCCGGCCACGGGCTTCTACACCGACACGACGGTCTGCATCGGCTGCAAGGCGTGCGAAGTCGCCTGCAAGCAGTGGAACCAGCTCCCCGCCGACGGGTTCGAGTGGACCGGCAACAGCTACGACAACACCGTGGAGCTGTCGGCCACCTCGTGGCGGCACGTCAAGTTCATCGAGCAGATCCCCGAGATGGGCGTGGCGGGGCCGCCGGGCTCCGCGTGGGACGATGCCGGCCGTTGGCTCATGATGAGCGACGTCTGCAAGCACTGCGTGGGAGCGCCCTGCCAGCACGCCTGTCCGACGGGGGCCATCATCCACAACGAGT
Source organism: Gemmatimonadales bacterium (assembly GCA_025928645.1). Lineage (GTDB taxonomy): Bacteria > Gemmatimonadota > Gemmatimonadetes > Gemmatimonadales > GWC2-71-9 > CAVVWJ01. The sequence continues at coordinate 623 of JAICJD010000282.1, forward strand.
TCGACAACGTCTACATCCAGCCGGATATCTGCAACGGCTGCGCGTACTGCATCGCGGCCTGTCCGTTCGGCGTCATCACCCGGAGCACGATCGACGGCCACGCGCACAAGTGCACGCTGTGCTTCGACCGCCAGCGCGACGGCCTGGTGCCGGCCTGCGCCAAGGCTTGCCCGACCGAGTCGATTCAGTTCGGGCCGATCGACGAGCTGCGCGAGCGCGCGCGGAAGCGGGTGGAAACCCTGCACGAGCGCGGGGTGAAGGACGCGTACCTGTACGGCGACACGCCGTGGGAGACGTACTCCGAGCTCAACTCGTTCTACCTGCTGGTGGACCGGCCGTCGGTGTACGGCTTGCCCGAGACGCCGCTCAACCCGTGGCTCGCGATGAAGGGCGACTACGTGCGGGCGGTCGCGACGGGGATCGTGTCGCTCGCGGTGCTGCTCGCGGCCTTGCTGCTGGGGAGGGCCTGATGGGCGGCGGCGGGGGCGGGGGCGGCGGCGGCCCCGATGCCGCGCTCCGCACGCAGGTGCCCGGGTACGCGGGCCGGCCCACGACCAAGGCCCCCAACTGGCACGGGCTGGTCACGCTGGACCTGCTGTTCAACAACTTGAGCACCGGTCTGTTTCTCGCGGCCGGACTGGGCGAGCTGGTGATGCCGGCGCAGGTGAGGCCGCTGGCCGTAGCGGCGTACCCGATCGCCTGGCTCTTCCTCATCGGGGACCTGGTGTGCCTGGTGTTCGACCTCGGCGACCCCAAGCGCTTCCATCATATGCTCCGGGTGTGGAAGCCGAGCTCGCCGATGTCGTTCGGGACCTGGGTGCTCGCGGCGTACTCGGTGCCGCTGACCCTGCTCGCGGCGATCGGGCTCCTGGCCGGCGCAGACGCGCTGCATGGTTTGCGCGTGGTGCTGATCGTGATCGGCCTGGTGCTCGCGGTGGGAGCGGGGGTGTACAAGGGAGTGCTGTTCAGCACGACGGCGCAGCGGGGCTGGGGCGACGCGCGATGGCTGGGCGCCTATCTCATCAACTCGGCGGTGGCGCTCGGCTCGGCTGAGATGCTGCTCCTGGCGGTCATCCTGGGCGCACCGGAGGCTGCCGCGGTCTACCTCGACGGGCTACAGGCGCTCCTGGTGCTCAACCTCGTGGCGCTGGGGCTGCTCTTCTTCGATCTCCGCGCGGCGCTGGCGGACGCGCGGGGCGCGGTCGTGCTGGCGGTGCTCGGCGTGGTGGCGGTGCTGGGCGGGATCCTGGTGCCGCTCTGGCTGCTCAGGAACGGGGGCGGGGGCGGGGGCGGCGATTCGGCTCGGGTGGTCGTCGCGCTGGTGCTGATCCTGATCGGCGCGGTGGTGGTGCGGCACGAGGTGACGCGGCTGCCGCATAGCTTGGGGAAGGCGAGGTCGGGAGGGTGAGG
>JAICJD010000084.1 GCA_025928645.1 Gemmatimonadales bacterium
AGGACCGGGACCCTACCGCCGCCCAAACCGGCGCTCCAGCTCCTCGCGGGGAAGCTGCACGATCGTGGACCGGCCGTGCACGTCGTGCGGCGGCAGGTCGGTGGCGAAGAGGCGGAGCAGCAGCTCGCGCATCTCGTCGCGTTCGAGCCGCTGGCCGGCCTTGACTGCGGCGCGGCAGGCGTACGTGGCGGCGAAGCGCTCGAGCCGGTTGGCCCAGCCGCCGAACCGGCCGCGCGCCAGATCGGCCACCAGCTCGCCGAAGCACTGCCCCGCGTCGAACCGCGGGTGCGGCGCCGGTACCGCGTGCACCACGACCGCGCGTCCGCCGAACGCCTCGACCTCGAAGCCGACCCGCTGGATGGGCTCGGCGTGGCGCTCGACGGCGTCCAGCTCCTCGTCCGTGAGCTCGAGGGTGAGCGGCAGCAGCAGGCGTTGCGCCGGGGCATCCGCCCCGGTGAGCTGCGCCAGCACGCGCTCGTACAGCACCCGCTCGTGGGCGGAATGCTGGTCCACGATGACGATCCCCTCGGGGGCCTCATACACGATGTACGTGTCGAACATCTGCACCAGCGGCGCGTCGAACCCGGCCGCCGCGTCGGGGGCGGCCGCCGGGGATGGCGCCCCCTCCGCGTCCGCGAACAGCTCGGCCATCAGCTCGCCGGGCAGCGCGCCGGAACCCGCCGACGGCGGGAGTGGACGCCAGTCGCCCACGGGCGCCGCGGCGAGCAGCGCGCCGAGCGCGTGGCGCACCGCCTCCTCCACCACGCGCTCCACGCCGATCCGGTCGCGGAAGCGCACCTCGAGCTTGGCGGGATGCACGTTGACGTCCACGTCCTCCGGCGCGACCTCGACCCGCAGGTACACCGAGGGGCGGTCGCCGGGGTGGATCGCCGAGCGGTAGCCTGCCTCAGCGGCGCGCACGAGGAACGGGTCCTTGAAGGGCCGGCCGTTCACGAACAGCTGCGTCCGGCGCCCGGTGGGCTGAGCGTCACCCGGACGCTGGACGAACCCGGCCACGCGGAACGCACCGGCGGCGTACCGCACGGGCACCAGCGTGCCGGCCAGCTCGCGCCCCCAGACACCGGCGAGCCGCTCCTCGGCCGCCTCGCCCGGTGGCACGGCCAGCCGGACGACGCCGTCCACCTCGAGCTCGAAGCCCGTCTCGGGGTGCGCAAGCGCGAGCGTGGCGACGGCCTCGTGGGCGGCGCGGGTCTCGCTTGCCGCTGAGCGGAGGAATTTCCGGCGCGCGGGGGTATTGAAGAAGAGGGCTCGGACGGCCACCGTCGTGCCCTGCTGGCGCACCGCGTCCGACACCCGGTCGAGGCGGCCGCCGGCGACGGCGAGCTCAGTGCCCGTCGCGCCGTCGCTGGTCACGAGGCCGAAGCGCGAGACGGAGGCGATGGCAGGGAGCGCCTCGCCGCGGAACCCGAACGTCGCGACGCCCACGAGATCGGCGGCGCTCCGCACCTTGCTCGTGGCGTGGCGGTCGAGCGCGAGCACCGCGTCCTCCCGGCTCATGCCGGTGCCGTCGTCGCTCACCTCGATCCGCGTCTTGCCGCCGTTCTCGAGCACGACCCGCACGTGGCGCGCGCCGGCGTCCAGCGCGTTCTCGACCAGCTCCTTCACGACCGACGCGGGGCGCTCGACGACTTCGCCCGCGGCGATCTGATCGGCCACGGCGTCGGGGAGAATGGCGATGCGACGCATGGCGGAAAATCTAGCCGCCGACGAGCGCCACCGCCGCGTCCGGCACCCAGCCCTGGCGCCGGCCCGCCGCGCGCACCAGCACCCAGCCGCCCGCGTGGCCGGTGACCCGCACGGCACTCCCGCCCGCGACGGGCCCGAGCGCCGGCGCCTGCCCGTGGGGCGAGAGCCGGAGCGTGGCGTCGTCCAGCACGATCCCCAGCGGGCGGCGGTACCATGCGCGGAGCGCGAGCCCGCCGGCCGTCGCCGCGCCGGCGAACACCAGGAGCACGAGCCACCGCTCCCGCACGCGCGGGCGCGCCACCCAGCCGATCCAGCCGGCGATCCAGCCCAACGCGCCCAGCAGCAGCAGCTCATCGGGCGTGACCGGCGGCGACCAGGTCCAGCGCGACGACGCGACGTCGGCCGGCGGCGTGAGCTCGAGCGCGCGCCGCACCGCGGGAAGCCGCGGCGCGAGGCGGCGGGCCCGGAGCCACGCGGCCTCCGCCCGCGCCGGCTGGCCCAGCCGGTAGTACGCGGCGCCTAGGTTGTACCAGTGCGCGGCCACCGCGGGCTCCGCGGCGGCGCGAAGGGCGAACCCGTCCGCCGCGGCACGCAGCGCGCCGCTCCGGTAGAGCTGCTCCGGCGGCGGGCTCTGCGCCGGTGTCCGGGTCAGCGGGCCGGCCGACATTAGCGCGAGCAGTCCGAGCACCGCTCCCGCGCCCGGGCGCCGCCACCCGCGCAGCGACCCACCGAGACGCCGCACTACCTCCTGCGCTTCGGCCGCGAGCGCCGCGTCCTCCGGCCGCAATCCCTCGGCGCCGTAGCGCCGGGCCAGGAGTCGCTCGCGCACGGCGGTCACCCGTGCGGCGAGGTCGGCGTCCGCCCCGGCGGCGCGCACTGCCGCGGCGAGCGCGGGGCCGAAGCGGCGGTCCGGGTCCGGTGCCAGCGCGCGCACGAGGTCGTCGAGCGCCGCTTCGGCCGAGCGAAGGTCGCTCGCCCGGGTCAGCGGGGCGCCGCGCGGGCGCCGCCGGATCCGCGGCAGGCGGCCTCTCAGCGCGAGCAGCAGCGGCGGCAGCGCCAGCAGCGCGAGCCAGACCCAGTCGGGCACCGCATGGGCGACGCGCCAGGCGAGCGCCGGCCGCCCGGCGGGCACGGGATCGGGCGGCAGCGCGGTCGCGGCCGTCTCGCCGCGCGGCGCGACCGGCAGCGACGCGGCGGCCACATCCAGGGTGCGATAGCGGCCGCTCGGAAGATCGAAGTAGTCGTAGCGCACCCCCGGTAACGCGAGGGCGCCCACCGAATCGGGCACCACCAGATAGCGGAAGGTCTTGGTTCCCCCCACCCATCCGTCCGTGGTGTTCACCTGCTCGTCGACCCGCTCGAGGTATGCGCGTGCCTGGGCCGGCCAGGCGAGCTCGGGGTTGGGCCAGAGGGCGGTGTTGCCCCGGCCCGAGAGCTGGAGCTCCACCACGACGCCTTCACCGACGCGCGCGCTCGACGGGGTCACATGGCGCTCGAGCGCGAGGCCCGCGCCGATCGCGCCGCTGAAGCCGCCCGGTTTGCCGTCGGTTGGGAGCGGCTCTATCACCAGGGTGTCGGTGCGGCTCGACAGCGCGAACCGCTCCTCCTGGCTGAAGAACTGGAGTGCGACCGGCGTGCTGTACTTGAGGGTGGCCCGGGGAATGCCGACGGTGCCCGCCACCAGCGGGAACACCACCTGATGCGACACGAACAGATCGTACCACCGGCCGCGCACGTTGCGGGTGGCCGCGATCCCGTTGGGCGCGGTCTGGGGAAAGCTCCACACGCCGTCGATGACCGGCGGCTGGAGCGTGGGCGGCCGGCGGAGCTGGAGCCGCAGGTCGCGCGGGAACCAGGCGGCCGTCACCACGTCCACCTGTTCGCCGACGCGCGCGGTGTCGCTGGAGACCAGGAGGTCCACCGCGGGCTCGCCGGTCGGTGGTGGCGTCGCGTGCTCCAGCAGGCGGAGCAGTCGGGGGTTGAGCGCGGCGGTCGCCGCCGAGCGGTTGGGCGCCACGTCCACCACCACCGCCTCGGCCTCGACCGTGTCGGCCCCCTGCACCGCCCGTGCGGGCCCGATCTGCCAGTGGCCCGGCCGCACCGCCCTGAGGCGGACCTCGAGCACCGTCGTGCGCGTGGGGCCGGCCGCGAAGCCGACCTCCGTCCGCTCGCTCCGGGCGACCACCTCGAGCCCGGTGAACGGAGGGAAGGTGACCTGCATCGGGATGGGAGCGTGGCTCACCGCGCGCAGGGTGTAGGTCAGCTCCTCGCCCAGTGAGACCCGATCCTGGTCGACCGAGGCCTCGAGCTGGGGCCGCCCGCCCTGTCGGCCGGCCAGCCCGAGGACGAGCAGCAGGGCGGCGCGGATCACCAGTCCTTCACTCCGCCTTCATCGCCCTGCATCCGTCGCTGCTGCTCCTCGCGCGTCTCGCGCTCGCGGCGCTCCATCGAGTTGAGGATCTGCTCCGCCTGGCCCTGCGTCAGGCTCTTCGGCTCGGGCGGGGACGGCTGCCGCTGCTGGGCTGCCGGGGGCGCGGCCGTGGGCGGGGGCGTGCCTCCTCCACCACCGCCGCCCTGTGGCGGCGGCGGCGGGCGGCGCCGCTCGGCCAGCTCCAGGTTCCATTTGGCTCGCGCCGACGACGGCTGCAGCAGCAGCGCCTGCCGCAGCCGCTCGGTGGCGTCGTCGAGCATCTCGTCGCGCCGCGAGGTATCGGCCCCGGCGGCGAGCAGCGAGGCGAGGCCGAGGTTGTAGAGCGCGCGGTAGCGAAGGCCGGGATCGAGCGATTTGGTCGCCTCCGCCAGCGCGCCGCGCGCCACATCCAGGCGCCCGGCTTCGAGGGCGGCCGTCCCGGCGTTGTAGAACGCCGTATCCTTCGCGTGCCCGGCGCGGGCCTCGGTCAGGAACTCGGACGCCGCGCGGGTCGGATCGCCGGCGGCGAGCGCGCGCGCACCCGCCGTCGGCCGCTGCGCCTCGGCGGGCCGTGAGAGCAGCAGCAGTCCCGCGATCCCGACCAGGGCGGGTCCGGGCCTGGCGATGGTGTAGCCCAGGAGGAGCAGCACGGCCACGAGGCATGGGATCCAGGCGCGGGGCACGAGGTCGGCCGTCCGGGTCGCCGAGGTGGGGCTCCGCTTGAGCGCCGCGACCAGGCTGCGGACCGCGCCGGCCTGGTCGTGCGCTTCGCTCGGAATGAGCGTGCCGTCGGCGGCGTCGGCCACGGCGCGCAGGATGTCGTCGCGCCGCTCGGTCTGGATCACCGTGCCGTCCTCGTCCCGCTTGTACTCCACCAGCGCGCCGGTCGAATCCCGGATCGGAATGCGGCTCGGTCCCGCGCCCCCCTCGGCCACCACGATGAGGTGGATACCCGCTTCCTTGAGCACGCCTACCTGGCGCACGATGTCGGGCAGCGTGTCGTGCGCTTCGCCGTCGGTGAACAGCACCAGCACGCGGTCGGCCGCGTCGCTCGCGGCGCCGAGCAGCTGGCCGCCCTGCGCGATCACGCTCGAGAGCGCGGTCCCGCCTTCGCTCGCGAGGTCGGGGTCGAGCGCGTCGAGGTACATCCGGATCGCGCCCCCGTCCACGGTGAGCGGCGAGAGGATGTAGCTCCGTCCCGCGAAGGCGATAAGCCCGAGCCGGTCGCCCTCGAGGTCCTGGATCAGCCGGCGCGATTCGCGCACCGCCCGTTGCAGCCGGCTCGGCGGCACGTCCTCCGCCAGCATCGAGCGGCTGATGTCCACCGCGAACACCAGGCTCAGCGCGCGGGATTCGGTGCGGATCTCGGTCCGACCCCAGCGCGGCCCGGCCAGCGCCACGACCGCGCAGCTCCCCGCGATGCCGACGACGGCCGGGGCCCACGCCCCGCGGCTCCGGGCCAGCCGGCCGAGCGCGGGCGACCAGCGCCGGGCCAGCCGGATCCGGCGGCGACGCGCGAGCCAGGCGGCGAAGCCGAGCGCGAGCCCCACGACCGGCGCGAGAAAGAGCAGGAGCGGCGCGTCGAACGTCACGGCACCCGCACCACCAGCGTCCCGCTCAGCAGCAGCTCGAGTGCGAGCGCCAGCAATCCGACGAGGAGCAGCGGACGGGTCGCTTCCTCATACTTGGTGTACCGGGTCACCTGCACCGGGGTCTTCTCCAGCGCGTCGATCTGACGGAAGATCCGGCTCAGCGCCTCGCTGTCGCGCGCGCGGAAGTAGCGCCCGCCCGTCTTGTCCGCGATCTCCCGCAGGAGCGGCTCGTCGATCCGCACCGGCAGCAGCTCGTAGCGGAATCCGCCCAGGCCGCGGCCGGTGGGAATGGGCGCCTCGCCGATGGTGCCGACGCCGATGGTGTAGACCCGGATGCCGAAGGCCGCGGCCGTCGCCGCCGCGGTCCGCGGGTCGATCAGGCCCTTGTTGTTTTCGCCGTCGGTGAGAAGCAGCACCACCTTCGACTTGTCGGGCGCGCGCCGGAGCCGGTTCACCGCGGTGGCGAGCCCGCTCCCGATGGCCGTACCGTCCTCGAGGCTTCCGATCTTGAGGTCCATCACCGCCTGCTCGACCACGGGATAGTCGAGCGTCACCGGGACCTGGGTGAGCGCCTCGCCCGCGAAGGCCACGAGCCCGATCCGGTCCGCCGATCGTCCCCGGATGAAGGCCACCGCCTGCTGCTGCGCCACGGCCAGCCGGTTGGACGGCGCGAAGTCTTCCGCGAGCATGCTGCTCGAGATGTCGATCGCGACTACGATCGCGATCCCCTCCTGCTTGAGCTCGACGGTGTCGCCGCCCACGCGGGGCCCGGCCGCCGCGAGGACGAGCGCCGCGAGGCTGAGCGCGCGGAGCGCGGGTGGGACGGCGACCCACCAGCGCCGGGCGCTCACGGCCGCCGGGATCGAGACGTCGCTGTAGGAGGCCGCGGGCGTCGTACGGCGGCGGCGCTCCCACCACCATGCGGCGAGACCGAGCAGGAGCAGCAGCAGCCACGGGCGGCTGAAGGTCACGCCGCCTCCGGTACGAGGCGCGGGGCCAGCTCGCCGGCCCAGCGCGCCAGCCCGACGGTGTCGGGGAACGCGGCGGCGCCGAAGCGCGCCTCGTCGAGCGATCGCAGCAGGTCGCCCAGCTCGGCGAGCGGCCAGTCGTGCCGGGCGGCCACGACCTGGAGCAGGGTCTCGGTGTCGAGGCCCTGGTGCGCCGCCGGCATCCGTTCGGCGATGAGCGATCGCAGCCGCTGGGCGGCCACCGACGCCACCGCGCGGCTCTCGCCCGCGTCGGCCCAGCGGTCGAGTGGCGGCGCCCCCGCCCCGAGCAGCGCCAGCGACGGCCGCGGCCGAGGGACGCCGCGGCGCCGCCACCACCAGTGGAGCGGCGCGAGGGCGAGCGCCGCGAGCGCGAGCAGAATGAGGAGCGGGAGCAGGCTCACGGTGGTGCGGGGCACGAAGTCGGCGCGGGGCTGCGGCGCGATCGATTCGACCGGCGCGGCGGGCAGCACGCTCCTGATCTGGAGCGCGATCGGCCGGGGCGGCGCCGAGTCGAGCCGGCCTCCGTCGCCGAGCAGGAGCGGCCCGGGCACCGTGACCGTGATCGGCCCGGCGCGCCAGACGACGATCGGGTACGCGACCTCCGCCGAGTCGCCGCGCAGCGTCACCCGCGCCGCGCCAAGGCGTTCGATGGGATCCGACGGGCTCCAGTCGGCGGGGCGCAGGGTGACGCCGGGCGGCACGGCGAGCGTCTGGGTCACCCAGACGGTGTCTCCCACCGTGAGCCCAGCCGGCGCCTGCCCGGGACCCACGCCCTGCAGGAGCGGCGTCATGCCCGCCGGATGCGCCGGGCGCGGAGCGCGAACGCGCGCCGGAGCGGCAGCGCGTAGGGCGCGCCGGTCTCGAGGTGCACCTGGTCGGCGCCCGCCGCGGCGAGGGTGCGGCTTCGCTCCTCGCGCCGCTCGCGGGTCAGGGTTCCGATCTTGAGGCGCACGTCGCGGCTCCCGGTGTCGACCAGTACCCGGCGGCCGGACTCGGCGTCCTGCATCTCGATCCACCCGGACTCGGGGAGCACGTGCTCGCGCGGGTCGTCCACCGTGATCGCCACGAGATCGTGCCGGGCCGCGAGGCGGCGGAGCGGCCGCTCCCAGCCTTCGGCGATGAAATCGGAGAGCACCACCACGATGCTCCGGTGACGCAGCAGCCGGCTCGCGTAGGACAGGCTGGCGGCGAGATTGGTGCGGCGGCCGGCGGGCTCGAACGCCACCAGGTCGCGGATGACCCGGAGCGCGTGGCGTCGGCCCTTGCGCGGGGGGACCACGAGCTCGACGTCGTCGGCGAAGAGCAGCGCGCCGACCCGGTCGTTCTGACGCGCGGCCGCCAGCGCGAGCACGGCGGCCACCTCGACCGCGAGCGCGCCCTTGGTGCGCGGCTCGCCGAACCGGGTCGAGCCCGACTGGTCCACCAGCAGCATGAGCGTAAGCTCGCGCTCCTCGGTGAACGTCTTGACGTACGGGCTCGCGAGCCGGGCCGACACGTTCCAGTCGATCGAGCGGAAGTCGTCTCCCGACTCGTAGGCGCGCACTTCGGCGAACTCCATGCCCTGCCCCCGGAACACCGAGCGGTACTCGCCGGCGAACAGCGAGCCCACCAGTCCCCGCGTGCGGAGCTCGATGCCCTTCACCTGCTTCAGGATGTCGGGGGAGACGGACATGAAACGCGTCAGGGCACCTTGAGCGCCGCCAGCACCTTGCTGACCACCGTATCGCTGTCGACGTCCTCGGCCTCGGCCTCGAAGGTGAGGACGATGCGGTGGCGCAGGACGTCGGGCGCGAGCGCGCGTACGTCTTCCGGGACCACGTAGGCCCGGCCGCGCAGGTAGGCGTGGGCGCGCGCCGCCTGCGCCAGCGCGATCGAGGCGCGGGGCGAGCCGCCGAAGGCGATGAGCGGCGTGAGCTCGGCGAGGCCCACGCTTCCCGGGTCGCGCGTCGCCCGCACCAGATCCACGATGTAGTCCACCACCTTCTGATCCATGTAGAGCTCGGCGATGGCGCTGCGCGCGGCCAGGATCGCGCCGGGCTCGAGCAGCCGCTGGACCGGAATCTCCCGGCCGCCGCTCATGCGGAGCAGCACTTCCTTTTCTTCGTCGCGCGACGGGTAGCTCACGCGCACCTTGAGCATGAACCGGTCGAGCTGAGCCTCGGGCAGCGGGTACGTGCCCTCGTTCTCGATGGGATTCTGCGTGGCCAGCACCAGGAACGGCTCGTCCAGCGTGTAGGTATTGCCGCCGATCGTGACCTGGTGCTCCTGCATCGCCTCGAGCAGCGCCGCCTGCACCTTGGCCGGCGCGCGGTTGATCTCGTCCGCGAGGATGATCTGCGCGAAGAGCGGTCCCTTCTTGACGTAGAACTCCTGGGTCTTCTGGTCGAAGACCATCGTGCCGGTCACGTCGGCCGGCAGCAGGTCGGGCGTGAACTGGATGCGGGAGAACGAGGCGTGAATGATCTCGGCGAGCGTGCGCACCGCGAGCGTCTTGGCGAGCCCGGGCACGCCTTCGAGCAGGATATGGCCCCCCGTGAGCATGCCTACGAGCAGCCGCTCGACCATCGCGTCCTGCCCCACGATCCGGCGGGACACTTCCTTGAGAATCGGCTGCACGGGCAGCGTCTGGGCCGGCATGGCGGTCAGCTTCGGCGCGCTCACGCTCGCACGCTCCTCTGCGGTGGAAGGCGAAAGATAGTCGGGATTGGACCAGGCTCGACCGGCTCTCATTTTCGCGCGCCACGCCGTCATCCCGAGCGCAGCGAGGGACCCTGCCGGCAAGCTCCGAGCCACTCCAGGCAAGATCCCTCGCTGCGCTCGGGATGACGGCGTGGCGCGCGGGATGACGACAACGTGGCCCATTGCCGACGTTCCTGGCCCCCGCATCCCGCACGGCGCTCCGGCATCCGGCCCTGGCGCCCCAGGTCTCGACGGCCGGCCCGGCGGCGTGGTTTCAGTCGCCCGGATCCATCCGGATGGCCTGGTACAGCGCCGCCTCTTCGCGCGGCACGAGCGGACGGTACCGGCCGGGCGCCAGGTCGCCGAGCCGCACCGGCCCGTAGGACAGCCGTGCCAGCCGGTCCACCTTGAGGCCCATGGCCTCGGCCCAGCGGCGGACGATCCGGTTCCGCCCCTCGGCCAAGGTCACATCGAGGATGCTCCGGCCCTCGGTGCCGGGACGCACGCGCACCTCGGTCGGCGTCACCGGCCGTCCGTCGATCACGGTCGTGCGCCGCACCGCCTCGGCGACGTCGGCGGTGGGCCGTCCGTGCACCAGCGCGGTATAGCGGCGGGGAATGCGGTAGCGCGGGTGGGTGAGCCGGTGCACGGCCTCGCCGTCGGTCGTGAGCAGCAGGAGGCCCGTGGTCATCACGTCGAGCCGGCCCACGTAGGTCAGGCCCGCCGGCTCGGGAATGAAATCGAGCACCGTGCGCCGGCCCGCCTCGTCGCTCGCCGTCGTCACAATGCCGAGCGGCTTGTGGAAGGCCAGCCACCGGCGCGCCGCGAGCGTCACCGGCCGGCCGCGCACGGTGATCTTCTGCCGGTCGGGGTCCACCTTCGAGCCGAGCATCGCCACCTGCCCGTCCACCCGCACCTTCCCGTCCTTGATCAGCTCCTCGGCGGCCCGTCGCGAGGCGACTCCGGCGCGGGCCAGCGCCCGCTGGAGCCGCATCTCGGTCACGATTCGGCCTCGACGTACGCCGCCGCGTCGTCGCCCCCCTCGGGCTCGGGCCGGTGCGGTTGGAGCGCGATGGTCAGCTCCTCGGCTCGCGGCAGATCGGCCAGGTCGCGGAGGCCGAGCAGCTCGAGGAAGGTGGGCGCGGTGCCGTAGAGCATCGGGCGGCCGAGGGCCTCGCTCCGGCCCACGACCTCGATCAGGCCTCGCTCCTGCAGCGTACGGAGCACGCCGCCGGCCGAGACGCCGCGGATCTCCTCGATCTCGGCGCGGCCGACCGGCTGCCGGTACGCGATCACCGCCAGCGTCTCGAGCGCCGCCGCGGTGAGCTTCGGTGTCCGCACCGAGAACTGCGCCCGCTCGATCGCGGCGGCGTGCGCGGGCCGGGTCAGGACCTGGTAGCCGCCGGCGAGCTCCTGCAGCTCGACGCCGTGCTGCTCGAAGTCGTAGTGCTCGCGGATCTGCTCCAGGGCCACGCGTACGTCGGCCAGGGTGGCGTCCGGATCGAGCGTGGACAGCTCCTCGACCGTGAGCGGGCGGGCGGCGCTGAAGAGCGCCGCCTCAAGCAGTTGCGCGAGCGGGGTCACGGGCGATCACCATCGGCGCGAAGGCGGTGGGCTGGGCGAGCCGGAGCACGCCCCGTTTGGCCAGCTCCAGCAGCGCGAGCAGGGTCGAGAGCACGTCGACGATCGTGGGCCGCGGACCGAGCGCGTCGAGCCAGCCGAACTGCTCCTGGGACTCGAGCAGCGCTTCGATGCGGCGCGTGGCGGACTCGACATCGAGCGGACGCGCCACCACCCGGTGCAGGACGGGCGAGGGGATCGCGGCGATCACCCGCTCGACCGCCTGCAGCAGCTCGAGCAGATCGAGCGCGAGCGGCGGCGGGGGCAGCGCCGGCGGCGGCGGCAGGTAGCCCCGGGCGAACCGCTCGGCCCGCCGCTCCGCCGACCGTCCCATCCACACCGCGATCTCGCGGATCTGCTGGTACTCGAGCAGCCGGCGCACCAGCTCCGCGCGCGGATCCTCCCAGCCCTCGTCGTCCACGTTGCGCGGCAGCAGCATCTGCGCCTTGAGACGGACCAGCCGGCTCGCCATGTCGAGGTAGTCGGCGGCCTGGTTGAGCCCGAGCTCGTGGATGGCCTGGAGGAACTGGTCGGCGATGCGGGCGATCGGAATGTCGGCGATCTCGAGCTGCTCCTCGCGCAGGAGGTGCAGCAGCAGGTCGAGCGGTCCGTTGAAGGCGTCGAGCCGCACGACGAAGCCGGGCGTGGCGCCCAGCGCGGTGGTCGGGGCCTCGGGCGCGGCCACGCCTCAGGCCCCCGCCAGGGGGCCGACGCCGTACGGCGCGATCACCCGGCCCAGGACGTTCATCATCCCGATCGCCGGCGCGAGCAGGATGCGCATCGCCGGCTGAAACAGGAACATGAGCGCGAACAGCGGGAGGTAGCCGAACCGCTGGAGCCCCCGGTATCGGCTGCCGAGCCGCGCCGGCAGCGCGTGGTACACCAGATGGCTGCCGTCGAGCGGCGGGATCGGGATCAAGTTGAAGAAACAGAGCAGCAGGTTGAGCCAGATGCCCTGCACCATCATCCGCTGCGCCGTCTCGAGCACACCCACCGCCGATGGCGCCGCGCGCGCCGCCATGCCGAGCAGGATGAACACGACCGACCAGAGCAGCGCAAGGAAGAAGTTGGTGGTGACGCCGGCGGCCGAGACGAGGATGTCGCCCCGCCGATAGTTGCGGAACTTGCGCGAGTTGACCGGCACCGGCTTCGCGCCGCCGAACGTGAACTGCCCGTGGCTCAGGAACCAGAGCAAGGTCGGCAGCATCAGGCTCATCCAGGGATCGATGTGGGGAATCGGATTGAGGGTGACCCGGCCCAGGGAGTAGGCCGTGTCGTCGCCCTGCTGGAGGGCGACCGCGCCGTGCGCGTACTCGTGCGCTACCATGGCGAAGACGAGCATCGGGAGCGCCAGGATGAAATCGCCGAGCTGAGCTTCCAGTGCCGGATCCTATCGGTGGGGACGCCCAAGGTTACACGCTCGGCCGAGCCAAGTCAAAGCGCGTTCCCGCTTGACCTTGCACGGATCGGTCTCTATGTTTCCGCCTCGTTCGTCCAGTCCGAACCCAAGCGAGGTCGTCGTGCCGCGAATCAAGTCCGCCAAGAAGCGCATGCGTCAGGCCAAGACCCATGCCGCACTCAACCGCACTCAGCGGAGCCAGCTGCGCACCGCCATCAGGAAGGTGCGGAGCGCTACCGGCGCTGCGGCCCAGGCCGCCTACGATGAGGCGGTGCGGCTGATCGACCGCGCGGGACGCAAGCGGCTCATTCATCCCAACGCCGCCGCCCGGAACAAGAGCCGGCTGGCCAAGCTGGCCAAGGGCGGGGCCGGCCAGTAGCGATTTCCGCCGGGTATGTCGAGGCCCCGCCATGTGTCGGCGGGGCCTTTTTGATGTCGGAGATCGCCGGTGACGCTTTGCTAAAATGCTTCAGGTGGCAGCCATAACACCGTAGCTGTACAACGCTTACCGCGGTCCGTTCAGATGCCTGCGAGCTCCGCGCCGCAGCGCTCGCAGTACCACTCGGTCGGGCGGTTGAGCGTGCCGCACTCGCCGCACTTGAGCGTCTTGGCCACGCCGGCCGCACCGGGCTTCCCGGTGGTGGCGGTGGACGCGGCCCCTCCCCCGGCCGGCGCCTCTGCCTGACGCGACGAGCCCGGATTGCTGGGACGACGGCTGCCGCCGGACGCGGCCGCCGACGGGGCGTGGGCGGGCGCCGGAGCAGGCATCGGCGGCGGCGGCGCGGGTTGCCGCTGGTCTTCGGCAGCCACGGACTTGAGAAACGCCATCTCGTCGTCGGACGGTGGTCCGTGAACGATCTCGGGCTCGCGCGCCGGCGCCTGCGCCGCCGGCCGCGAGCTTGAGGGCTCCGGGGCCGGAGGCGCCCGAGGCTCGGGCTCGGGCGCCGCAGGCGCCGGCGGTGTAGGCGCTGGAGCAGGCGGGGCGGGAGCGGGCGGCTCGGGACGCTTCGCGGTGCCGGCGATGAGCCCCTGCACTTCCGCCAGTCGGGCGATCTCGTTGCCGACGCCCGAGAGCTCGCCGCGCAGCCGGCCGAGCCGGTCGCCGCCCTGGTCGCGCAGGCGGTGCCATTCGTCGTCGGTGTATTCGCCCACCGCGTGGCGGACCTCGGCTTCGGCGAGATCCTCCTCCACCTGGCGGCGCTCGTGGTCCAGGCCCGATTGCGTGGCGCGGTGCCGCTCCAGCTCCTCGCTGATCGTCGTCGAGTGTCCGCGCAGCTCCTCGATCACGCCCTTGAGTCTCGCCTCGTAATCAGCGCGGACCTTCTGCCGCACCGCCGGCGGGGCCTTGTCCCCTGCCGAGTCCAGCCGGTTGATCCAGTGCTCGAACTGAGCGCGCTGCTGCAGCAGGTTCTCGATGGTGGGATCGGTTTCCGAGGGGGAATTGGCCATGACGAAGCTTTCCTCTCAGCCGCTCGAGATCGTGCATCTGGTCGGAGGTCGGCCGGGGCGACCCGGCGAAGGATCGAGCCACGGTGCATCCCCTCGCTCCCAACGATGGAGACCGTGGAGCGGGTGGACGTACACCACCGCGCCGCAGGCCCGCCGGCGCCGATAGACCCGGAGATGCAAATCTAATTCGATGATCCGGCCAGCGGTAAGCGGGACCGGCGCATCGGAGCGCACCGGTACGCCCGTCCGACTACCCGCCAGGACGGCTGTCCGACCGCCGGTACACCACCTGCCCCCGCACGATGGTCGCCTCCGCCCGCCCCCGCAGCCGGCGGCCGCCGAACGGGGTGTTCCGGCTCTTCGAGTAGAACGTACTCGGATCCACCGTCCACTCGGCCGCCGGGTCGATCACCACGACGTCGGCCGCCGCGCCCCTGGCCAGCGTGCCGCCCGGTAGGTTGAAGATCCGCGCCGGCAGCGTGCTCATCCGGAGCAGCAGCGTCCGAAGATCCAACACCCCTCCGTCCACCAGCTCCGTAAGCGCGAGACCGAGCGCCGTCTCCAGCCCGATGATCCCGTTGGGCGCGTCGTCGAACTCGCGCTCCTTGGCGTCGTAGTGGTGCGGGGCGTGATCGGTGCAGATCACGTCGATGGTGCCGTCCCGGAGGGCCTGTCGAATCGCCTCGCGGTCCTCCGGCTCCCGGAGGGGCGGATTCATCTTGGCGTTGGTATCGTACCCCTCGCATGCCTCGTGGGTCAGCGTGAAGTGGTGCGGGCACGCCTCCGCGGTCACGCGCAGCCCCCGATCCTTGGCCCGGCGGATCAGCTCGACCGAGCCGCGGGTGGACATGTGGCAGAGATGAATGTGGCCGCCGGTGAGCTCCGCCAGCAGGATGTCGCGCGCCACCATGATCTCCTCGGCGGCCGCCGGAACGCCCTTGAGCCCGAGGCGCGTGGAGACGATGCCCTCGTGCATGGCGCCGCCGGCCGCGAGCGTCGGGTCCTCGCAGTGATCGGCCACCGGGATGCCGAACGTCCGCGCGTACTCGAGCGCGGTGCGCATGAGGTGACTCGAGACCACGGGCTTCCCGTCGTCGCTCACCGCCACCGCACCGGCCCCGACCAGTTCGCCGAACTCGGCGAGCTGCTGCCCCTTCTGGCCGAGCGAGATCGCGCCGATCGGATAGACCCGCGCCTTCCCGGCCCGCTGGGCCTGGCTCACGATGAATCCGACCGCCGCCTGGTTGTCGGTCACTGGATCGGTATTGGGCATGGCGCACACTGCGCTGAACCCGCCTGCCGCCGCGGCCATGGCGCCGGTGGCGACGGTCTCGAGATCCTCCTGGCCCGGCTCGCGCAGGTGCACGTGCACGTCGATGAGCCCGGGGCACACGACCTTGCCCGACGCGTCGAGCACCTCCGCGTCGTCCGGCGCGCCGAAGCCGCTGCCCACTGCCTCCACCTTGGCGTCGACCAGCAGCAGGTCCGCCGTCTCGTCCACCTCGCGCGATGGGTCGAGCACCCGGCCGCCGCGCAGCAGGATCGGCCGCGTGCTCATTCGGAGGCTCCGCTCGTGGGATGCGCCCAGTCGGGCGAGCCGCCGGCCAGCAGATAGAGCACCGCCATGCGCACCGCCACGCCGTTCGTCACCTGCGGCAGGATGACGCTGTGCGGACCGTCAGCCACGTCGCTGTCGATCTCCACGCCGCGGTTCATCGGCCCCGGATGGAGGATGAGGAGGTCCTTGGGCGCGCGGGAGAGCCGTTCGCTGGTCACGCCGAACACCCGGTTGTATTCGCGGAGCGACGGCAGGAACCCCGACTGCATGCGCTCGAGCTGGAGCCGGAGCACGTTGAGCGCGTCGGCCCACTGGATCGCGTCCTCGATGCGCGGCAGGATCGTGACCCCGAGCTCGTGCACGTTCCGGGGGAGCAGCGTGGCCGGACCGCACACGCCCACGTGCGCGCCCAGCTTGGTGAGCCCCCAGATGTTGCTCCGGGCCACGCGGCTGTGAAGGATGTCGCCGCAGATTGCGACCTTGAGGCCTTCGATCCTGCCGAACCGGTCGCGCAGGGTGAGCATGTCGAGCAGGCCCTGAGTCGGGTGCTCGTGCTTGCCGTCGCCGGCGTTGATGACGTTGCTCCGGATGCGCTGGCCGAGGAACTGCGCGGCCCCCGAGGCGCCGTGGCGGATCACCACCATGTCGATCCGCATCGCCTCGAGGTTCCGCGCCGTATCCACCAGCGTTTCGCCCTTGGAGACCGACGAACCGGCCGCCGCCACATTCACCGTGTCGGCGCTCAGCCGCTTCTCGGCGAACTCGAACGAAATCCGGGTGCGGGTCGAGGCCTCGAAGAAGAGGTTGACGATCGTCTTGCCGCGGAGCGCCGGCACCTTCTTGATCGGCCGCTCGCTCACTTCCTTGAACGGCTCCGCCGTGTCTAGAATGAG
>JAICJD010000285.1 GCA_025928645.1 Gemmatimonadales bacterium
GCCGGCGCCGCCCTGGTGGCGCTCTCGCGCGACCGCTACTTCCGGCAGGGCCACCGCCTGGCGCTCGACGCCGGTCCCTTCGTGGCGGCGCTCGAGTACGCCAGCGGGAAACGCGCCGAGGTGGTGGGCAAGCCGAGCGCGGAGTTCTTCGGGGCGGCCGTCGCGAGCCTCGGCCTTCCCGCGGACCGCTCCGTGGCCATGGTGGGTGACGATCTGTGGTCGGACGTCGAGGGCGCCCAGCGGGCGGGCCTGCAAGGCTGGCTGGTCCGGACCGGAAAGTTCCGGGAGGACGCGCTGGTGATGAGCGGCGTGGCGCCGGACCGGATCCTCGACAGCGTGGCGGAGCTGGCGTAGCGGAGGCCCCACGGAGCCTGGTGATATCTTTCCGGCCCTCGTGACTGGAGCCCGCTTGTCGCTTCGGCATCTCCTGCCGCTCATCGCGCTCGCCCTCCCCTGCCGCCTCGGCGCGCAGGCGGACACCGCCCGGCGGGCGGCCGGCGACACGCTGCGCGCAGTGGTGCTCGACCGGCGCGACATCTTCGACCCCGACGAGCACGGCTGGATCGCGCGGCTGGCGAACGCGCTTCACGTCGAGACCCGGGCCGCGACCATTCGCCGCGAGCTGCTGTTCGAGACGGGCGAGCCGTACGATTCGGCGCGCGTGGCCGAATCGGAGCGAAATCTGCGCGCGCTCGGCGTGTTCCGGCGGGTGCGCATCGACACCGTGCGCACGGACTCGGGGCTGGTGGCGCGCGTGCTCACCAAGGACGGGTGGAGCACCCGGGCCGACTGGCGGTTCCGCAGCACCGGCGGCGAAGTCGAGTACACCATCGGGCTGGTGGAGGACAACCTGCTCGGCACCGCCTCGTCGGCCGCGGTGCGCTATCGCAAGAACCCGGACCGCAGCAGCATCACCCTGGGCTTCCGGCGCCCGCGGCTGTTCCTGGGGACGGTCGGGCTCGGCCTGGTCTACGAGAACCGGTCGGACGGCCGGATCAGCTCGATCGGCCTCGAGCAGCCGTTCTACGCGCTCGCCTCGCGCACCGGCTTCAGCATCGCGGCGGAGGACCGGGACGAGCGCGTGCTCCGGTTCTTCAACGGCGCCGACGAGGCCAGTGACACGCTGACCCACCGGTACACGCTGGTGCGCGGGTCGGTCGCCCGGGCGCTCAGGGCCTCGTCCGAAGGGTACCTGCGGCTGGGCATCGAGGCGCAGGTGCGCCGCGAGGATTTTCTCCCCGAGGGCGCCCCGGGGCCGTTCGGAAAGACGGTGACCGGGACGCTCGGTCCCTACGTCACCTGGAACCGGGCCCGCTTTCTGGTGACCCGCGGCTACGCCGGGTTCGCGCGCGAGGAAGACGTGGACATCGGCACCACCGTGCGGCTCGGACTCATGGCGGCGCCCAAGCTGCTGGGCTACGACCGCGACGGGGTGGGCCCCTTTCTGGCGGCGCGCGCCGGCCTTCGAGTCCCGGGGGGCTTCGGTTACCTGGAGGCGCTGGCGAACGGGCTGTATGACTCCGCCGGTCTCGACAGCGGCTCCGTCGAGCTCGCGGCGACCGCGGTGTTGCAGCCGGTGCCGCACCAGGTCGGCATTCTCCACGTCGAGGGCGGGTGGCAGCACGATCCCCTGCCCGGCCAGGAGTTCGACCTCGGACTCGGGTTCGGTCCGCGCGCATTCCGGAGCCACGCGTTCACCGGCGACCGCTCGTACTTCGCGACGGCGGAGTATCGGGTGACCATCGTGGACGACTTCCTGGGGCAGATCGGTCTCGGGCTGGCAGGCTTCGTGGACCACGGCGGCGCGTGGTACGCGGGCGAGCCTCGGCGGACGGGCTGGGATGCCGGCATCGGCCTCAGGCTCGGCGCCACCCGCGCGACCGACACCGAGGCGCTCCGGTTCGATCTGTCCCGCCGGTTCGCCAACGACGCGCAGGGCGCCGGCTGGGTCGTCA
>JAICJD010000141.1 GCA_025928645.1 Gemmatimonadales bacterium
AGGCCGTAGAGCGCGGCCGGCAAAGGCAACGCCCCCGTGAAGTACGGGGGCGTGAGGGTCCTATAGAGGAGCCAGCCGGCCGCATAGACACCGGCGAGGATGAACACGAGACACACCGGGATG
Organism: Gemmatimonadales bacterium; assembly: GCA_025928645.1. Classification (GTDB taxonomy): domain Bacteria; phylum Gemmatimonadota; class Gemmatimonadetes; order Gemmatimonadales; family GWC2-71-9; genus CAVVWJ01. The sequence goes on from JAICJD010000141.1 coordinate 124, forward strand.
AGCGCCAGGCCGAGCAGGAAATCGCGGGCGAGACGCCTCCGCTCGAAGCCGACGAGGTCGAACAGGCAGATGCCCTCCCGGCGGGTGAGGCGCCAGAGGAGCGCCAGGCATCCGAGGTCGATCAAGGTCCCATACACCGGCAGCCACGGCTCGGCATCGTGCCATGGGCGCGGCGACGCGCGCAGCGCGAAGACCGCCGCGGCGAGGCCTTGCGCCGCGACCGCCAACGTTGTGCGGGCGAACAGCATCAATGCCGGGCCACGCCAGGTGAGCGTGCCCGCGTCCCGTCTCCGGGCGAGGGCGTCGCGCGAATTCGGGTCCATGGGCGCATCGTAGCGTCGTACGAAACCCGGCACAATGACCTGCGGCAACCCGCGACATCTTGGGGCAGGCACCGCATGGTCGCCATCGGCATCGCCATAGGCGCAGCGCTGGGCGTGGAGTTCCACAACATGGCCATCGGGTTGGTCATCGGCGTGATCTTCGGTTTCGCGATCGCGCGGATCGCTCGACGATGCTGACCACGCTGAGCGGCATGCTGCGCGGGCTCGGGCTGCGCCCGGATCCGGGCGCATGGGTCGACCGGTCGGCCGCGATACTGGTGTGCGCCTATCCACGGAGCGGCCGCGCGCTCGCCCGGCTCCGGCGCCTGGGCATCCGGCGGCTCCTCAACCTCCACGAGCGACGGCACGCGCCGCACCGGCTGGGTGACTACGGGCTCGTCGAGAGCCACGTGCTGATTCCAGATTTCGGGGCTCCGACGCGCATTGCCACGATCGAGCACCGAAGCACACGCCGACCGCTCAATGCGGTTCCAGCCCGAAAACCTCCCGCACGTCGCGGAGCACCGTCCGAGTGACTTCGATGGCTCGCATGCTCCCTTCTCGCAGGACCTCGCGCACGTGTGCCCGATCTCCCGCGAGCTCGGCGCGCCGGGCGCGTAAGGGCGCCAGGAGGTGTTCCAGCACGTCGACGAGCCGGCGCTTGAGCACCACGTCACCCATACCGCCGCGCCGATAGCCCGCTTTGAGCTCGGCGACTGCCTCAGCATCGGGGTCGAAGGCGTCCAGGTAGGCGAACACGACGTTTCCCTCGACGACACCCGGGTCGGCGGCGCGGATATGGCCAGAGTCCGTATACATGGCCTGCACCAGTCGTCGAATGTCGTCGGGCGTGGCGCCCAGGGGGATCGCGTTGCCGAGGGACTTGCTCGCCTTTCGACCGTCTACGCCGGGCAGCCGCGGCGTGGACGAGAGCAGGGCACGGCATTCCGGAAGGACCGGTGTCCCAGCGAGGCGGTTCACGCGGCGCACGATTTCGTTGGTCTGCTCGATCATGGGAACCTGATCGTCTCCGACCGGCACGAGCGTCGCCCGAAAGCCGCTGATGTCCGCGGCCTGGCTTACCGGATAGCACAGGAAGCCGGCCGGGATATCCCGGGCAAACCCGCGGAGCTCGATTTCCGCTTTCACCGTCGGATTCCGCTCCAGACGCGCGACGGTCACGAGATTCAGGTACAGCACGGTCAGCTCGGAGAGGGCTGGCAGGCGGGATTGTACCGCGATGGTGGTCAGAGCCGGATCGATACCGGCGGCAAGGTAGTCCAGCGCCACCTCCTCGACGTGCGCCGCCACCTGGGAGGCCCGGCTGCTCGCGTCGGTCAGGGCCTGGAGATCGGCGATGAGCAGCGTCTGGGGACACCGCCCCTGCAGCGCCACGCGGGTCCGCAGCGAGCCCGCGTAGTGCCCGAGATGGAGCGCGCCCGTGGGCCGGTCCCCGGTCAGGATCGTATCGCGAGCTGTGGGAGCGTCGGCCGGCTGGATAGCAGCGACGTCGGCTGGGAGCGACATGGGCGAAACCTCCTCATTAATGTAGGAGTCGCCTCGCTGCTGGACAGGGTACGCACCGTGGTGGATGACAGGCGCCAAAACGGTACGGGCCGCTCGCGGCGAGCGACCCAGGGTGATCAATGCAGGCGCAACGATGCGCTAGTGGGCCGCCCACGCCCGCCGCATTGCGGATTCCCCCATCTATCTGCCTCTCGGGCCTGGAGGTAACTTTTATCGTTCACGCCAACGATTTCCAAGCGAGGCACGCGTGGAGCTCTTTCCCCGAGGGCCGATTACGGAGGTCACCGCACCCCTCCATCTGCGCCGAGCCTGGTACACCGCGTTGGGAAGCGCGGGCGTGATGCTGGCCGGCGGAGTGGTGTCGCTTTCCTTCACCCTGCTGCTGGGCGGGCTCATCGTAGCCGGGCTGGGGCACGGGATGCTCCAACGAAGCTGGGTGGCAGCGGCCGCCCTGCTGGTGTACCTGGTCAGCACGCTCGCGCAGGCCGGCTGGCGAGAGGGGCAGCCCATTCTGTTCCTTCTGGCCGCCGTGATCGCGTACTTCCTGGTGCAAGGGCTCCGTGCCCTCTGGTGGTCGCGCGAGCACGAGGTCGTCGGCGCGCCGCCCGCATGACGCGACTCCAGCTGCTCACCGCCGCAGCCTTCGTCTCCCTCGTCGCCGCCCAGGACCCGGCCACCCTCCAGGCTCAGCGCCCCACGACCCTCGCAGGCCGGTCCACGGTCTATGCGCCGCACGGCATAGTTGCCACCAGCCAGCCCCTGGCGTCCGAGGCCGGCGTGGCGGTCCTGCGTCAGGGCGGCAATGCCATCGACGCCGCGGTCACCGCCGCGGCCGTGTTGAGCGTGACCGAGCCGCAGATGACGGGCATCGGCGGTGACATGTTCGCGCTCGTCTGGCTGGCCAGAGAGCGGAAGCTGGTCGCGCTGAATGCGAGCGGGCGCGCCGGGTCGCTCATGACGCGCGAAACCCTCCTGACCCGCGGCTTCCAGCCTGGAACGCAGCAGGGCGCCATGTCGGTGACCGTCCCTGGCGCGCTCGCGGGATGGGACATCCTGCTCCGGACTCACGGCCGCCGCACCCTGGCCCAGGCGCTTGCGCCCGCGATCGGGTACGCGCGCGACGGCTTCCCCGTCACGCCGATCATCGCGGCCCAGTGGGGCGGCCAGGCCGCATTCCTCGAGCGCGACTCCGCGGCCGCCGCAACCTTCCTGCCCGGCGGACACGCGCCGAAGGCGGGCGAATGGTTCCGGAATCCGGACTACGCGCGCACACTCGAAAAAATCGCGCGCCGGGGCATCGGGACCTTCTACGGCGGCCCGCTGGGCCGGCGGATCGTGGCGCGGCTCGCGCAGCTGGGTGGCTTCCTCACGCTCGAGGATCTCAGGAAGAACGCGCCGACCTGGGTGACCCCGATCTCGGTACCCTTCCGCGGCTACCGGGTCTGGGAGCTGCCGCCGAACGGGCAGGGGATCGCCGCGCTCGAGATGCTCCGCATCCTCGAGCCCTACAACCTCAAGGCGATGGGGCACAACTCGGCGCCTTATCTGCACCGCCTGATCGAGGCCAAGAAGCTGGCGTATGCCGACCTCGCCCGGTTCGTGGGCGACCCGGCGCACCTCGACTTGCCGCCCGAAACCATGCTCACGGACAGGTTCATCGCCGAGCGCCGCAGCCATCTGGATTCGGCGCGGGCGCGGCCGCGCGTGGACCCGGGCCCGCTCCTGACGCAGAGCGAGACGATCTATCTCACCGCCGCCGACGCCGACGGGAACATGGTGTCGTTCATCAACTCGAACTACGACTACTTCGGGTCGGGAATCGTGGTGCCGGGCACCGGGTTCGCGCTCCAGAACCGCGGCGCCGGATTCACGCTCACGCCGGGTCTGCCGAACACCGTGGCGCCGGGGAAGCGGCCGTTCCACACCTTGATTCCAGGCTTCGTCACCCGCACGGTCCAGGGGCGTGAGCAGGCGTACATGAGCTTCGGGCTGATGGGTGGCGGCATGCAGGCGCAGGGGCACGCCCAGTTCCTGCTCAACTACTTCGTCTTCGGCATGGACCTGCAGGCCGCCATCGACGCGCCGCGTTTCCGGCACTTCGACGGGCTCAGGGTGGCGCTCGAGGCGCCGGTGGGCGATCCCGTGCGCGCCGCGCTCGCGGCGATGGGGCACGAGCTCATCGATGCGCCGCCCGACGCATTCGGCGGGGCGCAGGCGATCGTTCGCCTTCCGCAGGGCTACGCGGCGGGCAGCGATCCGCGGAAGGACGGTATGGCGGTCGGGTACTGACTCGCCGCTGAGAACGGAGATGGACGCACACGTGAGCACATCGCTGGCGCCACAGGATCCCGCCTACGAGGCGCGGGTGCGCGAGAGCTTTAGCCGGCAAAGCCATATGGCGACGCTCGGGGCCGAGATCGTATTCCTCGCCCCGGGCGAGGTGCACCTCGCGTTTCCCTTCGCCGCCCGCTTCTGCCAGCAGAACGGATTCATGCACGCGGGCGCGATCGCGAGCGTGGCCGACTCGGCCAACGGCTACGCGGCCTACTCGCTGGCCCCGCCCGACACCGACGTGCTGGCGGTGGAGTTCAAGGTCAACCTTCTGGCCCCCGCCCGCGGTGCCGGATTTCTCGCCTGCGGCCGCGTGCTGCGCGCGGGACGTACCCTGACCGTCTGCCAGGCCGACGTCTTCACGACCGGCGAGAAGGAGCGGACACTGATCGCTACCATGCTCTCGACCGTCATCGTGCGTCCCAGGAGCCGCGGCACGGCCACGAACCGGGAGTCCTGACCGAAGCCGCATGAGCGTCAGCCCAAGCTTTCGGACATTTGCCCTCGAGCAGCTCGGCCGCACGGTTCGGGACGTCCGCGGCCGGAGCATGTTCGGGGGCGTCGGCATCTATGCCGGTGAGATGTTCTTCGCCCTCATTTCCGAGGATGCGCTGTACTTCAAGGTCGACGACTCGAATCGCCGGGAGTTCGAGGAGCGCGGCATGGGCCCGTTTCGCCCCTACGGCGAGGGCGGCGAAACGATGCACTACTTCCAGGTGCCCGAGGATCTGCTCGAAGACCCGGAAACGCTCGGCGTGTGGGCCGCGAAAGCCGTCGAGGTCGCGCGCCGCGCAAGGAAGCGGAGGTCCGGCTGAATGGCGGGACCCTAAGATGCGTTCCCCATTGCGTCTCGCCGCGGCCCTGCTCTGTGCGGCCGCTCCGGTCCTGGCCCAGAGCCGCGACGCCGATGTGCCCACCCACGCCGACAGCGTGCGTGGCGCCGATAACCCGAGCCGCGCGTGGTGGGACGTCACGTTCTACGACCTCCACGTGCGGATCAATCCGGCGGACAGCAGCGTCTCCGGGTGGAACGGCATCACCTACCGGGTGGTACAGCCCGGGCGGACGATGCAGCTCGATCTCCAGGCGCCGCTGGTTCTGGACAGCGCGGTGCAGGACGGGCGCACGCTCCAGGCTCGACGCGACGGCAACGCATACTTTCTGACGCCGACCGCCGAGCCGAAGGCGGGCGAGACCGGGACGGTGACGGCGTACTACCATGGCCAGCCCGGGCGCGGCCGGCCAGAGCGCAGCAGCGGCGTGGTGTGGTCGCGGGACAGCCTCGGCGCGCCCTGGTTCGCGACGTCCGACGAGCTTCCGGGCGCCAGCATCTGGTGGCCGCTCAAGGACTGGCTGGGCGAGGAGCCCGACAGCCAGCGCATCGCCGTCACCGTGCCTGATCCGCTACTCGAGGTCTCGAACGGCAGGCTCCGCGGGACGACCCACCACGCTGACGGTACGACCACGTACGAGTGGTTCGTCACGGGCCCGATCAATTCCTATGGCGTGGCGGTGAACGCGGGCCGCTACGGGCACTTTGCCGACACGCTCCAGGGTGAGTCGGGCCGCCTCTCGCTAGACTTCTGGCCGCTCGCCGCGCACCTCGATACCGCCAGGGTGCAATGGGCGCAGGCCAAACCGATGCTGCAATGCTTCGAGCACTGGTTCGGCCCATACCCGTGGTACGCCGACGGGTACAAGCTGGTCGAGACGCCGTATCTCGGGATGGAGCACCAGAGCGGCATCGCCTACGGCAACAAGTTTCTCCCCGGCTACCTGGGCCGCGACCTGTCCGGCACCGGGCTCGGCCTCGAGTGGGACTACATCGTCATCCACGAGAGCGCCCACGAGTGGTTCGGCAACAGCATCTCCACCCGCGAGCCGGGCGACCTCTGGGTCCACGAGGCGTTCGCCACCTACGCGGAGGGCCTCTACGTCGAGTGCGGGCACGGCCGGACGGCCGGCGCCGCGTACCTGATCGGGCTCCGCCGGGGCATCCGGAACACCGGCCCGATCGTCGGGCCCCGCGGCGTGGCCGGGTGGTACAACACCGACATGTACTTCAAGGGCGCCAACGTCCTGCACACGATCCGCCAGCTGGTGGACGACGACGCCAGGTGGCTCACGATCCTCCGCGGGCTCACCCGGACGTTCCGGCACCGGACCGTCACCGGCGCCGAGATCGAGGACTATCTGGCCCGCGCGTCGGGGCTCGAGCTGCGCCCCGTCTTCACCCAGTACTTCACGACCACGCGCATCCCCGAGCTCGAATACCGGGCGGAGCAGGGGCAGCTGGCCTATCGCTGGTCAGGCGTGGTCGCGGGCTTCGCCATGCCGGTTCGGGTTCAGATCGGGGGTCTGGGCCAGCGCCTCCTTCGCCCGACGGCCTCATGGCAGCGCCTGACCGTGCCCTCGCCGCAAGGAGCCGAGGTGAAGGTGGACGAGAACTTCTACGTCACCGCGCGCAACGTGGGAAAGCCTGCCGGTCGGTCAGCCGGCCGGTAACGGGACAAGCGGCGAATACCCCCCGCCAGAGGGATGCACTGCCGGCCCTCCGGGTAAACTCTGCAGGGCGGTCATCCGTATGGGATACTGCTCCTTCTCGAGCATGCCCACACCCTGACACGAGGGCCATCGGATGACGCGGTCGGCACTCCTCCCGCTCGTTGTCCTCGCCTGCAGCAACGCCGCGTCGACCCCGTCCGAGCGCTACGGCTTCGTCACGACGCTGGGCAACGACACCGTCGCCGTCGAGCGGATCGCGCGGTCGCCCACGCGGCTGGTGACCGACGACGTCGATCGCTGGCCCTTCGTGCGGCGGCGGCATACCGAGTTCGACCTCAACCCCGACGGCACGATCCGGCACATGGTGATGGACGTGCGCACGCCGAATGGCCCGTCGCCTCGGGAACGCGGCCGGCGAGTCACGGCCGACTTCTCGAAGGATCGGGTCAGGATCTCGGTGCGCGACAGCGCCGGCACGCGGGACACCTCGTTCGCCACCGGCGGCGCGATCACGGTGCCGCACGTGTCCATGATGTACAGCGTCATCGAGCTGGAGATCGCGGCGGCGCTCCGGCAGGCTGCTGCGAACCGGCTCGCGCCCGGCGACAGCGTCCTGTTCCGCCAGTTCTATCCGGACCGGGACGTGGGACCGAGCTTCGTGCTGCACCGGGGCTACGTGCACCCGTTGCCCGGCGGCAAGGTGGAGCTGCGGCATGACTGGCTGTCGGGAACCGGCGAGGTTACGGTCGACAGCGGCGGGCGGATGCTGACCTACTCGGGCGGGCGGAGCACTTACAAGGTCGCGGTGTCGCGCACGACGACGGCGCCGGACATCGATTCCGTCGCGGCCCGGCTCGCCGCGGCGGAGGCCCGGAGCGGCCAGCAGCAGCTCAGCGTGCGCGACACCGCGCACGCCACGATCGGCGCCGTGGCGCTCTCGGTGGACTACGGCCGTCCCCTGATGCGAGGGCGCAGGCTTCTGGGCAACGTGATCAGCTACGATCGGGTCTGGCGCACGGGTGCGAACGCCGCGACGCAGTTTACCACCTCCGCGCCGATCACGCTCGCGGGCCTGCCCCTGCCCGCCGGGACGTACACGCTGTGGACCGCGCCGCACATGCATGGCGTCGATCTCATCGTGAACCGGCAGACCGGGCAGTGGGGCACGGAGTACAGCCGGGCGCGGGATCTCGGCGTCGCGCCGATGAAGGTGGACAGCGTCGCCGCGCCGGTGGAGAAGTTCACCATCGCCATCGAGCCGGGCGACGCGAAGCACGGCACGCTCGCAATGGCCTGGGGAACGTTCCGCTGGACCGCGCCGATCGTGGCCCGGTGAACCCGCCGACCGGAGGCACGATGATCATCGTCCAGCTGAACGACCGCGCGCAGCCGCTCGACCGGGGCGAGCTGTACGAGAATCCGCTGGACGCCCTGCTGCGGGAGCGCGGCTGGGCCGAGGTGACCGGCGGCGGGTCGCGGCTCGCGGCCAGCGGGGAGATCGCCCACGGCGACATCGAGATCCGCCTCGAGCGCGAAACACCGGACATCCTCGATGCCATCGTCGCGGCGCTGGAACGGCTCGGCGCGCCGAAAGGGTCGGTTCTTCGCGACGCCGCCACGGGGGAACGGCCGTTCGGGACGACCGAGGGCCTGGCCATGGGCTCCTACCCGCTCTGCGAGCGTGCCCGGGTGGTCCAAATCGCGTGACGGCACGGGAGTGACCGCCGGCCGCTAGCGATAGCCCGCCGCCTGCAGCTGAAACAGCTCCGCGTACAGCCCGCCCTGCGCCACCAGCGCCTCGTGCGTGCCCTGCTCGATCAGCTCGCCGTTCCTGAGCACCAGGATCCGATCCGCCATGCGCACGGTGCTGAATCGGTGGGAGATCAGCACCGCCATCCGACCCTCGGTGAGCTCGGAAAACCGGAGAAACACTTCGTACTCCGCGCGGGCGTCGAGCGCGGCGGTGGGCTCGTCCAGGATGAGCAGCTGCGCGTCGCGGATGTAGGCCCGCGCGAGCGCCACCTTCTGCCACTCGCCGCCCGACAGGTCGACGCCGTCGTCGAACCGGCGGCCCAGCATCTGGTCGTAGTGCCCGGCGAGCCGCGCGGCCACCGTGTCGGCGAGGCTCCGGTGCGCCGCCGCTTCGATCCTCGGCCGGTTGTCCCGCTCGGCGATGTTCCCCACCGCGATGTTCTCGCCCAGCACGAAGTCGTAGCGGACGAAGTCCTGGAAGATGACGCCGACGTTCCGGCGCAGGCTCTCCACGTCGTACTGGCGGAGGTCCACGCCGTCGAGGAGGATCCGGCCTTCCGTCGGGTCGTAGAGCCGGGCGAGAAGCTTGACCAGCGTGGTCTTGCCGGCGCCGTTCTCGCCCACCAGCGCGACCCGCTCGCCCGGCGCCAGCGCGAAGTTGAGCCCGCGCACGGCCCAGCGCTCGGCGCCGGGGTAGCGGAAGCCCACGTCCTCGAACACGAAGCCGGTGCGGATGGGGGCCGGCACCTTGAGGCCCTCGGGGTTCCGCCGGATCCGCGGCTCGATCTCGAGGAAGGAGAACAGATCCTCCAGGTACAGGCTCTGCTCGAACACCTGCGACAGCGAGAGCAGCACCCGCTGGATCAGGTCCCGGCTCTGGCGGAAGGAGCCCGCGAGGACCGTGAGCACGCCGATGGTGAAGACGCCCGCGGGCGAGCGGTAGCCGATCACCGTCAGATAGATGATCACCGCGTACGCGGCATAGTAGCCGAGGGTGCCCACGCCCGCGAGCAGGGTGGAGACCAGGCTCCGGCGAACCGACAGGCGCTTGTTGGCCTCGTAGAAGTCGCGGCTCAGCCGGTCGTAGCG
>JAICJD010000253.1 GCA_025928645.1 Gemmatimonadales bacterium
AGGACCGCGGTCGCCACCAGCATGAGCGCGGCGCCGAGCCAGCTCGACCGGTAGGCGAAATAGAGGCCGACCCACCCCACGACGACCGCAACGGCGGCGAGCGACGCGGGGCCGAAACGGCGGGTCATCCGTCCCGGGACTCGGTGAGCAGCTCGCGAAACTCGGTCTCGCCGGTCGCGAGCATCCGGCGAAGGTAGGGGCGGCACAGGCCGCAGCCCGCGCCGCACCCGGTGGCGCGCGCGATGCCGTCCACGTCCCAGCCGCCGGCGCGAGCCATCGGCAGCAGCCGCGCGAACGGCACCTGCCGGCACACGCACATGGTGACGAGAACGCCCACGGTCAGGGATTGGTGGGACGCAGGTCCAGCTCGCTGACCAGCGCGCGGGGCGGGAGGCTCACCGCGTGGAGGATGACGTCGGCCACATCCTCGGCCTTGAGGATGCGCTGCGGGTCGGACCGGAGCATCGGCTGGTCGTGCAGCAGCGCCGTGTCCACGGAGCCGGGACAGACCGTGATGACCCGGATCCCCTCCTTCCGCACCTCGAGCATGAGGGAGCGCGCGAAGCCGAGGACCGCGTGCTTCGATGCGGTGTACGCGGTGCCGCCCGGAAAGCCGTTTCGTCCGGCGAGACTCGCCACGTTGACGATGGTGCCCTCCTGCCGCCGCCGCATCGCCGGCAGCACCGCCCGGGTGACGAGGTACAGGCTCCGGACGTTCGTCGCCATGACCGTGTCCCAGTCCTCGAGCGTGAGCTCCGCGAACGGCCGGGCGATGAGCCGGCCGGCGTTGTTGACCAGAAGGCCGATCTCGCCCAGCGCCTCCGTCACCCGCGCCACCACGCGCTCGACCGGCCCGGGCTGCGACACGTCGGCCGGGGCGCCGGCGGCGCGGATCCCTTCACGCCCGAGCTCGGCGACGAGCGCGTCGACCTTGGGCCCGGTGCGCGCGCACACGCCCACGGCCCACCCCGCGCGTCCCAGCGCGAGCGCGGTCGCGCGCCCGATCCCTTCGGTGGCGCCGGTGATGAAAGCGATCTTCGGCATGGTCGGGAATCTAGTCCGGCGAGGTACCCGGAGCGACTGAGCCGCGTCGAGCCATTCACGCTACCTGCGCAGGGCCGCGACCTGCCCGGCCAGCGCGTCGAGGCGGCGAAGAATCTCCTCGTGCCGCGCGCTCTCCGACATGGTTTCGCGTCCCCGGAAGTAGATCGTCCCGTTGGGGTACAGCACCGCGGAATCCACCTCACCCAGACTGTCGAATCCGCGCTCGTGCGCCTTCGCGGTGAGCTCGCCGGCGTTGATGTGGAGCCGGCGCATGTCGTCGTCCCGAAGCTCGCCATGGGCGATGAGACAGGTGTCCCGATCCACCCCGGCGATCCGCTCCATCTCCGGCCCGCGGTAGTAGTACCGCACGAGCAGCGCGTTCACGCCGAGCAGCGCCAGGGCGCCGACCGCTCCGCCGAGGAGCGAGGTGTCGTTCCCGATGATGGCGTTCTGGACCGTGTTCGACAGGGTGAGCAGCACCACGAAGTCGAACGGGTTGAGCTGCGCCAGCATCCGTTTGCCGGCGTGCCTGAGGGCGAACACCAGCAGCAGGTACACCGCGGCCGGCCGCACCAGCTTCTCGAGCAGCGACACCGGATGCGCCGTCGTATCGGGGGCGCCGAGATGCCAGAGGTTGTACCAGAGGTTGTGCCAGAGGCCGGACCAGTCCAACACGTGGGGCATCGGGGGATCCTCCGGGTGAGGCGGTGAGCGGTGGAGGGTGAGCGGTAACGGTGAGCGGACAGGCACACCGATCTTGCCGGGAAACGGCTCGAACTCGGCCCGGCAAGATCCCTCGCTGCGCTCGGGATGAAAGTGGCGCGCTGCGGATGACAGGTGGCGCTCGGGATGACAGGTGGCGCTCAGGATGACAGGTGGCGCCCGGGACCTAGCGTGGTGTGCCTGTCCCGCTCACCGCTTCCCATCCACCCGTCCCGTTAGCTTTCGTGCGCATGAGCGTGCCGTTTCCAATCGTACGTCCCGGCGGCCGTGCCCGTAAGCCCGAAACGCCGAGCCCCGGGTGGCGGGAGCGTGCGCAGGCGGTGCGTCACGTGCCGCGGCTGCTCCGCATGGTCTGGCGTTCCGAGCCGCGCTACGTGGCCGGCATCCTGGTGCTCAGGGTGCTGCGCTCGGTCGTGCCGCTGGTGGTGCTCTGGATCGGCAAGCTCATCGTGGACGAGGTGGTCCAGGCGGCCGGCGCCGCCGGCCGGGGAGGCGCGGTCGACTGGCACCGGCTGGCCGAGCTGGTGCTGTTCGAGCTGGTGGTCGCGATGATCGGCGAGGGACTCGCCCGCATCTCCTCCCTGCTCGAGAGCCTGCTCGGCGACCTGTTCGCCAATGAGACCAGCGTCGAGCTCATGCGCCACGCCGCGAGTCTCGACCTCGAGCAGTTCGAGGACGCCGAGCTCTACGACAAGCTGGAGCGGGCGCGGCGGCAGACGGTCGGGCGGATCGGGCTCTTCACGCTGCTGCTGTCGTCGGTGCAGGATGCCATTACGCTGGCGACGCTGGCCGCGGCGCTCGCGCTCTACGTGCCCTGGCTTCTCGTGCTGCTCATCGTCGCGGTCGTTCCCTCGCTCCTCGGCGAGACCCACTTCGCGGCGCTGGGCTACTCGCTGCTGTTCTCGTGGACCCCGGAGCGGCGCCAGCTCGACTACCTCCGCTACATCGGCGCGAGCGACATCTCCGCCAAGGAGCTCAAGCTCTTCGGGCTGTCGGACTTCCTGGTCGACCGCTACGACCGGCTGAGCCGCGACTTCTACGAGGCCAACAAGCGCCTGTCGGTTCGCCGGAGCCTGGTCTCCACCCTGCTCGCGGGCGTGGGCACCCTCGGCTACTATGCCGCGTACGCAGTGATCATCTATCTGACGGTGATCGGCTACCGCTCGCCCGCGGGCGTCTTCACCATCGGCGTGCTCACGTTCCTCGCGGGCTCCTTCCGCCAGAGCCGGGACCTGATCCAGCGGGTGCTGCTCTCGCTGTCGCAGGTGTTCGAGCAGAGCCTGTACCTGGAGGATCTGTTCTCCTTCCTCGAGATCGAGCCGCGGATCCGGCGGAACCCC
>JAICJD010000172.1 GCA_025928645.1 Gemmatimonadales bacterium
ACGCGGAGCTTCAGCTCGTTGATCCACGGCGCGTGGCTTCGCACGAACTGCTCATTGGCCAGCCGCCAGCCCGCGGAGATGGCGGGGAACATGCCCCACTTGTGCGCCGCGCCGAAGCGTGAATTCCCCTCGTAACGCAGGCTGCCGTTGAGGAGGAAGCGGTTCTGCCAGTCGTAGTTCAGGCGCGTGAAGTAGCCGATCAGCTTGTACGAGTCCTTGTAGCTGCTCATTGCGGCTCGACCGGTCGAGAGCGCCGATCCCTGCTGGAGCTGGTTGTAGCCGAACAGGTCGGTGGGGAAGCCGTAGTTGTAGGCGCTGAACCCTTCGTTCTCGAAGTCCTGGTAGCTGTACCCGCCGAGCAGGGTGGCGTGGTGATCGCCGTAGCTTGGCGTATAGGTGCCGGTGAGCTCGAGGATGTGATCCGTGGAGGAGCCGGTGCCGCGGTTGGCGGTGCCGTTGAGCCCCGACTGCGTGGTGGCGACGTTCTGGAACGTCGTGGCGCTGCCGCTCAGGTCGGAATAGCGCTCCGTGCCGGCGAGCAGCGACAGGTTCAGCTTGTCGATCGGCGAATACTTCAGCGTGCCGTTGAGCCGCATGTCGCGGCCCTCGTCGGTCCCGTTGTTCGTGTTGAGGAGGCCGAGCGGGTTGGTGTAGAAGTAGGTGCCGCGCTCCACGTAGGCGCCGTTGGCGTCCACCGTGGAGTCGGTGGGGTTCCGGATCAGCGCCTGGCGCCAGATGTAGTTGTAGTCCGGCCCGATGAACATGTCATTGATGCCGGTGAGCATGTTGAACTCGGCGCGCAGCCGGTCGGCGAACATCGACTGGTTGAGGTTGATGCGCGCCGTCATGGACTGCTTGTCGGACCGCTGGAAGATGCCCTGGGTGTTCTCGTAGTTGAACGACGCGGTGTAGCTGGTGGCACCGCTGCCGCCCATGAGGCTGACGTTCTGCCGCGAACTGATGGGGCTGCGGAGGATGGCGCTCTGCCAGTCGGTGGTGGCGCCGAAGTCCTGGAAGTTGTAGCCCTGCGAGATGAGCGAGCGGTAGTCGGACGCGGTGAGGAAGTCCGGGCGCCTGGCGATCGTGGAGCGGCTGACGTAGGCGTCGTAGCGGATGGTCGGGGCGCCGCCGTCGTAGCGCTTGGTGGTGATGAGCACGACGCCGTTGGAGGCGCGCGAGCCGTAGATGGCGGCGGCCGACGCGTCCTTGAGGACGCTGATCTGGTCGATGTCCTGCGGCGCCACGGTGTTGAGGTCGCCCGGGACGCCGTCGATGAGGACGAGGGGGCTGGTGGGCCCGATGAGGGTCGTCACGCCGCGAAGGCTGATCTCGGTGCCGGCGCGCGGGTCACCTGTCGGCGTTGTCACGGCGAGGCCGGGGATCTTGCCGGCGATGAGGGAGGCAGCGTCCTTGGCGGGGGTCTGGTTGAAGTCCTTGGCGTCCACGCTGGAGACGGCGCTGGTGATCTGCTCCTCCTTCTGGGTGCCGTAGCCGACGGCGACGACCTTGTTGAGGAGGACGGCGCGAGCCGACACCGTGAAGTCGACGGTGACGGTGCCACCGGCGGGGACGGTGACGGTGCGCTCGGCGAAGGAGTAGCCGAGTCGCTGGGCGCGGACGGTGGTGCGGCCCGCGGGGACGTTGCGGATGGTGTACTGCCCCATCGCGTTGACGGTGGTGCCCAGCCGGCTGCCCGGAATGAGGATCTGGGCGCCGGTGAGGGGTTGTCCGCTCGCCGAGTCGCGCACCGTGCCGGTGATCTCGCCGGTCTGCTGTGCGGATGCGGGGGCGACGATCGCGACGGCGAGTGCGACGGCGATCGTCAGGCGGTGGATCCAGGTTCGCATCATCGATCTCCTGTGCTGTGAAATCCGGCTCACGCTGCTGTGGGGGTTCCGGGGGAAGGGCGGTGGCACGTCGGTGTCGCCGGAGTGGGGTGGCGCGGCGGCCGGCGGAGTGGCGCGATGGCTGACTGGCGGCGCTCGTCGCGGGCGGGCGCCGGGAGTGCTCAGTGGGGCGCGGGGAGCATCATATGGATATTGTATCCAATTAAACGCGCCAGACTACGGGATATTGTATCCAAGAGTGACCGCGGACACAGTACGGGCCCGCTGGAAGACTGTCAAGAGAATGCTCGACGGGACGGGCGTCCCCCCGCGGGGACGCCCGTCCCGCGCCCCTCAGGGAAGCTGGTCCGCCCGGACCATGCGAAGTCCGTAGATCGCCGCGACCTGGCTGCCGGCCTTCGACTGGAACTTCACCGTCACCGCCGACTTCCCCTGCACGAGGGCCGCCGGCACGGCGTACGTTACGTCATAGAACCGCCCGGGATCGGTGCGTGGCACGTCCTGGTCGGCGATCTTCTGCCCGTCCACCAGCACCTCGAACGACGCCGGCGACGTGCGGCGATCCGCGCTGTAGTACGTGGCGACGAGCGCCATCGGGTGGCCCGCCTCCACCGGGAGCGTGTACGAGAAGCCGGTGCGCGACGCGCGGCCGAGCCGCCCGCTCATCCGCTGCACCGTCACGTCCTTGCCCCCCTCGAAGTGGTACTGCGCCTCCGAGGCCTTGTTGACCGGTTTCACCTGGGCCACCGTCGCCGCGTCGAGCTTCTTGAGTCGCTCGGCCTCAGTCACGTACCCGGCGAGCCGGGCTTCCCACACCTTCGGCGTGAGCACGTCCCAGTAGGTGGCGTACACCCGCTGATGCAGGCGGTAGAACGGCACGAGATCCACGTCGTGCGCCTTGCCGTCGGCGTTGGGCTCGCGGCCCACGCCCGCCGTGCGGAAGTGCCCCGTCTCACCGGCGACCGGCTTCACCCAGCTCTCCACCGGGACCTCCTCGGTGACGAACACGGGCACCACCGGCACCGTGCGAGCCGAGTCCTGCTCCAGCAGCTCGCCGTTCTCGCCCCGCGCGCGGGTGCGCACGGGCTCCGGCCCGAGATCGCCGGCCAGGACGAGCGGACCCCACATGAGAGCCACGCGCTGCGGCATGTCCGGCGTCGGCTCGAGCCGCAGCGTCTTCGGCAGCGTCACCTTGACCACGTCGCCGCTGCGCCACGTGCGCCTGATGTCCACGTAGCTGCTCTCCGGCCCCGCCTCGTGATACTGCGTCCGGCGGGAGCGCCGCGCCTGCTGATCGACCACCGGGCTCTCCACGGGCACCGGCGTGCCGTTCACCGTCACGGCGAAACCTTCGCCCACCCAGTACGGCCGGCGCATGGACACCGTGAACTCGCGCGGCTTGTCGAGGGTGAGGGTGAGCGCGGCCGTGTCGCCCTCCGGGAAGTCGCTCTCCATCGCGAGGCGCACGCCCTTCTCCGCCCAGGTGGCGGTGGAGGGCATGTACACGTTCACCCACAGCCGATCGCCATTCTCATAGTAGAGGCCATCGCCGATGAGGGCGTGGTTCTCCATGCCGGTGCCAACGCAGCAGGTCCAGCTGTGCTGCATGTCCTGGTACTCGTGCGTGACTCCCTGCCCCACCGGCACCATGTAGCACATCTGCCCGGACTTCGGGTCGAACGACGCCATCTGGTGGTTGTAGAGCCCACGCTCCTGGTAGTCGGCATACCGGATGTCCGGCTCCATGGAGAACATGAGGCGCGAGTACTTCAGCATGTTGTAGACGTTGCACGACTCGGCCGTGCGTCCCTCGACCCGGGCGCCGATCACGTCGGGCGGGCCGTAGTACTCGTCGGTGCCCTGTCCGCCGGTGGAGAAGCTGTGGTGGTTCACCACCGTGTCGTAGAAGAAGGCGGCGGCCATGAGGTCTTCCGGACGCCGGGTATACGCGTATCGCTCCGCGGAGCCGAGCAGCTTGGGGAGCTGGGTGTTGGCGTGGGTTCCGCCGAGCACGTCCTGGTGACGCTGCAGGGGCTCGATGAACACGCGATGCTCGAAGTCATACGACAGCTTCAGCCAGCGCGGGTCACCGGTGTCGGCGTAGAGGTCCACCAGCACCTCGTTCATCCCGCCGAACTCCGTCTCCAGCATGTGCTGGATCTGATCCTCGTTCAGACCGGCGAGGATGCCCTCGGCCCAGCCGGCGAACTTCCGCTCCACGTCGAGCGCGGTGCGGTTGCCGGTGAATCGGTAGGCGTCACGCAGGCCGGCGAAGGTCTTGTGCAGGGTGTACCACGGCGACCACTCGCCGTTGAGGTCGAACGCGGCCGCCTTGATCTCACCGTTCTTGAGCGCGCCAAAGGACTTGCGGCCGTTCTCCAGCGCGACGACGTAGCCGTCGCCGTTCTTGTCCTGCACCGCCTTGAATTCATTGACCATGTAATCCACGCGGTCCTTGAACCGCTTGTCGCCGGTGGCGGCGTACATGGCGCTGATCGCGGAGAGGTAGTGGCCGGCGATGTGGCCCGTGAGGTTCCGTCCGCCGCCGTCCCACCCATCGTAGGGCTCGGCCTTGGGGGTCAGCCCTGCCACCTTGCGATAGTAGGCGAGCATCCGGTCGGGCTCGAGCTCGAGGAGGTACCTGATGTCGGCGTCCTGGTGCTCCTTGAGCGGGCCGCCGGTGAGGCGCACGCGATGGAGCGGGATCGGCCGCGCCGCTACGAAGCGCTCCTTCCCGGTCGGTGGCGCGAGCAGAGGGTGCACCGGCTGCCCGGAGGCCACGCCAGTTGGGAGGGCGTCGAGCAACGAGACGGCACCGGCGCCGAGGCCGAGCTTGAGGACGGTGCGGCGGGACAACGACATTACGGGCTCCTCGTGGGGGAGTCGGAGGCGCGGCGCGCGCTGGCGGCCGATACGGTATTCGTATACAATATCCATCAATTGACCCTCCGCAAGCGCGGCCCGTCACTCCGACCGGTCGCCTGCCCCACCGTGCTCACGCGAGGCTCGTCCGCATGACCGACCCGGTGTCCCGCCGCGACTGGCTCAAGACCATGGGGGCCGTCGGTGTCGGCGCCCTCGTCACCCCGGATGCGGTGCGCCTCCCGGCCGCGCTCGCCTCCCCGGCCGACACGGCCGGCCATGCCGCGACCCCGGCGCCCGCCGAGGCGCCCGGTACCATCGTCGACCTCACGTCGACGAGCGAGATCTTCATCCCGCCGCGTGGCCGCGGCTTCATGAAGTTCAGCTACGACTTTCCCGAGCCGTCGGTCACCTTCGGCGACCTGCGCTTCGGCTTCCTCGTCTTCACGGACGAGAACACCTACGGCCTCGACCGCTCGAAGATGTCCGTGAGCGGCGACGACAACGCGCTCACCCTCACCTGCTCCGGCTTCGTCTGGGCGGGGGGCCAGGAGAAGGCGCCGGGCACGCTCACCGCCAAGCTCCGCCGCAACGGCGCGAACGTGGAGTGGGACACCGTGGTGGAGATGGAGCGGCCGGTGAAGACGGTGACGACCATCATCCGCGGCGTGCCCCGCGGCAAGGTCGCCTTCGGCGGCAGCAACTTCATGGATCCGCACGACAACGAGATGCTCGTCGGCTATCCATTCGCCGCGGGGGACCTGAACGGGCCGAGTGGCAGCATCAACACGCCGCTGCTCATGATCCAGGCGCCGAGCGACGTGTTCTTCGTCTCGTCGCTCGACCACCGCGTGCGGCCCAAGCGCTTCTACCTCGCGCCGGGCGAGTCGAGCTACCGCGTGGAGGCGATCCACGAGCACGATGCGTGGCGCAACGACCGTCGCGTCACCGTACCCACCTGGCGCCTGGGACGCGCCGCCACCGCCGAGGCGGCGGAGAAGCTGCACGTGCAGCACGTGGAGCAGGCATACGGGCTCAAGCCGTACGAGTCGCGCACCGACATGCCGTCCTGGCTGCGCGACATCGCGCTCGCCACGACGCTGCACGGCATGCACTACACGGGCTACATGTTCAACGACTACCCGAAAATGCTGGAGACGCTGCGCTGGATGCGCACGCAGATCCCCGGCGAACGGGTGCTGGTGTTCATCTCGGCGTGGGACGGCCGCTACTACTGGGAGTACCCGGAGTACCGCGTCTCCGACCGCATGGGCGGCGAGAAGGCGTTCCACCAGCTCGTGGACGAAGGGCGGAAGATGGGATTCCGGATCATGCCGATGTTCGGCACCAACTCGGCGAACACGAAGCTTCCCTCATGGCCGAAGCTCGCCGGCGGGCTGACCCGGAAGATCGACGGCAACCCGTACTACCTGGACTGGGTGGACTGGAACAACGACCGCCACGGCGATGGATGGGGCGCCTACATGAACCTCGGTGCCGACGTCTGGCGCAACCACCTCGAGGGGCGCATCGACGACGTGATCAGGCGCTATGGCGTGGACGCCTACTTCCTCGACATCGTTGGCGGCCACGTGAACAGCACCAACGGCGACATGCACGAGGGGACGAAGAAGCTGGTGGAGAGCCTCCGCGCAAAGCATCCGCAGGTGGCGTGCGTGGGCGAGATGCCGTACGATGCGCTGTTCGGCTTCATCCCGATGTTCCAGGTGGGACTCGGGCCGGTGTGGGGCAAGTACGCGCGGAACTTCTCGCACCTCAGCACGCCGGCGCCGGGCCGCGGCAGCAGCGGCGTGCACGAGTCCGGGTTCGGCAAGTTCAACGAAGAGACGCTCGGCCTCTATCCCAACACCATCCCCACGCTCCAGGTGGTGGACGACACCTTCGCGAAGCATCGTGACGTGATGGCGGAGATCATCAGGCGCGCGAAGCAGCGCGCGGGGATTTCATGACCGCGCCCGCGGCATCCCTCATCGAGTTGCGGGGAGAGGTCTGCGCGGCGAACATCGAGCTGTTCGAGCGCGGGCTCGCGAAGTTCACGTTCGGCAACGCGAGCGCCATCGATCGCGAGTCCGGCCTCGTGGTCATCAAGCCGAGCGGGCTGCCGTACACGAAGCTCCAGCCGCGGCACCTCGTGGTCGTCGCGCTCGACGGCACCATCGTCGAGGGCGACCTGCGACCGTCATCCGACCTGCCGACGCACCTCGAGCTGTACCGTGCATTCGGACAGATCGGCGGGGTGGTGCACACGCACTCGCACTACGCCACGGTGTGGGCGCAGTCGCAGCGCGAGATCCCCTGCCTCGGCACGACGCACGCCGACTATTTCCACGGTCCGGTGCCCATCACCGAGCACCTGTCCGACCC